>JBIOYR010000089.1:0-57828 GCA_044870245.1 Aestuariivirgaceae bacterium | reverse complement strand
GGGGGGGGCGGCGGCAGCTCGCTCGGCGGTGGCGGCGGAGGCGGCGTTGCCGGCGGCGGTCTTGACGGCGCGATCGGCGGCAATGGCGGCCTTGCCAGCGGCGGCGGAGGCGGTGGCCTCCTCGGCGGTGGCGGCGGCGGCACCAGCCTGGGTGGCGGTGGTGGCGGTGGCCTCCTTGGCGGCGGGCTGGGCGGCAGCGTGCTCGGTGGTGGCAGCCACGGCAATGTGCTGAGCGGCCGCGGCGTCGTCGGCGTTCTCGGCGGCGGGAAGGTCAGGCACAGCCGCACGCATAAGTTGCTCGATGCCAAGGTCAAGGTTCGGCTCGGCATCATCGGGGTCAATGTCAAAGCTGGTGTCGGTGCAAAGAAAAACCGTCCAGGGCTCCTGGTCGGGACCGCGATCGGCGCCAATGTCGGCCATGTCCGCGTCAAGGCCGGAGCCGGCGTCGCGGCCGGTCCGGGTGTGACGGCGGCGGTCGGGATCGGTATCGGGGTCGGTGGCGGTCGCGGCGGGGTTCCTGGCGGCGGCGGGGGCGGCGGGGGTGGCAACCCCGGCGGCGGTGGTGGCGGCAATCCCGGTGGCGGGGGTGGCGGCTCGGCTGGCGGCGGCAACCCCGGCGGCGGCGGTGGGAACCCCGGAGGCGGCGGCAATGGCAATGGCGGCAATGGCGGCGGACGCGGTCCGATCGCCGGCGGCATCGGCGATGCAGTGGCCGGCCTCAGCCGTGAGGACTATCTCGGTCTGCAGGCAAGCTGCCGGCAGGTGGTGCGTGCACCGCAGCTCTTCAGACCGTCCCAGGTTCAGGTCTGCCGGTTGGTGATCCTCAACTGACAGGCGAAATTCCTTTGCGCAGGGCGGGAGGAACCCCCTCCCGCCCTGCTCTATTCGGGGTCACGATACTGTCCTGCGCACCGCCTAGCTTGCAGGTCAGGACTCATGACAAGGAGACCGACCCCGATGACAGACCCCTTCGTTCATATCGAGCTCAACACCACCGACCCGGCCAAGGCCAAGAGCTTCTACGGCAAGCTGTTCGACTGGCAGCTCGATGACATGCAGATGGAGATGGGAACCTACACCCTCATCAAGGTCGGGAACGGCACCGGAGGCGGCATCATGAAGCATCCGATGCCTGGCCAGCCGTCACTGTGGATTCCCTATGTCGAGGTCGGCGATGTGAGGGCGCGGACCGAAAGGGCGCGCTCGCTTGGCGGCACCATCATCAAGGATGTGACCGAGGTGATGGACAGAGGCTGGTTCAGCATCGTGCTCGATCCGACCGGTGCCGCAGTGGGCTTGTGGGAATCCAAGAATAAGTGACATCATGGCGGGCGATGGAACCCGATGAACCCAAGGACGGAGGCTGCACCTGCAGGGAGGTGCGCTACCGCCTCGTGAGCAAGCCGCTGTTCGTGCATTGCTGCCATTGCCGTTGGTGCCAGCGCGAGACCGGCGCGTCCTTCGCCTTGAATGCAATGATCGAGGCCGACCGCGTCGTCATCCTTTCGGGAACGCCCGAAGTGGTGATGACGCCGTCATTGAGCGGCAGGGGCCAGAAAATCAGCCGTTGTCCAACCTGTAAAATCGCGGTGTGGAGCAATTACAGCGGGGCCGGCGATCTCGTCCGCTTCGTGCGCGTCGGCACGCTCGACATGCCGGACCGCCTGCCGCCAGACATTCACATCTTTACCGAGTCGAAGCAGCCCTGGGTGATGCTTCCGCCCGAAATCCCGGCGGTGCCGCATTTTTACGACCGGAAGCAATACTGGCCTCCCGAGAGCCTGGAGCGGTTTCGCGCGGTTCTCGCACAACTTTCCTAGCAGCCTCGCAAGCCAGTCCTGCGGAGCAAACTGACGGGCTTTGCGTTCCATTCTTGTGATGCATGCGAGGCGGCAGGAAAAGCGGCTGGCTGAGCTGGAACAAGAGGTTGCGGCGCTGCGCCTGGAAGCGGAGCAACGCAGCCTCATTCTGGAGAGTGCAACCGACTATGCGATCTTCACCATCGATCGCGCCGGACTGGTGACCAGCTGGAACGCCGGCGCCGAAAGGCTGCTCGGTTTCCGTGAAAGCGAGATCGTCGGGCAGGACGGCCGCATCATCTTCACTCCCGAAGACGTCAAGAAGGGCGCGGCGGACTGGGAGATCAATCAAGCCCTCACGACCGGGCGCGCGGAGAACGAGCGGTGGCATGTGCGCAAGGACCGCAGCCGGTTCTGGGGCAGCGGCTTGATCATGCCGCTCAAGCATGGAGCACCCGGCCTCTTGAAGATCATGCGCGACGGAACGGAGCACCGCCGAGCAGACGAGCTGCGAAGGCTGCTGATCGGCGAGCTCGATCATCGGGTGAAGAACATGCTGGCGATGGTGCGGTCGCTGGCCGATCAGACGCTGGAAAACGTCGACAGTCTCGCAGCTTTCAAGATCGCCTTCACCAGCCGCCTGTTTGCGCTGGCCCGTGCACATGACCTTCTGACACGCGAAACGTGGGTCAGCGCCGATCTCGGGAAACTGGTGCGTTCGGCTCTCGAGAGCTGGATCGAGGATGGCAGGCTGGTCGTGTCCGGCCCGCCGATCCGCATCGGTCCGAAGCAGGCTCTTGCGCTGTCGATGGCGCTCAATGAGCTGGCGACGAATGCCGCGAAATATGGCGCTCTGTCCTTGCCCGTCGGCCGGGTCGAGCTTCGCTGGCGGCGCGATGACGGCGTCTGCGAGATCCGCTGGACCGAGCGGGGCGGACCACCAGTCTCGGCACCGCGCCGGCAGGGGTTCGGGTTGCGCATCCTGAACCGGGCGCTGGCGATGGAGCTCGAAAGGCCCGTCGAGCTGCGGTTCGAACCGGCGGGTGTCGAATGCGCGATCTCGGTCGCCTTGGCGCGGTGATCGTGTGCTAGGCTGAATGGGGCGGTCTGCCAAGGAGGTTCAGCATGACGAGACCGGTCGCGGTGGTGACGGGTGCAGGCAGCGGGATCGGCCGCGCCGCGGCGCTGGCGCTGGCCGGCGGAGGCTTTGACGTGGCGGTGATCGGACGACGGCGGGAGCCGCTGGACGCGGTGGCGAGCGAGATCGAACGGGCCGGGTCCAAAGCGCTGGTGCTGCCGGCGGACGTCACCGACGAGGAGGCGATCGATCCAGCCTTTGCCGCAATCGTCCAGGCAAGGCAGCGGGTCGATGTGCTGTTCAACAATGCCGGAGTCGGAGTCCCGGGTCTGCCGATCGATCAGATCCCGGTCGCCGATTGGCGGCGCGGCATCGATGTCAATCTGACCGGCATGTTCATCTGCACCCGGGCGGCCTTTCGCATCATGAAGGAGCAGTCGCCTCGGGGCGGTCGCATCATCAACAACGGCTCGATCTCGGCCCATGCGCCGCGGCCGAACTCGGCCACCTACACGGCAGCCAAGCATGCGGTGACCGGGCTGACCCGCTCGACGGCGCTTGACGGGCGTGCCCATGACATTGCCTGCGGCCAGATCGATATCGGCAATGCCGCAACCGCGATGACGGCGCGCATGTCGGAGGGCGTGCTGCAGGCGGATGGCAGCATCGCCACGGAGCCGCTGATGGATGTCGCGCTGGTCGGACAGGCGGTGCTGCAAATGGCAAGCCTGCCGCTCAGCGCCAATATACAGTTCATGACCATCATGGCCACCACGATGCCGTTCATCGGCCGGGGATGATCTTCACTCGAACGCAGGAGCATCGGCGTGGCAAAGCTCGGATTCATCGGCGTGGGGCTGATGGGGCATGGAATGGCGGCCAATCTGCTCGAGGGCGGCCATCAGGTCGCGGTGATCGCCCATCGCAACCGGCAACCGGTCGACGACCTGGTGCGGCGCGGCGCCGAGGAAGTGAAGGCGCTCGCCGACCTGCCGCATGGACGGGAGGCGATCTTCATCTGCGTCGCCACCTCGGACCAGGTCGAGGCCGTCGTCACGACGCTCGAGCCCGCGCTTGCCCCCGGGCAGCTCATCATCGACACCGGCACCTCGGACCCGGCGATGACGGTGACGCTGGCGCAGCGCCTGGCGGAGCGCGGCGTTCATCTTGTCGATGCGCCAATGGGTGGCGGGGCGCAGCAGGCCGAAGCGGGTCAGTTGGCGAGCCTGGTGGGCGGCAGCCCGCAGGATTATGCGCGGGTCGAACCGTGGATCCGGTGCTATTCGGCCATAGCGGTGCATATGGGGCCGGTGGGTGCCGGCCATCGCGCCAAGCTCCTCAACAATCTCCTGGCGCTCGGCCAGGCGGCGCTGGTGATCGAGGCCTATCGGATGGCGCGCGACGAGGGCCTCGACTGGCGCAAGCTCTTCGAGATCAATATGGGCGGGGCGGCCCGCTCAGGCGCGCTCGAGCGAATCATGGTCCCGGCGCTCGAGGGCGATTATCGCGGCTATCTGTTCACGCTCGAGAATTCGGTGAAGGATATGAGCTACATCGTCGAGTTCGCGGCCAAGGGCGCGCATGCGCACAGCATGAGCCGGGCCGTCCGCTCGTTCTATGAGGATGCGGTCGCAAAAGAAGGAGCCTCGCTCATGCTGAGCGAGATGCTTCGCCCCAAGCGCTGACAAAGCCTACCAGGGGCAGGCGAAGCGGCACTGGATCACATAGGGGCTGGCATCCCCATAGGGCGGGAAGTTGCTGGCATAGAGCCGGATCAGCTCGACGATGGAACCGTCCGGGGTCACGGTGCAACCATAGGAGCCCTGGGAATAAAGGGTCACGGCGGTGTTGCCGCCGGCCTGGGTGACGCCACGCACCGAAACCGCGACGGGCGGCAGGCGATTGCGCAACGCCACGGCATTCACGCAGCGCCACAGTGCCGGGTTGGCTGCTGCCGCGGGACCTGGGCCGAACCAGGGACCCGAGCCGAACCAGTCAGCCGACGCACCGGCAGGTGCCAGAAACAGTGCAGCAAGCGCACATCCGAGAACGCCAATCCGCGACATCGCTCTCTTCCCCGAGGCTAGAATCGTCCCCGACGATAATATCGCAATATTAACAGCATGTCAGCGGACAGCGCGCTCTAGGGTGCAGCGCAGGCGGCGTTGACCCAGTTGCCGGTGCAGACCTTGGCGGTCCTGACAGCAACGCGAACCGGCTTTTGCTCGACGAGTTTCTGCTGAGCCACTTTCTGCCGAGCGACACGCTTGCTGCGGTGCACCTCACGGCGCGGCGCAACCGTGCGGTGGACGAGACGCGGTGCGGCAGGGGCCAATTTCACCTCCGCCACCACGCAGGGCGCGTTGACCCAATTGCCGATGCACAGACCGGCCGGAACCGCTGCCCTGGCCGGTTGCGCCGCGACGAGAACCATCATCCCTGCAATGACAAGGCCGCACAAAACCGCCGCCAGACGGTTGAACATCGTCTCCCCTCCACGCTCATGACTATGTCTGCAGCCCCTTCATTGGTTTGTACAGAATGCCGGGCAGCGGTCAATCGCTGTTTCACCGCCATGCACGTGAAGCTGCGAGGGCGAGGACCAAGAGTGCACAGGCGGTGATCCAGGAGCCTGCCACGCGTAGCCCGGTGCGCTGCCAGTCGCGTTCTGCCATGCGGGCGACGGCGGCGAAAAGGATGAACAAGAGGGCCGTGCCGATTACGGCGCCGATGCCGGTGAGGATCACGGCGCGGCTCGCAGGATCCTCCGGCGGCGTGGCGCCGCCGATTGCCAGTCCGGTGAGCGCGGCGAGGCCGGCAAGCGCCGCAAAAGGCGGACGGAATGCGAGGGCCGTGAGGGCGCCGCTGGTTGCGGCAAGCAGCAGCGGTGCAAGCGCAGCGAAATCGGGAGAAGTGCCAGTGACTGCGATGAGGTAGCCGCCGAGGACCCCGAGGGCGAGCACCAGCAGCAGAGCGTCGAAGCGAGTGCTCAAGCTCATACCCGACAAAAGCCCGAGCGCGACGATGGCAAGCAGGTGGTCGGTGACGGCCAGCGGGTGAAGCACCATGGCGGCAAAGCCGCCGACACCCGGAATCAGCTGATGGGCTGCCGCCGGCGCCGCGACGGACAGAGCACCGACAACGGCCAAAATCCGCGCGACCGCTGCGGCCTTCATAAGGTGGAATTGACGAGAAAGACCACGCCGGCAAGGGCGATGGCGGCGCCGCCGAGGCGGACCACCAGCCGGCCGGGGGCGAAGGCGGCAAGCAGGCCGAAGCCGATGCCCAGCAGATGCAGGAGGCCGGTCGCAGTGACGAAGCCGAGGGCGTAATGGACCGGATCGGAGGAGCTCGGCAGCTCGGTGCCGTGGGCAAACCCGTGAAAGACGGCGAACACACCGACAATGATGGCGGCCATCCAGAGAGGCGGGGTCGCCGCCAGCGCCACCATGGCGCCGAGGACAATGGCGGAGAAGGCGATCCCGACCTCGACCCCGGGAAGGGGCACGCCGATGATCCCAAGCATGCCGCCGAAGGTCATGACGAGGGGGAAGACGACAGGCAGGAGCCAGATCGCCGGTGGGCCGAGAAATGCGCCCCACATGCCGACGGCGACCATCGCGATCACATGGTCGATGCCGAACAGTGGATGGGTGAACCCCGAAACGAGGCCGCTCAAATCGCCGGTGCCGGTATGGGCGGCGGCGCCGGTGGTGAAAAGAGCCGTCATGACGGTGAGAAGGGCGAGTTTGACGAGTGTGCTCATGGAACCTTGGGTAGCACAGTTCTAGGCAGCAGGCAGTAGGCAGTAGGCAAGTGCTCCAGCCACTTCCTATTGCCTAATGCCGACTGCCTCCTGATTGTCAGAATCGGCGATGCCGGCTATGTCAGGGCATGACCAGACGCGCATCAGTCCTGCGATCGTCGATTGCCGTTTCAGGATTTCTCCTGTTTTTCGGTGCCGGCGGCGAAGCGCTTGCTCACGCCAAGCTTGTTTCGTCAAGCCCGGCAGCGAAGCAGGAAGCCACGCCGCCACCGACCTCTCTCATGCTCAAATTCTCGGAGAGCATCGAGATCAAATTCGTCCAGGTGAAACTGAGCGATGCAGGCGGGACGACGGTCAAAACTGGGCCTGTCACCCAAGATCCCGCCGACCAAACAGTCGTGATCGTGCCGTTGCCAGCGCTGCTGGCAGACGGCGAATATACCGTCTCCTGGCAAGTCGTCGCGGCCGATGGTCACAAGACCAAGGGCACCTACCGTTTTATCTGCAAGAAATAGGTGATGCTCCTTGGACGAAGCGCTCGTCCTCAGTCGACTGCTGCATTTCACGGCGACGTTCCTGCTGTTTGGCGCATCCGCCTTTCTATGGAAGATGGCGCCGGCCGAGTTGTCGGATCGACTGGAGGCGCAGCTTAGAGGCTTGCTCAGGCTAGCCGTGATCGTCACGGCGGTGACGGCGGTCATATGGCTCATGCTGGTGGCCGGCAGCATGGGCGAGGGCTGGGAGGACACGGTTCGCGCCGCGACGCTGCGCGAGGTGCTGCTCGAGACGCGCTTCGGCAATGTGTGGCTGGTGCGGCTTGGCCTGATCGCGATGCTGGTCGCCACTGTCGCGCTTGCGGGAGGGTATCGCTCGCGCGATGTCGTCGTGGCGAGCGGGCTTGTGATCGCCAGCCTCGGCCTGGTCGGCCATGCGGCGATGGATGCGGGACTCCTGGCGGTGCTGCGCGGAATCAATCATGCCGGTCATCTGCTGAGTGCGGGCCTGTGGGTCGGCGGGCTCGTTCCGCTGGCAGTGGTGCTGGGAGAGGACCGCTCGGCGAAGGTGGAGGCGGTGTCGACGACGCTCCGGCGTTTCTCGGGAATGGGCCATTTCGTGGTGGCCTTGGTCATTGCGACGGGAGCAATCAATACGTGGTTCATACTTGGCGGATGGTCGATCAACTTCGGATCAACTTACCAATCGCTGCTTCTCTCTAAGATTATTTTGGTAATGGTCATGATCGTGCTGGCGATCATCAATCGCTATGCTATTTTGCCTTCCCTCAAGAGCAACAACTCGGCATTTCAGCAGCTTTATCGCAGCACGCTGATCGAGATCTTCTTAGGTCTGATGGCCATCGGCCTGGTCAGCTATTTTGCAACACTTGAGCCTGTCTAGATGGCAAGACAATGAATTCCGGACATCCGGCCGAATAAAGCTCTCCGGCGTGGCGTAACAGCAACGTATCGATTGCTGCTGCGGGAGATGACGATGAATGAAGTGCGCCGGATGGCATTGATGGCTGGTGTGATTCTCCTGTCCGTTGGAACGACCGTTTCCCTCACGCCTGCATTCGCCGCCGGTGGGGGCGGCGGTGGAGGCGGTGGAGGCGGGGGCGGAGGAGGCGGCGGTGGTGCCGGCGGCGGCGGTTCGGGCGGTGGCGGTTCGGGCGGTGGCGGCTCGGGAGGCGGTCGCGGCGGTGGTGGCAGCGCCGGAAACTTTTCCGGCAGCATGAGTGCCTGTCCCAGAGGCCAGGTCTATAGCGCCAAGAAGCGCAAATGCGTGCTGCTGAAGAGCGAGAACCTGAGCGATGACGAGCTGACGGATTATTCCTTCGTCCTCGCAGAGGCGAAGCGGTACGACGAGGCGCTCGAGACCCTCGATCTGGTCAAGAATCCCGATACGCCGAAGGCCCTGAATTATCGCGGCTACGTCACGCGCAAGCTCGGCCGCACCGAGGAGGGCATCGGCTACTATCTCAAATCGGTGGCGCTGGACCCGCACTATGTCCAGGTCCGCGAATATCTCGGCGAGGCCTATGTCATCCAAGGCAAGCTCGGGCTCGCCAAGGAGCAGCTCCATGTCATCGAGACGCTTTGCGGGACTGTCTGCGAGGAGTATCTCGAGTTGTCCAAGGCGATAACGACCGTGAACAATTAGGGTGAGCGGCAGGCAAATAGGCAGTAGGCAGTAGGCAGTAGGCAGTAGGCGGTGGGGAAGAGCTCCCCCTCACTGCCTAATGCCTATTGCCCGATGCCCATTATGAATCCGACAATCGAATAAGCGCTTCTGTGCTAGCGTATGCATCTCAGTGGTGGTGCTCCGGGAGGAGATGATGAAAGCAGCGTACCGCATGGCACTGACGGCTGGCGTTTTTCTCCTGTCCGTCGGAACGACCGTTGGGCTCACTCCGGCATTCGCCGCTGGCGGCGGTGGGGGAGGCGGGGGCGGCGGGGCCTCGCCGACGTGCCCCAAGGGCCAGGTCTACAGCCCGCAGAAGAAGAGATGCGTCAAGCAGAAGAGCGAGGTCGTGCCGGATGACGCCTTGACCGACTATGCGTTCGCCCTCGCCACGGAGAAGCGGTACGACGAGGCGCTCGAGATCCTCGACCAGGTGCAGAACCCGAACACGCCGAAGGCCCTGAATTATCGCGGCTACATCACCCGCAAGCTCGGCCGCACCGAGGAGGGCATCGGCTACTATCTCAAATCGGTGGCGCTCGACCCGCGCTATGTCCAGGTCCGCGAATATCTCGGCGAGGCTTATGTCACTCAGGGCAAGCTCGACCTCGCCAGGGAACAGCTCAATGCCATCCAGACGCTTTGCGGGACTGTCTGCGAGGAGTATCTGGACCTCTCCGAGGCGATAAGAACCGCGAGCAATTAGGCTCGGCCGTCCTGGGATGGCGAAGATGGAGATCCTCCAGGCACCGGTGGCGCTGCTCGCGCGGCTGATGCTGGTCTTCATCTTCATCATCGAGGGTTGGGAAAAGATCGGCAACTATCAGGGCACGCAGCAATATATGGAGAGCTACGGCGTGCCGGGGGCGCTGCTGCCGCTGGTGATTTTGACGGAGCTCGGTGCGGGCCTGCTGGTCGCCTTCGGGCTCCTGACCCGCCTTGCGGCGCTGGCGCTGGCCGGGTTCTGCGTGCTCGCCGCCTCGTTCTTCCACCATGATCTCGCCGACGCCAACGAGTTCATCCAATTCAGCAAGGACATCGCGATCGCCGGGGGATTTCTCGCGATCGTGGCCTTCGGCGCCGGCGAGTGGTCGGTCGATGCCTTGTGGGCCAGACAGGCAGCCGGCCGTTCCTAGCTGACCTCGACGTCCATCCAGGTCTCGAAACAATGGTTGTTGGCGAGCGCCATCACGCCGATGGTGGCGCGGCAGCCAATGCCGCGCTCCGGTCCGAACAGCTCGGCGAAGAGATCGGTGAGCCCGCTCGACACGAGATTGGGCGCGGTGAAGCCCGGGGCGCAGACGACGAAGTTCAGCGTGCGCACCAGAGCCTTGACCTTGTCGAGATCACCCATCGCCTGCTTGATGCCGGCGAGGCAGTTGATGCCGGTCTGGCGGGCCGCCTGATAGGCCTGGTCGACCGTCACCTCGGCGCCGACCCGGCCGGGATGCAAGGGGGTGCCATCCGGCAGGTCGGGCACATGGCCGGACAGTACGAGCAGGTTGCCGGAAAGGTGGAACGGCTTCATCTTGCCATAGAGCTGGCCGTAATAGCTCATGCCCGTGTTGCCGCCAGCGCCTCTCTTGCCGAGGTCCGGCAGGGTGATTCCCATGGCTTGCAATCTGCTTTCGATCTGCATGTCTGGCCTCATCTGAAGCGGGTGGGTCAGTTCGGGGTCGGGGCTTCCGGCGGCAGGAGCCCTTCCTGCTTGAGGTCGCTCCACAGGGCTGAAGGGATCGGCTCAGCCATAAGCCGCGCATTATCGCTTACCTTGTCCGGACGCTTGGCGCCAGGGATGACCGCCGCCACCACGGGATGAGCGGCGCAGAACTGCAGGGCGGCGGCACGGATGTCGACACCGTGGCGCCGGCAGACCGCGGCGATGCGGTCGCGCTTCTCGACCATCTCGGGCGGGGCCTCGTCATACTCGAAAGTGCGGCCGCCGGCGAGCAGGCCGGAATTGTAAGGCCCGCCGACCACGACCCAAACGCCGCGCTTCTGGCAGGCCGGGAAGAGCCCGTCGAGCGCCGGCTGGTTGAGCAGGCTGTAGCGCCCGGCGAGCAAGAACACGTCGGGATCGGATTGATCGAGCGCCCGGAGGCAGGGCTCGACCAGATTGACGCCGAGTCCCCAGGCCTTGATGACGCCTTCGTCGCGCAACTTGGTGAGGGCGCGGGCAGCACCCTCCATGGCGATCTTGAACAGCCCTTCCCAGGCGTCGCCATGATGGTCGGCGGCGATATCGTGGATATAGAGGATGTCGATCTCGCCGAGGCCCAGTCGCTGCGTGCTGTCCTCGAAGGATCGCATGGCCCCGTCATAGGTGTAGTCGTAACGCGGCCGGAACGGCAGGCCCTGAACGAAGGGCGGGTTCTCGGGCGCTTTCGGGTCGGCGGTGAAGAGACGGCCGACCTTGGTCGACAGGACGAAGTCGTGGCGGGGATGGCGGCGCAGCGCATGGCCGAAGCGGTGCTCGGACAGGGTGCTGCCATAATGCGGTGCGGTGTCGAAGAGCCGCATGCCGCTTTCCCAGGCGGCCTCGAGCGTGCGCTCGGCCTCGCGCTCGCCGACGACGCCGAACATGTTGCCGAGGGGTGCGCCGCCGAATCCCAGCGGCCCGGGAGGTTTGAAACGGGACCGTGCCATCGTTGTCCTCTTTTGTCAGTTCATGTCAGTCCTGGCTCATCAGATGGCCACGAACAGGATGGTGGCCATCGGATGAGAATTCCAGACGCGCTGCGGAGCCGGCCGCCCTGGCTGTCGCATCGCCCTTGGCCATGGCGAGCGCTTTCTGAACCGCACCACCGGAGGTGCCCTTGAGGGTGATCACAGCGGTTCCGGCGGAACCGGCGAGCGTGATGACATAGCGACCCTTGGGCAGGACGCCGAAATCGAAGCTGCCGTCGCCGGCGGTGGTGCGCGCGGCAACCATGCCGCCCGGATTGCGGCCGAGCTTGACATCGACCCCCTTGAGCGGGGCGCCCGCAAGAAGCGGCGTTGCCGTCAGCGCGAGGATCATCAGCGAAATGGTGGAACGCAGCATCGGTCTCTCCTTCTCTTTGATCATTCCCGGCGCGAGTGCCGCAGTCGCGCCTCGGCCGGGTAGACCTCGATGCGGGGAACCCAACCCTTGCGAAGCGCCCGTTGCATGCCTTTCCAGTAATCTACCGTGAGGAGATCGGGATGGGCGATGCGGAAGACGCGGCGCAGGTGGCGATCATCGATCATCAATCCCGGCTCCAGCTCCTCGGGGAGGAAGACGATGCCGTCCTCGAACACCCAGTCCGGCACATCCTCCTCGCCATCCTCGCGTCCGGCATTGGTGAAAATACGGATGTCGAGCAATGGTTCGATGGCATCGTAATCGAACAGGAAGATCTTGCCGAACCGGCTGACGCCATAATTGCGGGCATCGAGGTCCTTGTTGAAGATATTGGCGGCGGCATTGTTCTTGATGCAGGAACCGAGATTGACCATCGCGGCCTCGGCCTCGGCGCTGCCGGCAGTCTTGAGATAGAGCGGCAAGGGGACCATCTTGGTCTGGACGATCAGGTGCTCGAATTTGAGATGGTGGCCGTCGATCGACACGGTCTCGCTGGCATTGGCCAGCAGCTCATCGGCGATGTCGGGAGAGAACCAGGAACGCGGCAGACGGATTCGCTCGACGATGATGTTGTCGAGCATGGAGCCGGTGCGGTTGATCTCATGGACGCGGCGGTATTTGGCGAGAATGGTGGAGATGCCGGCGAAACGGCCCCATTTGTATTGTGCGGTGGGATGATCCCGGATTGTCTTCAGGACGTAGCTCGATCCAGGTGCCGAAAAGCCGATGGCGACGGTGCCGCGGAATCCCGCCGCGGTTTCCAACCGCTCGCCCGAGCTCGCCAATTCGCGGGCGAGCTCCTTGAGAACGGCATGCTTGCCGATGTGGTTGAAACCGATGGTGGAATAGTGAAGTCCGAGCGGCCGGCGCGGCATGAGCTCATGGAGGAAGGCGGCAAGCTCGTGATAGCGCATGCTGGTGACGTGGAAATTGGCCAGTGTCGAGGAGAAGATGTTGTGGATCTCGGCCTCGCGGGTCAGCACGGCGTCGCATTGGATGCCCGCCCTGGTGTTCTCCAGCGCGATCACCAAGGGACATGCCGCGCCGCTCCGCAGCAGGATGCGGCCGACAATATAGGCGCCGCGGTTGCGGAAGAAGCCGGCATCGATCATCTCGATCGCGGCAATGGCGTCGGAGTCGGGGCCGGCAAGGCCGAGCAGCTGATTGACGCGGGCGGCAACGCGCTCGGCATCGTCATCGAGCGCTGCGAAGGGCGCCGAGAAGTCCGGAACGGCGAGAATCTGCTTGACGGTCGCGGCGGTCAAATGCGGACCGGCGACCAAACGCTTCAGGATGAGGTCGAAACGTCGTGGCGGAGCGAGGGTCCAGTCGACGGCCTGCCAATCGCCGCCGACGACCGTCCGCCGCATCGATTTGAACCAGGCCTCGGCGGCGTCGCGCTCATAGCGGCCCTGGAGCAGGGGAAGATAGAGCTGCTCGATCTCGTTCCAGTGCCGGTCGGCGGTGGCAAGCTCGGGCAGGGCCTCGGTCAGGCGGGCTCCGGCGCTGCGAATGGAGGTGCGGTAGATCGAGAGACGGCGGCGCGACAGATAGAGCGACAGTGAGACGGCACGGGTCTCGAAAGCGTGCTGGGCCTGGTCGGGGATCGAGCGGGCCTCGCGATAATAGGCCTCGAACTCGTCGATCAGGAAACGCGCCGCCAGGGCCAGCTTGGCGCTGCGATGCCTGGCATCGACAATGCTGAGGATGAGGTCGTGCGGCTGGGCGGAAACCATGCCAATTGCCGCAGAATCTCGATGACGCGCTTCCAAGGCCTACCCTTCAGCCTGCGAAAAGATTTGCCACCACCGGCCGTCCACTGTCATTGATGGAATTGTAACAGTTTGATGACGGGGTCTCGACGGCAATTCCGATGAAGGGCGATCAGATCGGAGAAGGCAGTGCGCAAGCGACGCCCAGGCTCGAGGCCGAGGGTGGCCCACGGCCGCGGCGCGTCTTGACGCTTGCCGGAACTGCCCATGCGCTTCATGACGGCTACACCGACCTGATCTATGTGCTCCTGCCGGTCTGGCAGGCGGAATTCGCTCTAGGCTACGGAATGCTGGCTGCTTTGCGCGGGCTCTATGCCGGCGCGATGGCCGCCTTGCAGCTGCCGGCGGGAATTCTCGCCGAACGCTTCGGGGCGCGGCGCGTTCTGGTGGCCGGAACGGCACTTGCCGCCATCGGTTTTGCCATTGCAGGCCTGGCGGGCGGTCTGATCGGGCTTTGCATCGGGCTCAGCCTGTCGGGCGCCGGGTCGAGCACGCAGCATCCGATCGCCTCGACCGCGGTGGCGCGGGCCTATGGCGAGGAGGCACGCGGCCCGCTCGGCACCTACAATTTCACCGGCGATCTCGGGAAAGCGGCGTTTCCGCCGCTGACTGCGCTGCTCCTGACGATGATGTCATGGCGGGCGTCGCTGGAAGTGCTGGCGCTGATCGGGCTCGCTGTCGCCATCGTCATTGCACTGATGATGCCGCGAATCGATTTCAAGGCACCGAACGAGCCGGAGAGGACCGCGCAGGTCGATCGCGATGGCTTCTGGATCCTGTTCGCGATGGGCGTGCTCGACAGCGCTGTGCGCATGGCGCTGCTCACCTTCCTGCCTTTTCTGCTGCAGGCCAAGGGCGCCTCGCTGCCGGTGATCGGCTTTGCGCTTGCGGCGGTGTTCATCGGCGGGGCGGCCGGCAAATTCGGCTGCGGACCGCTCGGCAAGCGGTTCGGCATGCGAAGCACGGTCATTCTCACGGAGGTCAGCACCGCTCTGCTGATCCTGCTGGTGCTCGGCGCACCGCTGACCCTCGCGCTGGTGCTGATGCCGGTGCTCGGCTTCATGCTGAACGGCACGTCATCGGTGCTCTACGGCACGGTTCCCGAGCTCGTGCGCCCAGACCAGACGGCCCGCGCCTTCGCGCTGTTCTACACCGGCACGATCGGTTCAGGGGCGGTGACCCCCATCCTTTACGGCTTCGCCGGCGACTTCATCGGCGCCCAATGGGCGACCGTCGCCACCGCGATCACGGCACTTGTGGTGTGCCCGCTTGCCTTGATGCTGCAGCCGCGGCTCCCGGACCACCGCTGAACGGAAACCGGCTTGCCTTGACCTCGGGCCGGGTCCACATCATCTCCGTACCAATGTCCGTTCACTGACAGGTGCCCCGATGATCGACCTCTATTACTGGCCGACTCCCAATGGTCACAAAATCACAATGGCACTGGAGGAGCTTGGGATCGAATACCGCATCCATCCGGTCAATATCGGGGCCGGCGACCAGTTCAAGCCGGAATTCCTGGCGATCTCTCCGAACAACCGCATGCCGGCCATCGTCGACAACGTCCCGGCGCAGGGCGGCTCGCCAATCTCGATCTTCGAATCCGGGGCGATCCTGCTCTATCTCGCCGAAAAAACCGGCCGACTGATCCCGGAGGATATTCGCGGCCGCGTCGATGCGCTGCAATGGTTGGTCTGGCAGGTCGCCAATCTCGGGCCGATGGCCGGTCAGAACGGCCATTTCAATGTCTACGCACCGGAGAAGGTGCCCTACGCCATTACCCGCTATACCAACGAGACCAACCGGCTCTATGCCGTCATGAACAAGCGGCTCAGCGATCGCCCCTTCCTTGCCAAGGATTTCTCCATCGCCGATATCGCGTCCTATCCGTGGATCGTTCCTCACGCATCGCATGGCCAGAAGCTCGATGATTTTCCTCATCTCAAGCGCTGGTTCGAGGCGATCAAGGCGCGCCCCGCAACCATCCGTGCCTATGAAGGGGTTGCCCCGAGCTATTCATCGGCGAGCACCATGACCGAGGAGGCGCGGCGGATCCTGTTCAACCAGACCGCTGCCTCGGTGCGTTAGATGCAGGCGGTCCTGCTCACCGGTCATGGCGGACTCGACAAGCTCGAGGTTCGCCATGACGTGCCGGTTCCCGTTCCAGCGGCCGACGAGGTGCTGATCGAGGTCTCGGCATGCGGCATGAACAACACCGATGTCTGGGTGCGCGAGGGCGCCTATGGGACGGACGAGGACGCGAGCGCGGTGGCGAGCTGGCGTCGCGGCGGGCTCGAGAACACCCTGACATTCCCGCGCATCCAGGGTGCCGATACGGTCGGCCGGATCATCGATGTCGGGGACGCCGTGCCGCGCAGCCGAATCGGCGAGCGGGTCATGGTCGATTTCTCGATCTATAATGGCGATGGCTCATCGCTCGCCGAGATCGACTATATCGGTCATGGTCGCGATGGAGGTTATGCCGAGTTCATGGTGGCACCGGCGGAGAATGCCTATGAGACCACAGCGGCGATCACCGATGCCGAGCTTGCCACCTTCTGCTGCGCCTATCTCACCGGCGAGCACATGCTCGACCGCGCCGCAGTCAAGGCGGGCGAGCGGGTGCTGATCACCGGCGCCTCCGGCGGCGTCGGCTCAGGCCTCGTGCAGCTCACCCGGGCGCGCGGCGCCATTCCCTATGCCATTGTCGGGCGCGGCAAAGAACAGGCGGTCAAGGAGATCGGTGCGGAAGCGGTGATCACGCGGGGCGCTGGCCAGCTTGCCGAGCAGGTCCATGCCGCCACCCGGGGCGAGCCGATCGATGTGGTCGCCGATCTGGTGGCGGGCGCAATGTTCGGCGAGCTGATCAACATTCTGCGGCCCGAGGGGCGTTACACGACGGCGGGGGCTATCGGCGGCCCGGTGGTCACGCTCGATCTGCGTACGGTCTATCTGAAGCACCTGCAGCTTCACGGGTCGTCGCAAGGCACGCGCTCGGCATTCCGCCGGCTGCACCGTCATATCGAGGAGGGCAAAGTGAAGCCGCTGCTGTGGCAGACCTTTCCGCTGTCGCGGATCAGGGAGGCGCAGACGGCGTTCATGGCCAAGGAATTCGTCGGCAAGCTGGTCATGCAGCCCGACAGAATCTGGACCCCCGTGCCGGGGCGGCATTCCTAGGAAGTTTTCGGACCGGTGCCGACCGGAAAGTGCTAGTCTTCCGCGTCCGCTGATGGCGCGGAAACCGCCGGGGGTCGTCCCGAAGGAGGGACCCATGGCAACCTATGTCATTCTGGCAAACTTCACCGATCAAGGCATTCGCAATGTCAAGGACACCGTGAAGCGCGCCGATGTCTTCAAGGAGATGGCGAAGAAGAAGGACGTGAAGGTGCGCGACATGTTCTGGACGCTGGGAGCCCACGACGTCGTCGCCATCATCGATGCGCCGAATGACGAGGCGATCACCGGTCTCGGCCTGGCATTGGGCATGCAGGGGAATGTTCGTACACAGACCTTGCGGGCCTATAGTGCAAGCGAAATCGGCAAGATCCTGGGCAACGTTGCGTAGCATCGCATCAACGCAAACTGAAGACGCGCAGTGACGAGGGCTCCTCCGCGCGTCTTCGCTCTAGCCCTTGAACTCGACCACCGTGCCCTTGCCGACCATCTTCGCCAGCGTCTCGGCATCCCAATTGGTGAGGCGGATGCAGCCATGCGAGGAGGTCTTGCCGATGCTCGCCGGGTCCGGCGTGCCATGGATGCCATAGGTCTCCTTGGTGAGATCGATCCAGACCGAGCCGACCGGATTGTTGGGACCCGGCGCGATCTTGAACTCCTCCTTGGTCTCCACGCCCTTGAAGCTCAGATCGTCGGGATCGTAGTAGTAGGTGGGATTCTCGGCGACGGCGCGCACCTTGTAGGTGCCGTCCGGCGCAGGCTTCTCCTTGCTGCCGATGGTCGCCGGATAAAAGGCGACGAGCGTGCCGTCCTTGTCGAAGGCGCGGACCGCCTTCTCCTTCTTGTCGACCTCTATCCGCGCGACCTTGGCGCTCTTGCGGTCCTTCGCCAGCTTCGGGACGATGATCCTGGTGCCAGCCTTGGTGAGGTCGGCATCGGGATTCAACGCCTCGAGCAGCTTCTCATCGATGTGGAAGCGCTCAGCCAGGAGCTCCCGCGGGCTCGAGTAACCGAGCTTGTCGAGCTTTGCCATGTCCTCGAGCTTGTCGGGTATGTGCTTGACGAAGGGACCTTCGACGTCGTCGCCGGTAATCGTGTAGTCCTCGAGAACGGGGTCGGCATCGGATTCGGCAAGCGCGCGCCAGAGCTCGTCATCAAGCTTCCCATCCGCCTTCAGGCCGTGCGCGGCCTCATAGGCGGCAATGGCTTGCGTAAGGTTCGACCCCGGCCGGCCGTCGATCAACCCCGGCGAGAAGCCGGCGCGATCGAGCAGCAGCTGAAGCTTCACCATGAGGGGAGCGGACTTCGCCGCATCATGCGAAAGGCTGGCTCGGTTGATGGCGTCGGGATCGAGGCTCTTCGACCAACCGGGCTCAGCCATCAAGCTCATGAGAGCCAAGGATAATCCCACCGAGAAATGCCGCAGTCGCATCGGGCGTTCTGTTTTTCTTGTGTCCGGCTCCCATATAAGCTCGCGCCCATAAAAAAGATCCCGCACTCCGTGACAGGCCATGGTTTCACTCTCGGTTCTTGATCTCGCACCGATCGTCGAAGGCGGCGATGCGGCGCAGTCGTTCCGCAATTCGCGCGATCTTGCTCAGCATACGGAGCGCTGGGGGTACCGGCGGTTCTGGCTGGCGGAGCATCACAGCATGCCGGGCATCGCGAGTGCGGCGACGGCGGTGCTGATCGCCCATGTTGCAAATGGTACATCGACAATCCGGGTCGGCGCCGGGGGCATCATGCTGCCCAACCACGCACCGCTGGTGATTGCCGAGCAGTTCGGGACGCTCGAATCGCTCTTTTCCGGACGAATCGATCTCGGGCTTGGGCGGGCACCGGGATCCGATCCGGTGACGGCGCGGGCGCTCAGGCGGAATCTGGATTCCAGCGTCGATCAGTTCCCCAATGACGTGGTCGAGCTCATGACCTATTTCCGCGATCCGGAGCCAGGCCAGCTGGTGCGGGCGGTTCCCGGCGCCGGTCTCAGGGTGCCGATCTGGATCCTGGGCTCGAGCCTGTTCGGCGCGCAGCTCGCGGCAGCCCTGGGGCTTCCCTTCGCATTCGCATCACATTTCGCGCCGGCACAGTTGATGCCGGCCATCGACATCTATCGCCAGCGCTTCCAGCCATCGGAGCAATTGGCAAAGCCCCATGTGATGGCCGGATTCAATGTCTTCGCCGCCGACAGCGAGGAGCAGGCTCAGCTCCTCGCGACGTCGATGCAGCAGGCCTTCGTCAATCTCCGCAGCGGACGGCCGGGCCGGCTCAAGCCGCCGGTCCGCAATTACCGCGAGACACTCGCGCCAGGCGAGTCCCACATTCTCGATCAGGTGATGGCCTGCACCGCCATCGGCACCGGCGATCAGGTTTGCCAGACAATCGAGGCGTTCATTGCACGAACCGAGGTGGACGAGCTGATGATCGCGTCGCAGATCTTCGATCATCAGAGCCGCCTCAGGTCCTACCAGATCACCGCCGGGCTCGTCGGCGGTTAGGACAGGCACCAGATGGCGAGAAGCGGGGTGTCGGACGAGCGCATGGAATGGACGACGTTCGACGGGTTGTGGACCAACCCGCCGATACCCGGCGTGACCCATGGTCCCTCGCCCTGGCGCCAGGAGCCGGGCGACAGGCTGTAGTAGACTTCTGCCGGCGGATGGCGATGATCCGGATACTGAAGGTCCGGTGCCATCAGCGACACACCGATCGTCACATCCTTGGCCGAAGCCACACGACCCGGCTCGATAATGTAGGCGTTGGCATGGCCGTTACGGAAAGCCGGGGTGGCGGTCTCAGATCCTCCCCGCTGGTACCAATTGAGATTGGGCGCCAGCCTGGCAAGCCGGGCGGCCACCGTCGCGGCGGGAGAGCCGCTTGCCATGGCGGTTGCCAGGGCCTGATCGAGCAGCGCACAGACCGGCAGCGCCTCGCCGGCGGCGGGCGGCAGTCCGTCAGCCGATCTTGTGGCGCCAAACACGCGCCGCACGACTTGGGCGGCCGGTTCCGACGGCTCGGCAAGAGAGATTGCAGCCTCGAGCGCGGCGAGGAATTCCTGCAGCGCCGATCGCGCCGAAGCGGAGGTTTCGCTGATCATCGAACCAAGCCTCTCCTCAACCGCTGGAATCCGGCTAGTGTTTCCACCTTCCATGCGGTTTCGTCAATCTCGGTGGTGCGAAGATGCGATTTTCCCGTCTGATCAATGTGGTCGGCGTTCATGCCGAGGGTGAGCACAATGAGGTCATCACCGGCGGCGTCATCGACGTTCCCGGCAAGACGATGTTCGAGAAGATGACCTATCTCAAGACGCAGGCCGACGAGCTCCGGCAGTTCCTGCTGCACGAGCCGCGCGGCAAGGTGGCCCAGTGCGTCAATCTCGTTCTTCCAGCGACCAGGCCGGAGGCGGATGCCGGCTTCATCATCATGGAATCCGAGTATTACGTACCGATGTCCGGCACCAACACGATCTGCACGGTCACGGCGCTGCTCGAGACGGGAATGGTGCCGATGCGCGAGCCGGTGACCCGGCTGACGCTCGAGGCCCCTGGCGGCCTCGTTTCGGTCGAGGCGCATTGTCGCGACGGCAAATGCGAGAGCGTGACGTTCCGCAATGTGCCAGCCTTCGTGTTCGGCCTGCAGCGGCCGGTGGAGGTGCCGGGCATCGGCACGCTCATGGTTGATGTCGCCTATGGCGGGATGATCCACGCGATGGTCGATGCCAAGGCGCTTGGCATCAGTCTCGAGCCGTCCGAGGCGCGTGATCTCGTCGAGCTCGGCGAGAAGATCAAGCGGGCGGCAGCAGTGCAGATCCCGGCAGTTCATCCCGAGAACCCGGAGATACACACGATCAACCAGACCCTGTTTGCCGGGCCCTTGCGCGTCGAGAACGGTGTCAAGACAGCGAAGAACACCGTCGTCGTTTCACCGGGCCGCCACGACCGAAGCCCGTGTGGAACAGGAACGACCGCTCGCCTCGCGATCATGCATGGCAAGGGTGAGATCGGGCTCGGCGAGCCATTCGTGCATGAGAGCCTGATCGGCACCCGGTTCATCGGCGCGATCCTCGAAGAGGGGCGGATCGGATCGATCCCGACGGTGGCGGTGTCGATCACCGGGCGCGCCTGGATCACCGCGTTCCACCAGTATGTGCTCGACCCGACAGATCCGTTCCCGACCGGCTACAAGCTCACCGACACCTGGCCGGCGAATGAATGAGGCAGTGGGCAGCAGGAAGAGTTGCGCTCACGCCGAGGCGGGGGTGATGTTCTGGTTCATGTGGAAAATGTTGCGCGGGTCGTATTTGGCCTTGATCTTCCGGAGCCGGGCATAGTTCGAGCCATAGGCAGCGGCGGCCGGATCGCCGGGCTCGTCGTCGCCGAGGTAATTCACATAGCGGCCGGCGGCGGCGAAGGGCGCCAATGCGGCATAGCTGTCCTTGGCCCAGGCAATGCAGCGGCTGGTGATCGTCTTTTCCATCCATTCGGAAAGGACGACCGCGTTGTAACCGACGGTGCGGTGCGGAAAGGCGGTGGCGTTGACCGGGACGCGGGTGGCTGCGCCGTGGAAATGCTCGAGCAGCAACTGACCCATCGGGGTCGGGCAGCGGGTGAACCATTCGATCATGGTTTCGATGGTCTGGTCGTCGAGGCGATCGAGGAAGCTCGACTTCCAATAGTTGAGCGCGCCCTTGGGATAGGCGCCGTCGAGCATCGCATTCAGCTCGCAGTAGGGTCGTGGGCCAATGGTGTCGAGGATCGGCGCGCCGAAGCTCTTGATCGGCTCGACGGCGGCCCTGGCTGTCTCGAGCGGGCCGCAGTGACAGAGCGCCATGATGGCGAGCTTCTCGCCGGAACCGTCGGGCGCGTGGACCAGGCCAGCAAACACCGTCATCTCGTCGGGCAGCGACGCGGTCACGTCACGGAAGTGGCGGAGAACATCGCGCGCCATCTGGAAGGGATAGGCAATCAGCCCACCGGTCACCATCGGGCCGATGGGATGAAGCCGGTATTCCAGCGATGCCACCACGCCGAAATTGCCGCCGCCACCGCGGAGGCCCCAAAACAGGTCGGGGTTGTCCTCGGCGCTGGCCTGAAGCAACTCGCCATTGGCCGTTATGACCTCGGCGGACAGGAGATTGTCGACGGCCATGCCGTATTTGCTCATCAGCCAGCCCAATCCGCCACCGAGCGTGAGCCCGGCAATTCCGGTCGAGGAGACGACACCGCCAGTGGTTGCAAGACCGTGGACTTGTGTTTCACGGTTGAATCCGGCCCAGGTCACGCCACCCTGGGCGCGGGCGGTGCGCATCTCGGGATCGACGAACACACCCTTCATCGTCGCGAGATCGATCATCAGGCCGCCTTCGATGGTGGCGCGACCTGCGACATTATGGCCGCCTCCGCGGACGGCAATATCGAGATTGAGCTTATGGGCCAGCTCGATGGCGGCGATCACATCGGCCACGCCGCTACAGCGCGCAATCAACGCCGGGCGCTTGTCGACCAGGCCGTTATGGACGCGCCGCGCCGCCTCATAGCCATCATCATGCGGCTGGAGGAACAATCCGCCGAAATCGGGCGCGAGTTCGTTGATGCGATCATAGTGTGCTGGAGCCGGCATGAGGACCATCCTTCTCGAGAAGCCAGATGGCCAGCTTCGGCGCCCGGTTCGGAATGAAAACTGAACGCCCCATTCATGCCAGGTTCACTGCTCGACCGGTTACGCGGACGGGCGCCGATTGACCCTCACGGTCACGCTCTTCAGCGGTCCGATCTCGTCGGTTTCCACCCGGTCGACGCAGCGGCTGCACACAATGAAGCACCGCACGCCCGTTCTTTCGCAGGCGGGCATGCAGGCTGGGCAATCACAGACATCCAACTCATGATCACGCATTGTTCAACGGTCCCCCGGCCAGACTCTTTTGCCGCAACGCCACCCCAATCGCATGAAACCGAAAAGGCCGCTATCGGCGCAGCGAAGCGCCTGTCGGAAATGCGAAGGATGCGAAGGATTGGCGCAGGCGCATGGCTTTCGGGTAAGCTCGAGGCGAAAGATGCGTGGACAAACCATGAGTTTGCGGCTCAACGGCAAATCAGCACTGATCACCGGCGCCGCGCGCGGGATCGGTGCCGCCTTTGCAAAGGCCTATGTCAGGGAGGGCGCAACGGTGGCGATCGGCGATGTCGATCATGCGCGTGCCGCGGCGACCGGCGCGGAAATCGGCAAGGGCGCCTATGCCGTGCCGCTCGACGTCACCGACGAGGCCTCGATCGATGCGGCGCTGGCCGAGGTCGCGGCGACGGCCGGCGTCTCGATATTCTGGTCAATGGCGCTGCCGTGTTCGATCTCGCGCCGCTCGTCGAGATCACGCGAGAGAGCTTCGATCGGCTGTTTCGCATCAATGTGGCAGGCACGCTCTTCATGATGAAGGCCGCCGCGCGCCAGATGATCGCCCAGGGACGCGGCGGCAAGATCATCAATATGGCAAGCCAGGCGGGACGCCGCGGCGAGCCGCTGGTCGCCGTCTATTGCGCCAGCAAGGCGGCGGTGATCAGCCTGACCCAATCGGCTGGCCTCGACTTGATCCGACATCGGATCAACGTGAACGCCATTTCTCCCGGCGTGGTCGAAGGCGAGCATTGGGAGCATGTGGACGCGCTGTTCGCCAAATATGAGAATCGCCCGATCGGCGAGAAGAAACGCCTGGTCGGCGAGGGCGTGCCCTTCGGTCGGATGGGGGTGGCGGAGGATCTGATCGGCATGGCGGTGTTTCTGGCCTCGGCAGAGGCCGATTACATCGTCGCCCAAACCTACAATGTCGATGGCGGCCAATGGATGAGTTGAGGCGCATGAACCCTGCGACATCCGAAGTTTTCGACTGGGTGGACGGCCGCATGGACGACCTGTCCGACTGGTGTGAGATCATCTGGAACTTTGCCGAGCCGGCGCTTCGCGAATATCGCTCGGCGCAATGGTATGTCGATCGGCTGCAGCAGGAAGGTTTTGCGGTCGAAGCCGGGACGGGCGGCATGCCGACCGCGTTCCGGGCGGTATGGTCGAATGGCGCGGGACCACGGATTCTCGCCTATGCCGAATATGATGCGGTGCCCGGCAATTGCCAGGCGGCATCGACGCGGAAGGAGCCGCGGGCCGGCTTGTCGCCACATGCCGCAGGCCATACCGATCCGCATTCGGCGCTCGGGATTTCATCGCTGGGCGGGGCACTGGCTGCCAAGGCGGTGATGGCGCGACACGGACTCGAGGGAACGATCGTGTTCTTCGGCGAGCCGGCCGAGAAGCTCAGGCTGTCCAAGCCGGTTCATGCCGCCAAGGGCTATTATGACGGGCTCGATGCGGCCATCAGCTTCCATCCCGCCTATATGCTGCCGCTCGTCAACACGGCGCGGTGGAACACCCATTGCGGCGCCGGCTATGCCGCCGTCTACAGTTTCGAATGCGACACGCCTGAAGGCTGGCTTGCGGGCGATCACGGCGGGCCGATGCCGGCAAGTCACGTGGCGGCGCGTGCGCCGGGTGCCACCGATGCGCTGTTTCACATGTTTGCGCTGACCAAGCAGACTCAGTCCAACATGCTGCCCTTCACCCAAGGTTGGTCGATCAGCGAAGCGATCCTGACGGCTGGCCAGGCGACTGCCGACAATCTGCCGGCGCAGCTCGCCGAGATACAATATTTCTGGCGAACACCGACGATCGAGATGGCGGAGCAGATTGCGCGCGTTCTCGATCATAATGCGGAGTGCGCTGCACGTGCGGCGCATTGCAGCTGGCGGCGAAGCTTCGTGACCAAGTCGCGGCCGGGGATTGCCAACCATGCGCTTGCCGAAGCGGTCCATCGCAACATCGTTCGGGCGGGGCCGCCGCAATGGGGCGAGGCGGCGATCCGCCTCGCCCAGGCGATCCAAGGCGAGCTTGGACTCGAGCCGATGGCGAAGCCCTATGGCGAGGTGGCCGAGACCACCATCGCGCCTCAGGAGGCGGAGAGCATTCTTCGCAGGGACATGCCACCCTCGCAGCTCAACTCGACCTCGGATGATTACACGGAATATTGCTGGCACTGCCCGACGGTCCGCTTCTATATCGCGCGACCGATGCTCAAGGCGCCGCCCGGCTTTGCCTATCCGGCCTGGGCGATGAATGCGCTGGGCGGAATTCGCGCCTCGATCGACCCGATGATCCGGACGGCGGCAAAGGTGGTGGGCGCAACAATCGTCGATCTGATGAGCGATCGCGACCTCCTGGCGCGCGCCAAGGCGGAGTTCGAGGAGCGCACCGGCGGCGGCGTCGGCGGCAGCCGCTGGATCGCGCCGTTGCTGCCTGCGGATTTCCGCGTGCCCATCGATTTCCGCTGGCCGGAATACATCACGACGCAGCGCGGCGCGGAGTGGTGGATACCAACACCGGCGAGTGGCGTTAAGACGGGATGAACATCAATCGTCGGCTTCTCATGGCGGGCGCGGCTTCCCTGACGCTGCCGTCATCCCTCGCGTGGTCGCAGTCGAGCGATGAGGCGATGACCCACTTCGCTTTCCATGCCGACGATGCGGCGCTGGACGATCTCAGGCGTCGCCTCGACAGCATACGCTGGCCGGAGCGCGAGACCGGCTCAGGGTGGGAGCAGGGGCCACCGCTCGAGGCCATGCAGACTCTGGTGGCGCATTGGCGCAGCGCCTATGACTGGCGCAAATGCGAAAGCGAGCTTGCCGGGTGGCCGCAGTTCAAGACGGTGCTCGACGGGCTCGGCATTCATTTTATTCACGTCCGTTCGCGCCATGCCGATGCGCTGCCGCTCATCCTCACCCATGGGTGGCCGAGCACCATCCTGCTGTTCCGCCATGTCATCGCGCCGCTCACCGATCCGACTGGCCATGGCGGCACGGCCGATGAGGCATTTCACCTGGTCATCCCATCGCTTCCGGGCTTCGCCTTCTCCGACAAGCCGAGCGGGCGCGGTTGGAATGCCAACCGGACCGCGCAGGCATGGGGTGCGCTCATGCAGCGGCTCGGCTATCGGCGCTATGTCGCCCAAGGAGGCGACTGGGGTGCATTCATCACGACCGCGATGGCGCAACAGAAGGTGCCGGGACTCGAGGCGATCCACCTCAATTTTGCGCAGACCGTTCCCGACGTGATCCCGGAAAAGCTTTTGCCCGACCAGCAGCGCGTGGTGGCGGCGCTGACAATGTGGCGCGAAAAGGGCTCAGCCTATCTGCAGCTTCAGTCGACGCGACCGCAGATGATCGGCTATGCGCTCGCCGATTCACCGGTCGGGCAGGCGGCGTGGATCTATGACATCTTCAACGCCGGGACCGGAATGACCGGGCATCCGGAGCGGTTTTTGAGCCGCGACGACATGCTCGACGAGATCACGCTCTACTGGCTGACCAACACGGCGGCATCATCGGCGCGCTTCTATCTCGAGCAGGCCGAGCTTCTGGGCAAGCGCAACAATCCAGGTCGAGTCGATCTGCCGGTCGGCGTCAGCGTCTTTCCGCATGATCTGCTGGCGGCGAGAAGCTGGGCACCGCTGGTTTACCCCAAGCTCTTCTACTGGCACGAGCTCGATCGCGGGGGGCACTTCGCCTCGCTGGAGGTGCCGCAACTCTTCACCGAGGAGCTCCGTCGCTGTTTCCACTCGTTCCGGCGCAGCTGAAAATGATCTAGGCGGCCTTGCGCTTGCGGGTCGGGCGCCGCTTCGGCTTGGTCGGCCGGCGCCTCGGCTGCTTGATGCTTTGGCGCAGCGCCTCCATCAGGTCGATGACATTGCTCGGCCGCTCGGCCGGCTCCGTCCGCTCGATGGTGTGGCCCTTGGCCTTGCGCTGAACCAGCTTCCTCAGTGCGATCTCATATTCGTCCTTGAAACGGGTGGGATCGAATTTGGCGGCCTTCTTCTCGAGGATGTGGCTCGCCAGCTCGACCATGTCCTTGCTGATGCGGGGCGAGGGGATGTCGGCGAAGTAGTCCTTCTCGTCGCGCACCTCATAGTCGAAGCGCAGAGTGGTGCCGAGGAGACCCTTGCCAAGCGGCTCGATCATGATGATGTGCTCGCGATGGGTCATCACGATCTTGCCGAGGGCCACGCGGTCCTCGCTGTTCAAGGCGTCGCGAATGACCACGAAGGCTTCGGCGCCTGCCTTGTCGCCTGGAGCGATGTAATAGGGCTTGTCGAGATAACGCTTGTCGATCTCGTCCTTCGGCACGAAACCCTGAATGTCGATGGTGCGGGTGCTCTCGATCTCGACCGCCTTGAGCTCCTCCTCGTCGATCGGCACATAGCGGCCCTTGCTCAACTCGTATCCCCGACCCTTCTGTTCCTTCGGCACCGGCTTGCCGGTCTCCTCGTCCACCATCTGCTGGCGCAGCCGATTGCCAGTCTTGGTGTTGATCTGATGGAAATGGGTCTTCTCCGATTGCGACGTGGCCGGATAAAGCTCGACCGGGCAGGTCACGAGGGAAAGGCGCAGGTAACCTTTCCAATAAGCGCGCGGCATCGATGCCACCCATGAAGGTTGATCCAGTGAAGGAAAACGCCAGGTCGGGCTCCCCGGTTCCGAGCGTTGCCGCCCTCGAACTTTCCAATTAGCATCGGCGCTGCAACCCAAAAAAGCGGGTGCATTGCGGAGGAGATGAGCATGAGGGCGTTTCTGGGTGTGGCGTTGAGCATCGCGGCCATGGCCGCGGTACCGTTCGCGACCGGCGCGGCGGCGGCCGATCGGCTGGAGACCATCAAGGCGCGCGGGAAGATATTGGTGGGCACCGGCAGCACCAATCCGCCCTGGCACTTCAAGGACGACCAGGGAAATCTGGTGGGTTATGACGTCGATATGGGGCATATCCTGGCCAAGGCGATCTTCGATGACCCCACCAAGGTCGAATATGTGATCCAATCATCGGATTCGCGCATTCCCAATGTGCTGACCGACAAGGTGGACATCACCTGCCAGTTCATGACGGTGACAGCCGGCAGGGCGCAGCAGGTCGACTTCTCCATCCCCTACTATCGCGAGGGCGTCGGGTTGCTGCTGCTCAAGAACGGCAAGTACAAGAACTACGACGATCTCAAGGCTGCCGGCTCGGCGGCGACCGTCTCGGTCCTGCAGAACGTCTATGCCGAGGAGATGGTGCATCAGGCGCTGCCGCAGGCCAAGGTCGATCAATATGACAGCGTCGACCTGATGTATCAGGCGCTCAACTCGAACCGGGCCGATGCGGCGGCGACCGACATGTCGTCGGCGAAATGGTTCGTGCTGCAGAAGCCCGATCAATATACCGAGGGCGGCTATGGCTGGAACCCGCAGACCTATTCCTGCGCGGTCAAGAAAGGCGATCTCGAATTCCTGCATTTCGTCGATATCGCCTTCCGCGAGGCGATGTCGGGGGTCGATTTCCCGGCCTTTGCGGCGTCGTTCAAGAAGTGGTTCGGCGAGGAGCCGCCGACGCCGAAGGTCGGGTTCCCGGGAGAGATGCGATAGGCGAAACGCCCCACAACAGCTGAAGACGATGGGTTACGCGCTTGATTTTGCGGCGGTGTCGCGCGGGCTCGACCAGCTGTTGTGGGGGCTTGCGCTTGGCCTGATCATGGGGCTCGCGGGGCTCGCCGCCGGCTCGGCGATCGGGATCGCCGGGGCGCTTGCTCATGTCTTCGGGCCACAGCCCCTCCGGGTCATCGTCAGGCTCTATGTCGGGCTGATCCGCAATGTGCCGATCCTGGTGTTGGCGCTGTTCGCCTTCTTCGCGCTGCCGCAATATGGCATCCGGTTCAGCAACGTCACGACTTTTGCGGCGGTGCTGGCGGTCTATGCCGGGGCTTATCTCACCGAATCGTTCCGGGCGGCGATGATCACCGTGCCGCAGGGCATTCTCGATGCCGGCCGTTCGATCGGACTGACCGGCGGCGGCATCGCGCTGTGGATCGTTCTGCCGATCGCGTTGCGCAACGCCCTGCCGAGCGTCGGCAACAATTTCATCTCGCTCTTCAAGGACACCTCGATCGCCGCGGTGATTGCGGTGCCCGAGCTCACCTTTCAGGCGCGCAAGATCAACAATGAGAGCTTCAGGGTGATCGAGGTGTGGCTGACGGCGAGCCTGCTCTACGTCGGAACCTGCGCGCTCATCGCCTTGGCGCTGAGGCGGCTCGAAGCCCGGTTTCCGAGATACTAGGAAGCGGCATGCAAAGCTTTCTCGACGTCCTTGCCTCGTCCTCCGATGCGCTGCTGCACGGGCTTACGATCACGGTCGCGGTCTCGGTGATCGCGGTCGCCGCCGGAATCGTGCTTGGCGCTCTGTTCGGTCTCACCCTCACCTATGGCAGCGCCTGGATGGCCTTTCCGATCAGGGTGATCGTCGATGTGGTCAGGGGCACGCCGGTGCTCGTTCTCATCCTCGCCTGCTTCTACATGCCGGCCGGCATCGGGCTCAGCCCAGGGCCGCTGACGGCAGGGGCGCTGGCGCTCACCGTGTTCTGCGCCTCGCATGTCGGCGAAACGCTCCGCGGCGCTCTTCTCGCCATTCCGCTGGCGCAGACCGATGCCGCCAGCGCCATCGGCCTGACCTTTGCGCAAACGCTCGGCTATGTGCTGGTGCCGCAGGCAATTCGCCAGATCGCGCCCAATCTCGTCAACACCGCGGTCGAGATCGTCAAGGCATCGTCCCTTCTGTCGGCGATCGGTGTCGGCGAGCTTCTGCTGACCACCCAGGAGATCATCGGACGCTCCTTCAAGACAATGGAGTTCTATGCTCTTGCCGGCGGGCTCTATCTGGCTATCAATCTCCTCATCGCAACCGGCGGCTCGTGGCTCGAGCGGCGTTACAGGCTGAGATAGCTTGGAACCGATCCTCACCATCAGGGACCTCACCAAGAGCTTCGGCGTCAACAAGGTGCTGCAAGGGGTCGATCTCGATGTCCGCGCCGGCGATGTCGTGTCGCTGATCGGGGCGAGCGGCTCGGGCAAGACGACGCTGCTGCGCTGCGTCGATCTGCTCGAGCAATTCGATGCCGGAGAGATCCGTCTCGATGGCGAGATGATGGGTTATCGGGTCAACGACGGACGGCGGGTGCGGCTCTCCGGCAGGGAGCTTGCCCGTCAGCGCTCGCGCATGGGAATGGTGTTCCAGAGCTACAATCTCTTTCCCCATCTGACGGCGCTGCGCAATGTCATGCTGGGCTTGACCAAGGTGCGCCGCCTGCCGGTCATGGAAGCGCGGGAGATTGCCGAACATTGGCTCGATCGCGTCGGCCTGGCGAACCGGCGGGACTATTACCCCTCGGCGATCTCGGGCGGCCAGCAGCAGCGGGTCGCCATTGCGCGGGCGCTGGCGATGGAGCCGCGGTTGCTGCTGCTCGACGAAGTGACCTCGGCGCTCGATCCCGAGCTGGTGCAGGAAGTGCTGCTGACGATTCGCAGTCTCGCCGAAGCGGGGACGACCATGTTGATCGTGACCCATGAAATGCGCTTCGCCCGCCAGGTCTCGACGCGGACCGTGTTCATGGACCACGGTGCCATCGTCGAGGAGGGCGATCCGGCAATCATTCTCGGTGAACCCAACAGCCGGCGACTGAGGGATTTTCTTTCGAGCATGTCGAACTAACGTGGAGGCAGTCTTGCGAGGTCTCATAGCGGTTGCCGTCGCGTTGATCGTGACTGGGTTGCCCGGCAGCGCAGCAGCCGATCTTTCCTCCTGCGTCGCCGGCATCAGGAACGAGGTGGTTCGCGCCGGAATCGACAAGGCGCTTGCAGCGCGGGCGCTCGCCGATGTCGCCTTCGACGAGAAGGCGGTGCGCTTCTCGCGCACGCAACCGGAATATCGGACGCCGATTTGGGACTATATGGCGTTTCTCGTCGATCGCGAGCGCATTGCCACCGGCCAGGCGATGCTCAAGGAGCATGCCAGCACATTGGCTGCGGTGGAAAAAGCCTATGGCGTCGACCGCCATGTCATTGCGGCGCTGTGGGGGATCGAAAGCGACTATGGTCGCGAGAAGGGCGAGTTCTTCCTGCCGCATGCGCTTGCCAATGTGGCCTGCGCCGGGCGCAAGCCGGCATTCTTCCGGCGCGAGCTGATCGAGGCGCTGAAGATCGTCGAACGGGGCGATCTCAAGCTCGTCGATCTCAACGGATCATGGGCCGGAGCTTTCGGACAGACGCAGTTCCTGCCCAGCACCTATCGGCGTCTCGCGGTCGATTTCGACAAGGATGGGCGTCGCGATCTCGTCCATTCGGTCCCCGATGCGCTGGCATCGACGGCGAACTTCCTGCGCAAGGCCGGCTGGGCGGTCGGGCAGTCATGGGGTTACGAGGTGCGCATTCCGGCAGGTTATCGCGGCCCCTCGGGCCGGACGCGCCGGGCGGCTGCTTCGAGCTACGGCAAGTTCGGCGTCACCCGGATCGACGGTGCAGCCGTGCAGGGAAACAACCGAGCCGGCCTCATCCTGCCGGCCGGTCCGAAGGGACCGGCATTCCTGGTGTTCGGCAATTTCGACGCGCTCTATTCCTACAACAATGCCGAATCCTACGCGCTTGCCATTTCGCATCTGTCGGACCGGCTCAAAGGAGGCTCGGTGCTGGCGACCGCCTGGCCGACCGATGATCCCGGCCTGTCGCGCCGCCAACGCCGCGAGGTCCAGAAGCTGCTCATCGCTCGAGGCTACGATATCGGCGAGGCCGATGGCCGGATCGGCCCGGTAACCATCAAGGCGATCAAGCAGGTCCAGCAGGAACTCGGGATGAAGCCGAACGGGCGGCCGAGCAGCGCCCTCTACAAGGCTTTGGGAGGCCAGTGAGAGCGCGAAGCCAAGTGCCTGGATTTCTCGCAGAAATGTGCGCTTCCCCACAGACGGCAACGGGCGGAATTGCGATTGTCGCGTCGTCGGGGCCTCCAGCTCTATGGAGGCTAGCATGGAAGACGACAATGACTATTGGGATCACCAGCGACCGGGACTGAGAAAGACGGTCTGTGCCTGGGCCGTTCTTGCCGTTTTCGCGGTGCTTCTTGGCCTTGCAGGGTTTGTCTGGCCGAGCGAGCCCAAGTCCATCGGCTTCACCACCGCGCAAGCAGACCTGGCCCTCAGGGCACGTCGCGCCTTCGACAGGGAGCACGTTGAAGACTTGGAGCTCTCCCGCCCGGCCGATGATCTCGACCAGGATTTTTTCGATCGCAGGGACGTTGCCTTCGGACGGTAAGGGGCAGTAGGTAGGCAGTAGGCTGTCGGGAAGAGCGTCGCCCACGGCCTATTGCCCAATTGCCGCCTGCCGTTCCTTCTTGACAGCGGCTGACCATTGAGACCACAGTCCGCGCCATGGGGTCAGCGATCACCCCACAAGGCGACATGCCGAAGCATCGCGTTCCCCACACCCACAATGGAGGGACGCACCATGTCGTCACCCAACAGCATTTCTTCCGAGAAACTCAATCGGCTTGTCGGCCTGCCCCATTGTCCGCGCCTCGTCGATGTGCGGCTGGAGGAGGACTTCATCGCTGATCCGGTGCTCATTCCCGGGTCGGTCCGGCGATCCTGGCAGTCTGTCGAATCCTGGGCCGACGAGGTCGCCGAACATGCCGTGGTGATCTGTCATCGCGGCCTGAAGCTCAGCCACGGGGTTGCCGCCTGGCTTCGTCACCATGGCGTCGATGCCAATGTGCTCGAAGGCGGCATGGAAGCCTGGCGCGGCGCCGGTTTGCCGACCGTTCGCAGCGAGCGTGTGCCGCCGCGCGATAGCGCCGGGCGCACGGTGTGGGTCACCCGGTCGCGGCCGAAGATCGATCGCATCGCCTGCCCGTGGCTGATCCGGCGTTTCGTCGATCCCAATGCCGTGTTCCTGTTCGTGACGCCATCCGAGGTCACGGCGGTCGGCGAGCGGTTCGGCGCGGCGCCATTCGACATCGAAGACACGTTCTGGAGCCATCGCGGCGAGAGCTGCACCTTCGACACCATGATCGAAGAATTCGGCCTGACATTCGAGCCAATGCTTCGCCTTGCCGCTATCGTGCGCGCAGCCGATACGGCGAAGCTCGAGAGCGTTCCGGAGGCGAGCGGCCTGCTCGCCGTGTCGCTTGGCTTGTCGCGCATGCATGCCAATGATGTCGAGCAGCTCGATGCCGGCATGCTGGTCTATGATGCGCTTTATCGCTGGTGCCGCGATGCCACCGACGAGACCCACAATTGGCCCGTGAACAAGCCCAGGGTCTGAGCATGGACGCCGATCGGTCAATGCGCGCCGCCGCGGTCGCAGCGCCGTCCTTTCGCGAGGCGGCGCAGGTGTGGGCGACGATCGGCGTCTTGTCTTTCGGCGGACCGGCGGGGCAGATCGCCCTGATGCAGCGCATGCTGGTCGACGAGCGGCGCTGGCTCACCCAGGAGCAATTCCTGCACGCGCTGAACTTCTGCATGCTGCTGCCTGGCCCGGAAGCGATGCAGCTCGCGACCTATTCGGGCTGGCGGCTGCATGGCTGGCGCGGTGGACTGACGGCCGGACTGCTCTTCGTGCTGCCGGGGGCGCTCGTCATTCTGCTGCTGTCGATGCTATACGCTGCCTACGGCCAGCTGCCACTGGTCGCGAGCGTGTTCTTCGGGGTGAAGGCGGCGGTTCTCGCCATCGTGGTCGAAGCGTTGCTGCGGGTGGCGCGGCGTGCCTTGAAGCTCGAGAGCGACTGGTGGATCGCCGGACTCGCCTTCGCGGCGCTTTATGCTTTCAGGATACCCTTCCCGATCGTCATCATTGCCGCCGCGCTCTTTGGCTATATTCGGAACACGAAAGCGCCGCTCGACATCGCCGATCCACGGGAAGCGGTGCCGCAACTCAGCCGGACCGTCCTGACGGTCACGCTCTGGTGCGCATTGTGGCTCGTGCCGGTGGCGCTGCTGCTGATCGTGCTCGGCCCTCATCACGTGTTCAGCCAGGTGGCGCTGTTCTTCTCGAAGCTGGCGATCGTGACCTTCGGCGGCGCCTATGCGGTGCTCGCCTATATGGCGCAGCAGGCGGTCGAGGCCCATGGCTGGCTCAGCGCGCCCGAAATGATCGACGGGCTCGGCCTCGCCGAGACGACGCCCGGACCGCTGATCCTGGTGACGGAGTTTGTCGGCTATCTTGCGGGTCATCGGCTCGCCGGCGGGGCCTTGGGCGGCGTCGCAGCGGCAGTGATCACCCTTTGGGTGACCTTCACGCCGTGCTTCCTGATGGTCTTCGCGGCGGCGCCCTATATCGAGCGGCTGCGCGCCGTGCCGAGATTGACGGGGGCGCTGGCAGCGATCACCGCGGCGGTGGTCGGCGTGATCCTGAACCTTACCGTCTGGTTCGGCATCCATGTGCTGTTCAGGCGCGTCCACGAGGTGGCGGCCGGGCCGTTCCGGACTACGCTGCCCGACCTTGCCTCGATCGATCCCGCCGCGTTGGCACTGCTGGCGCTGTCATCGCTTTTACTGTTCCGGCTCCATCTCGGCATCGGGTGGACATTGCTGATCTCCGCCTGCCTCGGGGTGGCGATCCGAACATTCGCTTGAGCGAGCGCCCGGAACCTTTAGCGAAAGACAGCATCTAAGGGCTGTTCGGCAAGGTCAGGAGCGATGCAGACACAGCCTCTCGAAAGCCTGCAGAAACGCAGCGAATCCGAGCTGATTGCCGAGGCGATCCACAAGGATGAGGGCGCGGTGCGAGAGATCATCCGCCGCTATAATCAACGGTTGTATCGCCTCGCCCGCGGCGTTCTGCGCGACGACAGCGAAGCCGAGGATGCGCTGCAGGATGCCTATCTCAGGGCGTTCAGCCAGCTCGCAAGCTTTCGCGGCGAGGCCGCCTTCGGCACGTGGCTCGGGCGCATCGTGTTGAACGAGGCGCTGATGCGGCAGCGGCGTCGGCGCACCGGCGCTGCCCTCATCGAGAGTCCACAGGTCATCCCCTTTCCTCATGCCAGCCAGTCGATCGATCCGGAGCGTTCCTTGGCCCAACATGAAATCCACAAATTGCTGGAGCGAGCGATCGATCATCTGCCGGACGATTTTCGCGTGGTCCTGATCGCCCGAGCCGTCGAAGGCTTGAGCACCAAGGAGACAGCGGCGCTGCTCGATCTCAACGCCAAAACGGTGAAAACCCGGCTTCACCGCGCTCGCTCGCTGGTGAAACAGGCTCTCAACGAAGAGATCGGCTCACTCTTGTGCGAGACATTTCCCTTTGCCGGCCTGCGCTGTGCAAGCCTCGCCGACAGGGTGATCGCTCACCTCGAATCTCATTAATGGAAGGTAGACAGATCATGTTAGTTCGTCATCTGGCGATCGCTTCGACGATTTTGCTCATGACCTCGGCATTTGCCGCATCGCAGGATGCCAAGCCGACCGATCCGCAAATCGCCCACATCGCCTATACGGCAGGGCAGATCGACATCGAGGCGGGGCAGCTCGCGCTCAAGAAGTCGAAGAACAAGGCGGTTCGCAGCTTCGCCGAGGACATGGTCCGCGATCATACGGCGGTCAACGACAAGGCGCTGGCGCTGGTCAAGAAGCTCAATGTGACGCCCGAGGACAACCCGACCAGCAAGGCGCTCCTCGCCCAGGCCAAGAAAGAGCAGGCCGCGCTGTCGAAGCTTGGCGGCAAGGCCTTCGATGCGGCCTATGCGAAGCACGAGGTCGCCTACCACAAGACGGTGAATGGCGCGCTGGAGAAGACTCTCATCCCATCGGCGAGCAATGACGAGCTCAAGGATCTGCTTGGCACCGGCCTGAAGATCTTCCAGGGCCATCAGAAGCATGCCGAGCATCTCGCCACGGAAGTGAAGTAGGTGCGCGGTGTCGCTCGGCTCTTCTTCCTCGGTGCCGCCATGGTGCTCGGTCAATTGGGCGCCGCCAAGGCAGAGGCAATCCGGGTCGAGGTCAGCAAGGTCCTCTTCGCACCGGTCGAGATCAAGGCGCGTATCGGCGATGTGATCGAATGGGTGAACAATGATTTCGTGGCCCACACCGCGACCGCGCGCGACGGGCGCTTCGATGTGATGCTGGAGCCGGGGAGGTCAGGCCGGATCACGCTGCAGAAGGCGGGGGTCGTCGACTATTATTGTCGCTACCACCCCAACATGACGGGTCGGGTAACCGTCAGCGAATAGCGAAACGGTGAGTGGATGGCCTAGTCGAGCTCGCCCATCGCCTGCTCGCCGGAGGTGGTGAAGACGGCCTCGGGATCGCCGGTGTGGCCGTAGCTCGACCATGCCGAGAAGCCGAGGCGGCGCAGGATGTCGGGCGGGCAGCGGGCGATCACCTCCGGCCGCAAGCCGCGGCTGTAATTCTCGAGCGGCCGGAATTGCGGGCCGCAGGCAACCGTGGTGATGCCATAGCGCGGGGCAGAACTGCGGTTGGGCGCCGCGCCATGCCAGAGGCGGGCGTCAAAGGCAAAGGCGGTCCCAGCAGGGCCCGCGGCCGGCACCGAGGCCACCCTGTGCGGCACCGAGGGATCGGGTTCGGCACCGCTGAGATGGCTTCCCGGCACGATCCTCGTCGCGCCGTTCTCCTCGGTGAAGTCGGTGATCATCCACATGACATTGGCGGCAGCAATCGGCGCGATCGGTTGGCGGGCGGCGCCGGCGTCGAGGGCCGATCCGGTGTTGCGCCTGGCCTCGGCAGGACGGCCGGCCGGCATTCCGGGCTGCTGCGGCTTGGGCATCCACCATTGATCGATATGAAGCGGCATGGTGCCGGAACCGGGATGCTGAATCTGCGCGTCGACACAGGAGATGAGGTAATCGGGGCCAATCATGTGCTCCATCAGCGAGGTGGCAAGCGGGTCCCGGACCAGCTCGAGAAAGATCTCGCCCTTGTTGAGCAGCATGCCGACCCACTGGCTCACCGGATCGGTGTTGGCAGGATTCTTCTTGTTGTGCAGCCTGCGCTCGGCCGCGGCCTGGCGAAACAACCGGTCCTGCACGGCGGCGAGGGTTGCGTGGTCGAGGGCGCGATCGATCAGGCAATAACCAAAAACCGCAAGATCAGCTTTCAGCGTCCGCGGGTCCCGGGTCGGCGATGGAAGATTTGTCATGCGTGTGGAATAACAGAAGATCGGCCGGATGAAAATGGAGGTCTGCCATGAGCTTTCGTGCTCAACTCGCCGCTGTTGCATTGCTCGCGTGCTCCACCATCGGCGCGGCAGCCCAAAGCGACATTCCCGATCTCGTCGGGACCTGGACCGGCACATTTACCGGCGGCGTCCGCAAAGGGGGCGGCGACCTCGCACCGGCCGATGCCACGCCGACATTCGTTCATGACGGCATGAACCGGGTCTACACGCTCAAGATCGTGGAACAGAAAGGGCGTGGCATCGTTGGTAGCTGGTCTTCAGTGAAGGGCAGCGAGGATATCCAGGGCGTGATCCGCCTGGACAACCAGACTGTCCTTTTCGTCGATCCCGACAGCTATCAATCGGCACGGATTCTCTCACCAAGCGAACTCGAATTTTGCAATCAGACCACCAATGCGAAGGACCGCTTCGCCTTCTGCTTCCTGTTGAAGCGGCAGTGATCGCGATCGTGCTTTTTGCTGGAACGAGCTCGCCAGGAAGAGCGGATGCGCCTGCCGATCCGGCGGCCGTGAAATCGGAAGCCGGCAAATATCTCGATGCCAAGGGTGAGCCGACGTTCAAGGTGGCGGCGGATGGAACAGTCGACTTCTACACGTTCCAGGGCTATATCCGCTATACCGCCAATTGCATGCAGTGCCACGGGCCCGGCGGCGAGGGCTCATCTTTCGGGCCGGCGCTGGCGAACGCGTTGAAGACGACGGATCATGAGCAGTTCGCGTCGATCGTCGCCAATGGCAGGAAGAACGTCAATGCCGCGCAGGACCTGGTGATGCCGGCCTTCGGCGCCAACAAGAACGTCATGTGCTACATCGACCCGATCTATGTTTATCTGCGCGCGCGTTCGGTCGGCGCAATCGGGCCGGAGCGCCCGAAAGAGAACGAGCCCAAACCGCCCGAATACGCCAAGCACGAAGACGCGTGCATGAAGTGAGCTCGGGTCCGGCTCTCAAGGCTGCCGGACGAGCCTTGCACACACCGACCGCGGCTTCGAGCCGGTTTCGCTGTAGCAATAGTCGAGCGTGTTCTGGTCGATCAGGCCGAAGATGTAGGTGCCTTCCTCATCCGAGCCCATGATCAGCCTGCCGCCCGGCGTGTAGGCGCCCCACAGAGGCTCCTCCTCGTCGCCGGTCGGATTGGAGCGCTTCAAACGCCCGGCAAAGGTGCCGTTCTGCTGCTCGGTGATCACGAGGGTCGCCAAGCCGTCGCGCTTGCCTTCAGTCTCGGCGATGCGATGGCGATTGCCGATCCAGGTGCCGACAAGCGACACGGATTCGGCAGCGAGAAGCGGCGTCGTGGCGACAAGGAGGGCGGTTGCCGCGCATAACACAGATTTCATGAGAGCTTCCTCGACCGGGTGGAGCAGAGCTTCAGGGAACGACGGTGACAGGCGTTCCCACGCTCACCCGCCGCATCAGATCGACCACGTCGCGATTGTGCATCCGGAAGCAGCCATAGGAGGCGAATGTCCCGATGCTGCTCGGCCGATTGGTGCCGTGGATGGCATATTTGCCGCCGGCCAATACCATTGCGGCGGCGCCCATCGGATTATTGTGTGCACCACCCTTGATCAGCGGAGGAAGCTCAGGATGATCTCGCTTTACTTCGGGAGGAGGGCTCCAGGATGGTCGTGAGAGCTTGCTTACTATGCTCGTCTGGCCGTACCACTGCTTGCCGGCACGCCCAACGGCAATGGTATAGACCTTCACGGTCCCGTTCCCATTACGCAAGTGTAGTCGTCTCTGCTTGGTTTTTATGATGATCGACGTGCCGTATGAGGCACGTGAAATGAACAGCGGCTGAGCCGACAATGGCGATGCTGTCAGTACAGGTGCGGTCATCAGACCCATACTAAACAGTAAACTAACCAGAAGCGTACTAAACGAGCCCCGAATTTTCATGACGATACGTGTCCAACACAACTAACGATCAGTATTGGATCATCATGTACAAACGTCAAAAAATTGCAAATAAACTGGTCGCGATTTCAATATCCCAAGCTTGGATGCGGGACATGCCCACATCCAAGCAGGTGCGGGGCTTCGCGTCGTCAGCAATTTCCCATGGCGTTCTTCGCCGCCGCCTTCAGCTCGTCGAGGGTCATGTCGCGCAGGTGGGTGGACATCGACCAGCAATGACCCCACGGATCCTTGACGACGCCGTAGCGGTCACCCCAGAACATGTCGGCCACCGGCATCACGGTGGTGGCGCCGGCGCCGACGGCGCGCTCGAAGAACCGATCGACGTCGGACACGTTGAGGTGGATGAAGACGGGCGTGCCGTTGAGCGCCTTGGGCGACAGCAGCCCGTATTTGGGGTTCTCGTCGACCAGCATGACCCTCGCACCGTTGATCGATATCGCGGCATGCATGATCTTCTTGTCGTCGCCGGCGAGCACGAGCAGCTCCTCGGCGCCAAAGGCTTTCTTATAGAATTCGATCGCGTCGGCTGCGCCGGCGCAAACGAGATGCGGCGCAAGGTTTCCTTCAGGTTTCCATTTTGGCATCTGCTTGCTCCTCGATGAACGGTTGACTGGGACAGATTCGATGCAACCAAGGCGTTTCGGTGTGGTCACCCCTCGAGGACGTTCGTCGTCCACCCTTTCCGACATGACCGGTGAACTCGATCCATGAGCATGCGCGACAACAGATTCGGCTTTGCCGGCGAGGACGACGTGCCGGTCCCCTATCTCCAGAGGACACGGACCTATTATCAGGCGCTCGGCTACGGACCGCCCTATGAATGGGCCCATTATGCGGATGTGCCGTTCCACCCGCTCATCAAGCCGCTCGGCAGTTGCCGGGTGAGCGTCATCACCACCGCGGCGCCCTATCAGCCGGATAGGGGCGACCAAGGACCTGGAGCGCTCTACAATGCTGCCGCCAAGTTCTACGCCGTCTATTCAGGGGCGACGGCGGGCGATCCCGACCTGCGCATCTCCCATGTCGCGATCGACCGTCGGCATACGACCGGGGAGGATCCACGAAGCTATTTCCCGCTCGAGGAATTGCGCCGATCAGCTGCGGATGGCCGGATCGGGGCCGTCGCTTCGCGCTTTCACGGGCTGCCGACGAATCGCAGCCATCGTGCGACGCTGGAGGCGGACTGTCCGGAGATCGTCGCGCGCTGCAAGGCGGATGATGTCGACGCGGCGGTCCTGGTACCGAATTGTCCGGTCTGCCACCAAAGCGCGAGCCTTGCTGCGCGAATGCTCGAGGCCAGCGGCATTGCGACGGTGATCATGGGCTCGGCGAAGGATATCGTCGAGCATGTCGGGGTGCCGCGCTTCCTGTTCTCCGATTTTCCGCTCGGCAACAGTGCCGGGCGGCCAAACGACCGGGAATCGCAGGCCTTCACACTCGATCTCGCGCTGAAGCTCCTTGCTGCGGCGCCCGCCCCACGGACCACGGTCCAATCGCCATTGCGGTGGAGCGACAACGCGGCATGGAAGCTCGATTATTGCAATGTGGAGCGGCTCTCGCCGGAAGAGATCAGCGAGCGGCGTCAGGCCTTCGACGAACAGAAGCGCGTTGCCGAGACACTGCGCAAGGCGCAGGGTTCCGGCTGAGAAAGTGGGATTATCGTCGAGGCGGACGAAGCCTGATCGCGACCGGAATGGCGACAGGGGCGCGCGGCGGGGCGGGAAGCGACTTCAGGAGCGCGAGACCTTTCCGCATCATGCGATCGGCAAGGGCGGTCGCTGCCGCCCTGAGCGCGGGCCAGAATGAAGACATGGCCGGACAATCCTTCATCGAAATTAACCAAGGGCGCGAGTGCCACGCGCTTATCCAACAGTTTAGGGCGAAATCGGTTGCATCGGCCAATCACGACCGATCACGCTGCCGCCATATGGGCATCGCCGCCAAGCCCGAGCATCCGGCAAATGGCAAAGACGACATCGGCGCGGTTCAACGTATAGAAATGGAAGCTGTTGACGCCTTCGGCGCGGAGTGCCGTCACCTGCTCGGCGGCGACCGCCGCGGCCACCAACCGCCGCTCCTCCGGAGAATTTTCCAGCCCCTCGAAACGGCGGGCGAAGGCGGAGGTCAGGCGCGCGCCGCAGCGCTCGGCAAACTGCCGGACGCGCTCGAAATTGGTGACCGGCAGAATGCCGGGGATGATCGGGATATCGATGCCGCGGGCACGGGCGCGATCGAGGAAGCGGAAATAGGCGGAATTGTCGAAGAAGAACTGGGTCAGGGCCGAGGTCGCGCCGTTGTCGACCTTGGCGGCGAGCATGGCGAGATCGACCTCGAGGGTGATGGATTCGGGATGCTTCTCGGGATAGACCGCGACCAACACCTCGAAATCGCCGATGGCGCGGATGCCGCCGACAAGATCGGCGGCATTGACATAACCGCCAGGGGTCGGCTCGTAACGCATGCCGCCGCCCGGCGGGTCGCCACGCAGGGCGACGATGCGGCGGATGCCAGCACGACCGATGGTGCGCACGACCTCATCGACCTCGGATCTGGTCTTGCCGACGCAGGTGAGATGCGGGGCGGGGCTGAGCCGGGTCTCGCGAGCGATCCGCGCCACGGTGGCAAGCGTCGCATCCTGGGTCGAGCCGCCGGCGCCATAGGTGATCGAGACGTAGCTCGGATGGAAGGCTTCGAGCTTGCGGATCGCCTCCCACAAGGCGGTCTCGGCCTCCGGCGTCTTGGGCGGGAAGAACTCGAAGGAGACCTCGATCGGCTTCGGTTCATTCATTGGCAAGCTCCATGGTCTGCCTGGAACGACGGCGGGCGTCGGCGGGAACGCGGGCCAGCCACAGCGAGACCGAGAGGCCGGGGGTTGCGGGATCGACCGGCGGCGGCAGCAGCCGGTGCTCGACGATCTCGAGGCCGCCGCGCCTCAACCATTGGGCCAGATGCTCGCTCGAGATGCCGAGCCGGCGGTGGGCGGCCGACTCGCGCAGGAACTCGAGCTCATGCGGCGCGAGGTCGACCACGGCGAGCCGGCCGTCGGGCCTGAGCACGCGGGCAGCCTCGATCAGGGCGCGCTGCGGATCGTCGAGGTAATGCAGCACCTGATGGATGGTGATGAGATCGGCAAAGCCGGTCGGATAGGGCAGGGAATAGAGATCTCCCTGGCGGACCTGGACATGGCGCAGGCCGCGCGCCTCGATATTGGCGCGGGCCACGCCCAGCATCTCGCGGCTCTGGTCGATGCCGACAGCCTGGCGGGCGAGCGGGGCGAAGAGCTCGAGCATGCGCCCGGTGCCGGTGCCGAGATCGAGCAGGAGATCGACCTTGTCGGTGCCGATCAGCCCGGCCAGCGCCGCCTCGACCTCGGCTTCGGCGACATGGAGCGAGCGGATCTTGTCCCAATGGCGGGCAACCCAGCTGAAATACGCCTGGGCGGCGCGCTGGCGGGCCTCGACGATGCTGGCAAGGCGTTCGGCGTCACGCCGCAGGAGCTCGTCCTTGGCCGGCAGCAGATCGACGATGAGGCGCGCGACGGCGGCACCGGCGCCGGATTCGGAGAGGCGGAACAGCACCCAGCTTCCCTCCTTGTGGCGATCGACGAGGCCGGCCTCGCACATCAGCTTGAGGTGGCGGCTGACCCTGGGCTGGCTCTGCGCCAGAATGGCCGTCAGCTCGGTGACGTTGAATTCGCCATGGGAGAGGATGAACAGGAGCCTGAGCCTGGTGCTTTCGGCACCGGCGCGCAGACCTTTCAGCAGATCCTCCATGGCGGGGCTCCCTCCATTGCGGATGGTTGCTTACATAAACATATCTTTATGTGACCTGCAACCTTGCATCGCCGGACGCTCCATGGAGGGATGTCCCGGCATGCAGAAGGCCATTTCCATTGACGGAAGCGGCGGCTTTCCATTACTCATTCGAGCGTTCAATCACGGCGTTGCAAGACATGGTGCCCGTCTCAATCGGAAGACGCAGTTTTCTTTCGGCCGCACTTATGGCGCTTGCCATGACCTCGCCGGGAAGGGCGCAGGTGGGCAGCGCCGAGGCGGCGACGACCGACTCGGCCGCGGCCTATGTGCGCCGGGTCGCCGACGACCTGATGGCGGCGCAGCGGCAAGGCACGGTGATGAGCTTCCACCGGGTGATCACCCGCCATGCCAATGTCGAAGCGATCGCCAATTACGCGCTCGGCCCATACAGGGGGCAGTTGCCGCGTTCGGCCTACGACAGCTACTACAAGGGTGTCGCCATGTTCATGGCGCGCTATTTCGCCGACAGCTCGCGCGAATATGCGGTCGGAAAGGCCGAGGTGGGCCAGGTAACGCGCGACAGGGACGGGCGGACCATCGTCAACACGCGGGTCACGCTGCTCACCGGCAGCACCTACAATGTGGTGTTCCAGCTTTCGAGGTCGGCCAGCGGCTACCGCATCCTCGACGTGTCGGTGCTCGGCTTTTCGCTGAGCTACATGCAACGCGGCATCTTCCAGCGCTACATCGCGAAGAACGGTGGCAACGTCAATGCGCTTGTCGCCGCGCTGAACCGGTGACCTGCAACAGCATCAGCATGTATCAACAGGGACAGGGGAAGTTGATGGATTCACGATCTCGGCCGATCAGTCGGCGAGGGCTTTTGGGTCTTGCGCAAGTGCTTCCGGCGGCTCTGCTGCTCGCGCCCGCGACGGCGCTTGCCGACGACCGCGAGCTCGTCACCCTAGTGGCCAACAAGGCGCTGGCGGTGGCCCGGGCGGGCGGCTCGCCGTCGGGCTTCCGCACGCTGCTGCGGGACTACAGCGCCTATCAGGGGGTGGCGATGTTCGCGCTCGGCCGCTATCAGAAATTTCTGCCGGATGGCAAGAAGGCACGTTATGTGACGCTCGCCCTCAATTTCGTGGCGAACACCTTTGCCCGCAACGCCAAGAGCTTTGCCGGCGAGCGCTTCATCGCCACCGGTGCGGGCGACGGCATGGTGCGCGGCAAGATCCAATTCGCCAACGGCCAGACGGCGAATGTCGACTGGCGGGTGCGGGGCGGCAAGATCATCGACGTCAACATCCAGGGGGTGTGGCTGACGCTGCAGCTGCGCGACCAGTTCACCGGCGTGCTCGGCCGCAACAACGGCAATTTCGATGCGCTGTTCAGCTATCTGCAGACGGGGCGGGGTTAGGCAGCAGGAGTAGGCAGTAGGCAGTAGGCAGTAGGAAAGACATTGCTCACCTACTGCGTGAAGCCGACCTAAGCTTGCCTAACGCGGCAATTTTGCCTCGACGGTATCGAGCCACTTCTGGACGGTGTCCGAGCTGGCATATCTCGACCGCAAATCGGCAACACTGTGCTCGGGATTGCTCACGAGGTAGTTCGCGAGGTGCTGGGCTAGGTTGTCCTTCGATCCTTTAACGAAAATGCCGCCGTCCTTGGCCAATTCGGTCATCATGATCTCACTGGCGCTCACGGGATCGTAGTGCTCGTCCATCAGGCACCAGACGATCAGCAATTCCTGCGGCAGATAGAGGTCACCATTGGGAACACCGCAGTATTCGCGAAAGCACTCATGCATGAAGGCAGCGAGACCTGTTTCAAATTTCTCGGCCGTTTGTCTCATGAGCGCGTAAACCACCAGCGGTCGATGCATGTCTGTCAAGAGCGGAATGCCGCAGGCGCCTGCCATATAAAATGCTGAACACGATTTTCCGAAAGTCACCTTGAGGTCGTTCGGAGTGCCAGTAAACATGAGGTCCGAGTTCCAGACTTGCCTGGCAAAGCTATTTTCATGCTGGATTTGCTTGAGGAACTCTTCGTCGGAGATCCCGAGAGTATGGCAAGTCGTAATAAGATTTTTAGTACTAGTCTCTCCAAGTTCTGGAATTCCATCATTTAGACGAAATGCAAGTTCGGTGAGCTGGATTTGTAGGATCCAATTTCCCTTCTTCTCCTTAAGGGATAGAGTCCCCAACTTTGTGGAAAGCATTGAGATAGTGCTTTTGCGTGGAGCTCGTCGCAATTTTTGAATTTGAACCACACACGCCGGGATTTCTGACCGCTGAACACGATGATTGACGGTACCGATGTTGATTTTTCTGGTTCAACATTATGCCCCAGTTCAGGCATGTACTCCTTGTTAGACACATGACTGTTAAGTGTTACGACAGAAGCAATAGTGCCGAGACCGTTACCGTGTATGCCGCCGCTGTTATCGTCAGATCCTCGGCTCGATCGATTCAACCGTGTTTGATAGTCCCCGAATGACGTCTCCATGTTATCTCTCCTCAGTTGGGAGAGTGGGTCTAGCAAAGAAGCCGCGATCGGCCTGTGCCGTTCGGCACAAGGGCGGCGAAAATCACTTCGCGGCGCGAAGCTGCTCCCAAGGATCGGGCTCGGACAGCATCTGCTTCAGATAAGCGACATTGGCCTCGACCTTGTCGGGCGGGAGATCGTGGCCGGCGATCACCTTTGCCTCGTCGAAACGCCCCTGCAAGCCGACGACCAGCGCGAGGTTCTGTCGAGCCATCTTGTTGTCGTCACCCTTGGGCAGGCCCATCGCGCGACGCAGATGGGTCTCGGCGGTCTTGAGGTCGCCTGCGAGCGCGTAGGACATGGCGAGATTGTTGATGACCGAGATCTCGTCGGGCTTCAGCTTGAGCGCCGCATCGTAACATTGGCGGGCTTCCTGGTAGCGCCCCTGCTGATCGAGGGCGGAGCCGAGCGCCGAGCGGACCCGCCAGTCCGCCTCGCCGCCGGCAATCGCCTTGCGCAGCTCTTTCTCGCCTTCCTGGACACGACCCGATTGAACCATGATCTTTCCGAGATAGGCGGCAAGCTCGAGATCGTCGGGATTGCGACGGGCGAGCTCCTCGACGATCTTGACGGCCTCCTCGGAGCGGTCAAGCAACATCAGCCCGCGGGCATAGGCAAGACCGTTTCGCTTGTCGCCTGGGCTCTTGCGCCAAGCCTCTGCAGCGCGCGATGTCTGTTTGAGCGAGGCGTTGCCGAGACTCCCGGTCGGTGTCGGGTCAGCGGACAGCGTGTCGAGCGACTGGAGGGAGCATCCTGCAATGATGAATGCCAAGGCGAGCAACGCCGCCGCCGAGCGCGCAGATGCCATTTTGCCGTCCCCCGAGAAGCTTCGCCGTCAGCTCATGTGGCGGTCGGATCTTGGCGGAACACTTCTCAACGAAACGTTAAGAGTTTCCCAGGAAATCGACTGCCCTATATTTGGCTAGCGACGCCACGGCTTCTCTTGTATGTGCCCAGTGCCGCCGTTTTGGCGTTACCTTTGTTCGGACTGAATTCCCAAAGATGAAATCGAAGGATTGCAATGGTTCCGTTCACGATTGCCGGTATTCAGATGCATGTCTCTGCCGATGGCAACAATGTCAGCAGGATGCTGCGATTTATCGATATCACCGTCGCTCGCTTTCCGTGGGTGCAGATGATCCTGTTCAGCGAGCTGGCGGCCTTTGGACCGCTCATCCGCCATGCCACACCTCTCCCAGGAGAAGTCGAGCAGACTTTCCAGGCCGCCGCCAAGAAACATGCAATTTGGCTGATTCCTGGTTCGGTTTTCGAGCTGACGGGCGATGGAACCACCTACAACACTGCCGTGGTCATCAATCCTGGCGGGGAAATCGTTGCCCGATATCGCAAGATGTTTCCGTTCCTGCCATACGAGCACGGCGTCCAAGGCGGGAGCGAGTTTTGCATATTCGATGTGCCGGACGTGGGTCGGTTCGGTCTGTCCATCTGCTACGACATCTGGTTCCCCGAGACGACGCGCTCCCTGACCTCGGCGGGCGTCGAGGTGCTGCTTCACCCGGTCCTCACCGGCACCACGGATCGCGATGTGGAGCTTGCCATTGCGCGGGCCTCGGCAGCCCAGTTTCAATGCTATATTTTCGATATCAACGGGCTTGGTGCCGGCGGGTTGGGTCGCTCCTGCGTGTTCGATCCCTCGGGCACCGCCCTCCATGAAGCGGCGGGGCTCGAGGAAATCATCCCGATCGAGATTGATCTGGAGCAGGTTCGTCGCCAGCGTGAGGTCGGTCTGCGAGGGCTCGGCCAAGTGTTGAAAAGCTTTCGTGACCGCCATGTCGATTTCGATATCTATCGACGCCGCTCGGCGTATCTTGATTCCCTTGGTGCATTGGCCACCCCTCTTCGGGGTGGAACCGCCGGCCTTCTCGGCGGCGCGCCAAGGACGCTTGCGAGCCCGGGCGAACATGACGGTTCCCCGACAGCGGCGTTGCCGACTAAAAAACGACGTTGAATGGAGAAGAACAAAACAGGAGCCGCGCCGCCGATTGCGAATTGACCGACAGGTTCGTGGAGGGATCCTGCGATGAACCAGACGACAAGCAAAAGACTCAAAAACATCTCTGAAATCCGACGGTTCTTTCACCGCAACGAAACGCCGATCTATTTTGTTTCAGCAACGAATTTCAATCTATTGGGACTCGATGAGTGGGTCAGAAACTTTCGCTTCGTCAGCTATATCGACTGCTATGATGGGCGGCATCCAAACACTTTCGTGCCCCCACCAGGTCCGCATGCCGAATTCCATTCCATAGAAGAAATCAATAACTATCTCCTGCAGCACAAGCAGGTCCTTGACCTTATCGAGAAGCGGGACGGCGGTCCGAAGCTTGTGTTCCTGATGTTCGACCCGGAGACTGAGCGGCTTGCGACAACAATCGGCGCGGAGATCTGGTTTCCTGCAGCCGCCCTGCGGAGCCGCGTCGACAACAAGATCGAGACAGTCCGCATCGGCAACAAGGCTGGCGTGGCTTCGGTTCCGAACGTCTTGTCGGAGGTGAAGAACTACGAGCAGCTGCTGGAGGTCGCCGCGAGCGCCGGACTTGGGAGAGATCTTGTGCTGCAGTCCGCCTATGGCGATTCAGGGCATACGACGTTCTTCATCAGCAACAAGGAGGACTTTCGCAAACATTCGCATGAGCTCGTCGGGCAGGGCGAGATCAAGATCATGAAGCGAATCACCTGTCGTGGCTCCGCCATCGAGGCCTGCGCGACGAAGCGCGGAACGATTGTCGGACCTTTGATGACCGAGCTCGTCGGCTTTCCCGAGCTCACGCCCTATCGCGGCGGCTGGTGCGGGAACGAAATCTTTGCTGGAGCCTTCTCCAACAAGGCGCGGCAGAACGCACGCGATTCCACGGTTCGATTCGGTGAGCAGCTCAAAAAGGAAGGTTACCGCGGTTACTTCGAACTCGATTTCCTGGTCGACACCAAGACCAGGGAGATCTGGCTCGGCGAGCTCAATCCGCGGATCACCGGTGCAAGCTCGATGACCAATCATGCGGCCTTTGCCCATGCGGACGCCCCCTTGTTCCTGTTTCATCTCTTGGAATTTTCGGGCGTCAAGTTCGACTTGGACATCGATGAGCTGAATGCGCGCTGGGCCGATCCGGAGAACATCGACTCCTGGTCGCAGATGGTCATCAAGCATACCGAGGACACGGTCGATCTCCTGACCGATGCGCCGCAAAGCGGAATTTGGACAATGAATCCAGACGGATCTATCGAGTACAGTCGGTTCGACTATCATCGCAGAGCGGTCGCCAGCGAGGCGGAGGCGTTCTTCCTGAGGATCCTCAATGCGGGCGATTACCGCTACGAGGGTGCAGATCTGGGGATCCTGATCACGCGTGGCCGGTCGATGACGGACCGGTTCGAACTCACCCCTCGCGCCAGAAACTGGATCGCCGGCATCAAGGCGCAGTACAGGGCGAAGCCTTTGAGCGCCCCCGTTGCGGTCGCCGAACCGGCATTCAAGATACTTTAGACCCCTAAATGCTGTTCCAGTTTTCCGCACTGGCCGAAGGTGAGCCGGGCTTTGTCTGGCGATCCACATTCGATAGGCTGTGGTCCGCCTACGCGGCGTGGTGGCAGTCCGAACAGGGCGCATTCCGTCCGACCTATCTGCAATGCCGGCAGGCGCTGAGGGATCATATGCCGGAAATGATCCCGATCTGGGAGCAGCTTGTCGCGCTCGCGGGTGGTGGCGATCTCGAGGCCCGTTTCCTTTCGCTCTATCGCCCACCGGCCTATTTGACGGGCTGCAGCCAGGCCATTTGGCCGGGACCGGAACCCGTCCTGGTCCGCAACTATGATTACAGCCCCAAAGCCTTCGAGGGACTTCTATTCAGGTCGGACTGGCAAGGTGTCGGCGTCATGGGGATGAGCGATTGCCTCATCGGCCTGCTTGACGGGGTGAATGAAAGTGGTTTGGCAGTTTCTCTTGCCTTCGGCGGAACCCGGACGGTCGGAGACGGTTTCGGCGTCCCGATCATCCTCAGATACGTCCTCCAGACCTGCGAGACGGCGGAGAAGGCTGCGCGGGTGCTTGCACGGGTGCCGACCCATATGGCCTATAATGTCACCGTCCTCGACCGATCACATACTCGATTCACGGTTCGCCTCGCACCAGATCGGCCGGCCATCATCACCGGTTCTCCAGTCGCAACCAATCACCAGGAGCCGGTGGAGTGGGACTACGCACTCGCTACGGCATCGATCGAGCGGGAGCGCTATCTCTTCCAGCTCCGGGCCAACGGGGACCAGTCGCTGCAGGAATTCGTTGGGGCCTTTCTGAAACCGCCATTGTATTCCACGTCCTTCTACCGAGGCTTCGGCACGCTCTACACGTCCGCATACCACACGGCAGACGCATCCGTGGAACTGGCATGGCCAAACAGCCCGCGCCGGCTGTTTGCGCTCGATCGCTTCCAGGAGTCGCGTTGGGCGATCAACCATGAACCATCGTGAGGAAAGCTCGGCGCAGCTCATTCTCGGGTCCTCGATGAATTGACGCATCGGCGGAAGGTTCGACCGCTCGGAGCGACTTATGCTGGAGAAGCCTGCCACATAGCTCGGTTTTTCAGGGAGATGCAGCGCAATCTGGCCGCGGCAAACCTAGGGCGAGGCATGGTGTTCCGGCAGAATACCCAAATATGCGCCACAAAGAATGAGCGTCGCTCCGGCTTCCATGATGTTTGTTTCCGGATTATCGTAAGCCCAATCAAGAGAAAATAACCAAAATCGAACAATGGCCCGAAGGCCATCGGGAGAATGACAGGGAGGATGTGATGACAGGCGTTGGCGCAGCGATTCGTCCGGTCGAACGATCAATCGGCAGACGTCGATTTCTGCTTGGAGCAACGGCGCTCGGCGCAATCTCGCTCAGCGGATTTCCGGCAGTCAAGTCCCGGTCCGCCACGCCGCTGAAGGTCGGCACCTATGGCGGCTACTTCAAGGATTCATTCGACAAGCACATCTATCCGGATTTCACCAAGGAGACCGGAATTCCCGTGGAATCGATCTCGGAGCCGACCGGGGAGGCCTGGCTTGTGCAGCTGATGACGTCCGCCAGGGCCGGAATTGCCCCCGCCGACGTCTCGATGATGGCGCAGGTGACCCGTCTCAAGGGCGAGAATGCCCAATTGTGGGCTCCTCTCGATGAAAAGAAGATCACCAATGCCGGGAATTTGCTGCCGCATTTCATCGGCCGGTACCAGGATGGATCGGTTTCGAGCATCGGGGCCGTTTCCTGGTACATCACCCTCGTCACCAATACGAAGGTCTATCCGGAGCCTCCCACCTCCTGGAAGGCGCTTTGGGATCCCGCCAACAAGGATCGTCTCGGCCTGCTTGCCCTGGTCAGCAACTCCTTCCTGCTCGAGATCACTGCCAAGACCTGGTTTGGCGGCACAGACATGCTCAGCTCGGAAGACGGGATCATGAAATGCCTCCAGAAGCTCGCGGAGGTAAAGCCGAATGTCCGGCTCTGGTATCGCGATGAAGGACAGTTCCAGCAAGCCCTGCAGTCGGGCGAGATTCCGATGGGGCAATATTATCACGATGTCACCGGCCTCGCTGCCTCGCAGGGCCAGCCCGTGCGATCGACATTCCCGCAGGAAGGGGGTGTTCTCGACTCCGGGTCATGGTGCGTCCTGAAAACGTCCAAGGCGGTCGACGAGGCGACGACCTTCATCAATTACATGTGTCGCCCCGACATCCAGGCGAAGCTCTCGCGCAAGGTCGGCACCGCGCCCACGGTAAAGCGCGACCTGCTGGATCTGACCGAGAAGGAGTTCGCCGCCGTGGCGAGCGATATCCCGCCGATCGTCCCGCGCTATGATCTCTATGCCCAGAAATCGGATTGGTTGAACGAGAAATGGACCGAGATGATCGCCGGCTAAGCTCGCGCAGGCTGTAACAGGGAGACGTGCGGCGCTGACGACTGCGCCGCATGCTCGGTCATCAGGGAACAGTGCCAGATGTCAAGTCTACGGCTTGAGGAATTGGGCAAATCTTTCGGGAATTTCGCAGCTGTCAGCGACGTGAATCTCGAATTTCCCCATGGCAAATTCATTTGCTTGCTTGGACCGTCCGGCTGCGGGAAGACAACGCTTCTGCGGCTGATCGCCGGATTGGAGCAACCGACTACCGGCCACATCAAGCTCGATGGCAAGGATCTGACCGCCGTGCCGGCCCATCAACGCGAATTCGGCATGGTGTTTCAGTCGCTGGCGCTTTTTCCTCATCTAAGCGTCGGGGAGAACATTTCCTACGGGCTCAGGATCCGCGGCACGGAGAAGCCCGGATGCCGCCAACGCGCCCAGGAGCTGCTTGACCTCGTCAGGCTTCCCGGTGTCATCGACCGGCATATTTCCCAACTCTCCGGCGGCCAGCGTCAACGAGTTGCCATTGCCCGCGCGCTCGCGCTCAATCCCAAGCTCTTCTTGCTTGATGAGCCGCTCTCGGCCCTCGACGCCAAACTCAGGGAGGCGATGCAGGTCGAGTTGCGGCAGCTCCAGCAGCGCCTCGGAATCTCGACAATCGTGGTGACGCATGATCAACGCGAAGCCATGACGATGGCTGACATCGTGGTCATCATGGACCATGGAAAGGTGCAGCAAGTCGGATCACCGCTCGAGACCTACCGCAATCCGGCGAATTCGTTTGTCGCGGATTTCATCGGTCTCACCAACCTGCTCGACGCAGTCTGGCATCCCCCCTCGACGGTGACGGTCGGCGACATCACGGTCCAGGTCGCTGATCCGCCGGTCAATATTCCCGATGGAACGGCAGTCAAGCTCTCGGTCCGGCCCGAGGATGTTCATGTGCGACCCGCGGGCGAGGTCGGGGCCAATCATCTCCCGGCAACCGTCAGTTTCATTCGCGACCTCGGCTCGAGCGTGGAGATCACGGTCGAATGCTTCGGGCAGAAGCTGCTTGCGGTCACGACGCCGCGAGAGCGGCTGAACGCCAGGGTCGGTGCGCCGGTGTCGGTAGAGCTTCCGGCGTCATCCATCGTGGTGCTCAAGTCATGACCCCGCAGACGCCTCGAGGCTTTCGCGATCACGTTGCCCTTCTCTATCCCGCCCTCATGCTGGGCGTGTTCTTCGTCGTGCCCTTTGCCATCATGATCGCCGTCAGCTTCTTCAAGCGGAACGAGCTAACCTTCTACGAACCGGCGTTCGTCCTGTCGAATTATGCGCGGCTGTTCACGCCGTTTTTTGGGAAGTCCTTCGTTTTTTCAATCCTGCTATCGGCGTTGGTCGGGCTGCTGGTGGTCATTGTTGCCTTCCCGTTCACCTATCTCCTGACGCGGCTGCGCCGGCGGACGCAGGTCTACTATCTCGTGTTCATTCTCTCTGTTCTTTCGCTTTCCGAGGTGATTATCGGCTTCACCTGGTCGACACTCCTGTCCTCGACAGCTGGAATTTCCAACCTTCTGGTCTTTGTGGGTCTCCTGAATCAACCGCAGGCCTGGACCCCAAGCCTCACCGCACTTGTCGTCGGGCTTTCCTATCTTGGCTTTCCCTATACGGTCCTCGTCCTCTATCCGGCATTGTCGCGGCTTGATCCCGAGCTTCCGGAAGCCTCCCGCATGCTCGGCGCCTCGCCGCTGCGCACTTTTTTCCTGGTGGTCATCCCGGTCATGCGCAGCTCGATCATCAGCGCCCTGATCATGGTGTTCGTGTTCAATCTGGGAGCCTATGTGCTTCCCCAGGTGCTCGGCAGGCCCGAGCATTGGACTCTGTCGGTGCTAATCACCGATCAGGCGATCTTCCAGTCGAACATGCCGTTTGCGGCTGCCATGGCGATCGTGCTGATGATCCTCAGCCTGATGCTGGTCGCGGTCACCCTGGCTCTTGGCGGGGCGCGGAGCAGCGAGAGATGACCCGAACCTGGTCCAACCTCTTCATGGGACTGATGCTGCTCATCCTGGTGGCGCCGCTTCTGGTCATTGCCGGCGTATCCCTCAATGCCGAAAAGCAGCTCCTGTTTCCACCGGTCGGTCTGTCGCTTCAATGGTATGGAGAGCTGCTGACCCAACCGGACTGGCGGAATGCAATAGCCAACAGCCTGATCATCGCCATCATCTCGGCGGTGCTCGCGGTATCGATCGCGTTTCCGCTCGCCTATTTTCTCTGGCGCTACCGGGTGCGCTACGGCCCGATACTTTACGGACTCGGGGTCGCACCCTTCATGCTGCCTCCAGTCATCACAGCGCTCGGATTCCTGATCTTCTGGGCGAACAGCGGACTCTACGGCAGCATCGTCACGACGATCATTTCGCACGCCATCTTCTTCACGACCTTGCCGCTGGTCACAATCTCGCTCGGGCTTCAGTCAATCGACCGCCAGATCATCGAGGCCTCCACCATCATGGGAGCCGACGAGCGAACAGTGTTCCGAACCATCATCATTCCGATGGTACGACCTTACCTCGTCTCAGGCTACGCTTTCGCCTTCGTGCTCAGCCTCAACGAATACATCGTCTCATACATGGTCTCAGGACTGACCATCGAAACCCTGCCGATCAAGATTTTCAACAGCCTGCGCTACGGGTACACCCCGGTCATGGCATCGGTTGCGGTTCTCTTCGTTATTGTCGGTTTCCTGGTGTACGGCCTCATTGCCAGATTTGGGGATCTTCCGAGGCTGCTCGGCGCCTGGGCAGCGCGCGAGCCCTAGGCGTGGAAATGCCTGCCGCGTGCAGGCTATCGAAGGTGCAACAGAGCGGATTCCTGCAACAGTGAGGACAATGACCGTGGCTACCTGTGGAGAAGCACTTGTCGAACTCCTGACGGTCCATGGCATCGACACGGTGTTCGGGATCCCGGGGGTTCATACGGTTGAACTCTATCGCGGCTTCCCGCGCTCGGGTCTGCGCCATATCACGCCGCGCCATGAGCAGGGGGCCGGGTTCATGGCCGATGGCTATGCTCGCGCCAGCGGCAGGCCAGCTGCATGCTTCATCATCACCGGACCAGGACTAACGAACATTGCCACCGCTCTTGGCCAAGCTTACGCCGATTCTGTTCCGATTCTTGTCGTCTCGAGCGTGAACAATGCGCATGAACTTGGACTTGGGGAAGGACGGCTTCATGAACTTCCCTCGCAGCGCAATCTGATGGCTGGCCTCACCGCCTTCAGCCATACCTTGAACCGCCCGGACGAGGTCCCGATCGTCCTTTCACGGGCATTCTCGGTGTTTCGCAGCGCACGGCCCCGGCCGGTTCACATCGAGATTCCCCTCGATGTCATCGTTGCGCCGGCAAACGAGGGAATCCACAATCGGGCGGCAGGATCGTCTTTCCGACCCTATCCAGATCCTCAGTCGATTGCTGCCGCCGTCGATCTGCTTCGGCGGGCACGTCGGCCACTGATCGTGCTCGGCGGCGGTGCACAGGATGCTGCCCAAGCCGCGGCGGATCTGGTGGAGCGCCTCGACGCACCAGCGGTTCTCACCATCAACGGGAAGGGTGTTCTGCCCTGCGGTCATGTGCTGAGTCTCGGAAGCAGCCTGCCGCACCCGCCGGTGCTTGAAGAACTGGCAACGGCCGACGTGGTCCTCGCAATCGGCACAGAACTTGGCGAGACCGACACCTTGCTCTTCAACGAGCGGCCGAAAGTCGGCGGCAAGCTCATCCGGGTCGACATAGATCCCGCACAGCTGGCCTCCAATGCGATCGCCGACATCGGCATCATCGCGGATGCTGAAGCGGCGCTACGGGCGCTGAGCGATGCGCTGTCCGATTTCACCCCCGCTAATGGCGGTGGTCAGGCGCGCGCAGCATCACTGCGGGCCGCGATCCGAGACCACATCACTCCACGTCAGCATCTTTATCAGAGGATACTCGAGCGGCTGGTCCAGGGCGATCCCGATACGATCATTGTCGGCGATTCAACACAGCTCATATACAGCGGAAACCTCACTTTCGAGCCTCGGCGATCGCGCTCCTGGTTCAACGCGACCACGGGCTACGGCACGCTTGGTTACGCCCTGCCTGCGGCGCTCGGCGCCAAGCTGGCGCGACCAGCGCGCCCGGTGCTTGCAGTGATCGGCGATGGCGGCCTCCAATTCACTCTCGCCGAGCTGGCGACGGCAGTCGAGCTTGCCCTGCCAGTTCCGATCCTGGTTTGGAACAATCGCGGTTACGGCGAGATCAGGCGCTACATGGCCGAACGCAACATTCCCCAGATCGGAGTCGACATTTATACGCCAGACCTTCTCGCGATCGCTCGGGGTTTCGGTTGCATCGCCATACGCGCGCGGAACCTCGAGGAACTTGGCGGGTCGGTGGAAAGAGCCCACCACGCTGACGGACCGACGCTCATAGAGGTCGACGAGGAAGACGCCCTGACCTGGTGATCGAGGGAGCGACGCAAATGCGGGTGATCGTTCTCGGAGCCGGAGTCGTCGGGGTGGCGTCGGCCTATTACCTGGCTCTCGACGGTCATGAGGTCACTGTCGTCGACCGCAACAATGCTGCCGCCAGCGAGACCAGCTATGGCAATGCCGGCCTGGTCTCGCCCGGTGATTCCTATGCCTGGGCCTCGCCCGCCGCGCTCGGGATGTTCGTGAAGTCGCTCTATCGCCATGATCTCGGCATCAAGGTGCGTCCGCAGCTCGATCGGCACTTCCTCTCCTGGACCATGAAGTTTCTGCTGCAGTGCACGCATGCGCAGGCGCGGGTCAACACCTTGCGCAAGCTCAGGCTGGCACTGTATTCGAGGGCGTGTTTCGACAGCCTTGTCACCGCCACCGGCATCGAGTTCGGTGGACGGCGCAATGGCATTCTCTACTTCTATCGAACGACCGAGAGTCTCGACAGCGGGGCCGAGCACTCGCAGCTCCTTGCAAACCACGGCCTCTCCATCGAAATCGCCACCCGCGACCGGCTGATTGCGCTCGATCCAGCGCTGCGGCAAGCAGGCGATCGCATTGCCGGGGGAATCTTCTCGCCGATGGATCAGACCGCCGATTCATGTCGCTTCACTCGATCGCTCGCAGAATGGTGCGCGAAGAACAGATCCGTGCAATTTCTCTATGACACGGCGGTCAAGACGATCGAGGTCGCAGGTGATCGGGTCAGCGGAATCGTGACGGACCGTGGCCTGTTGTCGGCCGACGCCTATATGCTCGCGGCCGGTCCCGAAAGTCCTCGACTGACCCGTCCCATCGGGATCGACCTGCCGATCTGTCCCGTGAAGGGCTTTTCGATCACCGCGCCGATCCGGAAGGAGGAGCGGGCACCAAATCTCGGTGGGGTGGACGAGGACCGCCTTGTCGCCTACTCTCGGTTGGGCGACCGTGTACGCGTCGCCGCGAGGGCCGAGTTCGCCGGCTACGACAGGACGTGCCGTGCCGACGATTTTCGCATTCTCCTCAATGCTGCCAACGATCTGTTCGGCGACGGCCTCGATCTCGAGAATGCCGAATATTGGACAGGCTTGCGTCCGATGACCCCGTCCTCTGTTCCGATACTCGGGCCCGCACGATATCGCAATTTCCATCTCAATGTCGGGCATGGGCACGTCGGCTGGACGATGGCTTGCGGTTCCGGCAAGTTCACGGCCGACCTGGTCGCCGGCCGCAGACCCGAGATCGACCCTGAAGGACTGCTCTATGCGGCTTAGAAATGTCTGAAGCGACGGACATGGGCGACAGAAGGATGCTCGGTCCGCGGGTCACGATCGATCTCACGCGGATAGAGCACAATGCCAGCGCGGTTGTGACGGCATGCCGGTCGTCCGGGATCGATGTTTTCGGCGTCACCAAGGGCGCATGCGGAATGCCCCAGGTCGCGCGCGCCATGCTGCGCGGCGGCGTCGTCGGGATCGCCGAGTCGCGTTTCGAAAATATTCGCCGGCTCAGGGAAAGCGGCATCGATTGCCCGATCATGCTGCTCAGGAGCCCGCCGTTTTCACGCGCGGAGGACGTCGTTCGCTTTGTCGATGTGAGCCTCAACTCGGAGCTCGCCATCATCGCGGAGCTGTCGAGGGTCGCCGAGCGGATGGGAAGAGTGCACGATATCATCCTGATGGTGGATCTGGGAGATCTCCGAGAGGGCATTTGGCCGAGTGACCTCGACGCGACAGTCGAACGCGTGCTGGAGATGCCGGGGGTACGGATCGCGGGTCTTGGAACCAATCTCACCTGTTTTGGGGCGATCGTGCCGACGGAGGAAAATCTCGGCCAGCTTGCCGATCATGCCAGGGCGATCTCGCATCGGTTTGGCATGGAGCTCAAATATGTGTCCGGCGGCAATTCGAGCTCGCTCCCACTGCTCCTTGCTGGCCGCATGCCGAAGAACATCAACAATTTGCGGATCGGGGAGGCGATCCTGCAAGGCGGGCGCGACACCTTTCTCGACGGGCCCTGGGAGGCGCTGAAGCGCGATGCCTTCCTGCTGACCGGCGAGCTGCTCGAGGTGAAGCACAAGCCCTCCTTGCCGATCGGCCGGACGGGAGTCGATGCTTTCGGCAACCGCCCGATCTTTGCAGACAAGGGCGAAAGGCTGCGGGGCATTATCAATATCGGCCGTGAAGACGTCGTTGTGGAGGGGCTGGAACCGGTCAAACCCGGAATAACCGTCGAGGGCGCTTCGAGCGATCACCTCATCATCGACGTCACCGACGACCGACCGCCG
>JBIOYR010000088.1:0-6400 GCA_044870245.1 Aestuariivirgaceae bacterium | reverse complement strand
GCGATTGCGAGGCTGTCGAGCTCGGGATGGCGATAGAGCCGCGGGCTGCGGCATTTCGGGCACCGCCGCAGGCCGGGGTCGACATCGCCGAGACAGTCGCGGCACATGCCGGTCGGGGTGTCCTTTGGCGGGGTCATGCGCTAGCCTCGTTCAGCTGCGGCGGTCTTGCGAGAGGCGGTCATGTACAAGCTCTACAACGTCAAGGGCTGGGGATCGATGGCCCCGCATTTCGTGCTGGAGGAGATGGACCTGGCCTATGAGAATGTCTGGATGACGCCGGAGCAGGTGCGCCAGCCGGCCTTCCGCGATATCTCGCCGCTTGGCCTGATCCCGGCGCTCGGTCTCGACGATGGCCGGGCGATCTTCGAATCGGCGGCCATTCTCGGCTTCCTCGCTGCCTCCCATCCCGACAAGGGTCTGGCGCCGGCGCCCGGCAGCAACGACCATGGCATCTTTCTCGCATGGCTCACCTTCATGAGCAGCAACATCTATCCGGCCATCAATCTTGCCTTTCACGGCCGCCCGCTGGTCGAAAGCGACGAGGCTTTCGCCATGCTGGGCCGGGGCGGCGATGCCCATGCCAACCGCCTGTTCGACATCGTCGACGAGCGGCTCGGACGCGAAGGGCCCTATGTCTTGGGCGACAGCTTCTCGGCGGCAGACATCTATCTCTTCATGCTCGGGCTATGGGCCAGGCCGAGCGAGCAGGCGCTGCACGAGCGCTGCCGCAACATCGCACGAGTCGGCGCGGAGGTGCGGCGGCGGCCCAAGCTGAGAGCGACGCTGGAGGTGCATGGGGTGGCTGAGCCTCGGGGATGAACGAAACTGCCCGCAGGACGATTGGTTAACCACGGCGATTCGTCCATTGGTTGCAGGGCGAGGGCCGAAAGAGTTGATTTACCGAATCCTGGGAGGATCGCCAGCGGTACGATGAGGGCGTGAAACCGGGGGCTTGCTGATCATGCACGGTGCCTACACCATGGCGGGATCTACTGAGTTGGAGACGGGCATCACTCCGCTGAAGACGGTGCTCATTGTCGAGGACAATGAGCTCAATATGAAGCTGTTCAACGATCTGCTCGAGGCCCATGGCTACCGGGTGCTGCAGACCCGCGACGGCCTGTCGGCGCTGGACATCGCCCGCCAGCACATGCCCGACCTCATCATCATGGACATTCAGCTTCCGGAAGTGTCCGGCATCGAAGTCACCAAATGGCTCAAGGAGGATGATGCGCTGCGGCGCATCCCGGTCATTGCGGTGACCGCCTTTGCCATGAAGGGCGATGAAGAAAAGATTCGCGAGGGCGGCTGCGAGGCGTATATCTCGAAGCCGATCTCGGTTGTGAGCTTCCTCGAAACCATCGATGGTTTCCTGAAGGGCAGGGCATGACGGCCAAAGTCCTGGTTGTCGACGACATTCTCGCCAATGTCCGCCTGCTCGAGGCGAAGCTCATGGCGGAGTATTTCGAGGTGACGACCGCCATGAACGGGCTGGACGCGCTGGAATGCGTCCAGCGGGTCAAGCCGGACATCGTCCTGCTCGACGTGATGATGCCGGGGATGGACGGCATCGAGGTGTGCCGTCGCATCAAGACCAATTCGGCAACGCTGCACATTCCGGTGATCATGGTGACGGCACTCGACCAGCCGGAGGACCGGATCCGCGGCCTCGAGGCCGGTGCCGACGACTTTCTGACCAAGCCGGTCAACGACCTTGCCCTGTTCTGCCGGGTCAAGAGTCTGGTGAGGCTCAAAATGCTGACCGACGAGCTTCTGTCGCGGCATGGGCCGGAGGATGAGGAGTTCATTCGCCAGAGCGGCGGTCTCGGCGGTGAGCTCGACGAGCCCGGACAGGTGCTGCTGGTCGACAATCGCGGCCTGCTGCATGAGCGGATTCGGGCGGCGCTGGCGGGACGCCATCTCCTCGACTGCGTCAGCGATCCGCAAAAGGCGGTGCTGGCGGCGGCCGAGAAGAGCTACGAGCTGGTGCTGATCAATCTCGATCTCGACGGCTATGACGGCCTGCGGCTGTGCTCCCAGCTCAGGTCGCTGCAGCGGACCCGCCAGATCCCGCTCCTGATCATCGTCGATCCCGACGATCACCAGCGCATGATCAGGGCCCTCGACATGGGCGTGAACGATTATCTGATGCGGCCGATCGACCGGCAGGAGCTGCTGGCGCGGGCCAACACCCAGATCCGGCGCTCGCGCTTCACGACGCGGCTCAGGGACAATGTCCAGCAGTCGATGGAGCTGGCGGTCACCGATGCGCTGACCGGTCTCTACAACCGTCGCCACCTCGACACCCAGGTGGCGGGGCTCCTGGACAATGCGGCGACTCGGGGTACGCCGTTGTCGGTGCTCGCCATCGATGTCGACTACTTCAAGACGGTGAACGACACCCACGGCCATGATGCCGGCGACCGGGTGCTTCAGGAGCTGGCTCAGCGCATCCGCAAGAACACGCGCAGCCTCGATCTTGCCTTTCGCACCGGCGGCGAGGAGTTCGTGATCGTGCTGCCCGCCACCGATCGGTCGGTGGCGCTCAAGGTGGCCGAGCGACTGCGGCGCTCGGTGAGCGGGCGGCCATTCATTGCAGGGGTGCGGTCGGGTCCGCTGCCGATCACCATCTCGGTCGGGATCGCGAGCTTCGACTCGCCGAGCGACACGCTCGACGACCTTCTCAAGCGCGCCGACCTGGCGCTCTACCGCGCCAAGCGCGAGGGCCGCAACCGGGTCATCGCCGACGCGGCGTGAGCCGCTCACTCTTGTGGTGCGGCATAATTCTGATAGCGGTAGTTGGATTCGTCTTTCAGGGTCTCGATCAGCGAATCGTATTTGATGACTTCCAACTCGTAACGCCGCTTTTCACGACTGCTATCGGCGTCTGCTGCTTTCCGACGATTCTCCTCACGGCAGGAGACAGCGAGATCCATCGGCTCTTCACCACAACGGTTCATTGCGAAAGGGTACGCTCCCAATTTCAGCAGCTTGAAGACCATGGCCTCGTCGTTCTGCTCGACCGCAATGTGAAGTGCCGTGCGTCCCACATCGTCGATAACATTGATCCTGGCACCCCGGTCTACCAATGGCTTTATGAAATGATGCTGGCACAAGAAAGCAGCGTGATGGAGCGGCGTCATCCCGACCTCGTCCTTCAAGTTCGGATCGGCACCGCAGCGCAATGCGCTCTCCAAGAGGTCGACACTGCGTTCCCGGCAGGCCGTGAAGAGCCAGGCATTGGCTTCATCCTTGCTCTTGGGGACATACATCAGTGGCGGCGCCAGCATCACCGGGTGATGGCCCCCGCGGGATTGTGCAAGGTGGGCGGTGAGCAGTGCAACCTTATCGTAATCCTCGAATCTTTTGGCGACGTCGAGCGGCGTCTCGCCTCGTGCGTTGCATTCTTCGGGATCCGCCCCGGCGAGCAACAGCACACTCAAGAACTCCGTCGAATCGCTGGCGAATAGCTCCGAGCGCTCCTGGTCATGTTTCTTCTCGTCGTAGATCGTCGAATCACAAAGGAGATGCAGCGGCGTTGCCCCCCAGACGGTCCGGCAATGGGGATTCTGTCTTTCTTGCCAGACTGCCTTCGCCTCCGCCAACTGCTTGGTGCGCAGATAGGCCAGAAGCGCCTCATCCAATGCTTCCTCCCTGTTCTTCGGCTGACGAGAATGGGTTTCCTTGGATGTCCGGGCGATCGGCGGGGCGGCGGCGGCGCGTCGCCGGAGCAGGGGCTCGGGGTTCGAAGTTTTATCCGCTATCTTGGCGTTGCTCAGAGTCTTCTTTGCCACGGGCTCTGGTTCGGCTGACGTGAAAGCCTTCGTCACGTTGTCCACTATGCCTTTCAACGTTCTGGTAAAATCTCCGAAATTGGAGCTCATCGCCAATTCTCCCCTTTGCTTCGCTTTATGGTTTCGCCGCGCTCGATAGCAGATCGACAGTGACGGGCTGTGTCGTTCGGCACAGCAACGTGATTTTCGGGCTCCTTCTCAGCCGAGCCAGGCGGCGATGTCGCTGATCGATCGGAACAGCACCGATCGTCCGGGTAAAGCCGCGGGTCTGATTGGCGAGCACGTAGCTGCGCAGCCAGTCATTCAAGGCCGGCTTGTCGATGGCGGCCGAGAACTCCGCAAATGCGTCAGGCGCCATGCGGATGATCGTCTCGTTGTCCTGGCACGATTTACCTTAAGCCTTTACTAATCAAAGCATTTTGCTCTTTTCGAAACACCCGGATGCGTTGTCGGGCGGCGGTCCGTTCGGTAAAGTTGAAGGAATTCGACGGCGCCATCTCCAACCCGAAAAAGCCTCGTGGTCACCGGGTCCGCCGCATTTCCCGGCCCGCGAGGCTGGCCGGTCCAGTCGGTCCGAGTGGCCTCCTCGATTTGACCGCTGGACCGGCCGCCTTTGCCTGCGCGGCCGCTGCGCGATGCACTTGACACCGTTCAAACGTTTGTTTAAATCAAGCGTATGAATGAGCAGCAGCTTGATACGCGCACCCGACTCCTTGAGGCGGGGCTCGACCATTTCGGCCGGGTCGGATTCGAAGGTGCCAACATCCGCGCCATCGCCGCTGCCGCTGGCGCCAACATCGCAGCGATCAATTACCATTTCGGCGGCAAGCGCGGGCTTTATCTTGCCGTTGCGAACCACATCGTCGAGGGCATTGCGGCGACGATCGGGCCGCTCGCCGCCGAGATCATCGCGCTCGCGGCGCGTCCGCATTTGACTCCGGCGGATGCCCGCAGCGCCCTTCGTCAATTCGTCAGGACCGCCGGCAGGCTCCTCGCCACCAGCCCAAAGGCCGAGCGCTGGGCGCGCTTCATCCTGCGCGAGCAGCTCGATCCGACCGATGCCTTCAACCTCATCTATGACGGGATCATGGGGCGGATGCACCGGACACTGACGGCGCTTGTCGCGGCGGTGCTCGAGCTCGATCGCGAATCGGAGACAGCACGACTCGAGGCGTTCTCGCTGCTCGGCCAGGCCATGATCTTCCGCTTCGCCCGCGCCGCCGTTCTCAAGCGGCTCGATTGGCCGACGATCGGGGAGGGCGAGGCCGACAAGATCGTCGCTCAGCTCGATCGCGCGGTGGCCCGCCTCGGAGCGCGGGCATGACCACCTTCCTCTGCTCGCTGAGCTTGCTTGCCGCCATCCTGCCATTCTGCCCACCGGCGATGCCGGTCCATAATGGCTATGTCGAGGGCGAATACGTGCTGATGGCGCCGCGCGAGGCCGGACGCATCGAGCGGCTGTCCGTGGTCGAGGGCCAGAGCGTCAAGGCCGGCGACCTCCTGTTCAAGATCGACACATCGGAGATCAGCCGCCAGGTCGATGCGGCCAAGGCCAGGCTTGCCCAGGCCGAGGCGCAGCTTGCCGATCTCGAGACCGGCGAGCGGCGCGAGGAGCTGGCGGTGCTCGAGGCGGCGCTTGCCGCCCAGGAGGCAGCCCTTGCCGATGCCAACCGGGTGATGGCGCGGCAGCAGGATCTCTATGAACGCCGGGTGGTCTCGAAGGCGGCCCTCGACGATGCCACCGCCAAGCGGGATTCCGCCGAGGCGTTGACTGAGCAGGCACGCCATCGGATCGAGGTCGCCAAGATGCCGGCGCGTGGTCGGGCCATCGATGCGGCGCGTCAGAATGTCGAGTCGGCGCGGGCCGATGTCGCCCAGATGAGCTGGCGCGAGTCGCAATTCGAGGTCAAGGCGCCGGCCGATGCGGTGGTCGACCGGGTGTTCCGCCGCGAGGGCGAGATGGCGGCGTCCGACAAGCCGGCGATCCAGCTTCTGCCACCAGGCAATCGCAAGATCCGCTTCTTCGTCAATGAGCAGGAGCGATCGTCAGTCGCACCCGGCAGGATCGTCAAGGTGTCCTGCGACGGCTGCCCCGACGACCTCAAGGCCACGGTGAGCCGGGTCGCCAATCAGGCGGAGTTCACGCCGCCGGTGATTTACAGCGTCGAAAGCCGCGACAAGCTGGTCTATGCCGTCGATGCGCGGCCCGATGCGGGCTCAGGCGCGACGCTCCATCCCGGCCAACCGGTCGATGTGAGGCTCGAATGAACGTCATCGCGGTGAACGGGCTGACCAAGAGCTTCGGCGGTCGGGTGGTGGTGGACCATATCGATCTCCAAGTGGCGGAAGGGGAGATCGTCGGCTTCCTCGGGCCCAATGGCAGCGGCAAGACCACCACCATCCGCATGCTGTGCGGGTTGCTGAAGCCCGATGCAGGGCAGGGCACCTGCCTCGGGCTCGACATCCTGACCGAGAGCGACCGGATCAAGCTCCAGGTCGGCTACATGACGCAGCGCTTCTCCTTCTACGAGGATCTGACGATCAGGGAGAACCTCGAGTTCGTGGCGCGGCTCTATCGGCTGAAGCCGGTCCGCGAGCAGGTCGAT
>JBIOYR010000087.1:0-17345 GCA_044870245.1 Aestuariivirgaceae bacterium | reverse complement strand
CGGCGTGATCTTCTGGCTCGCATTTCATATCGTTCAGATCCGGCAGGAGAATGAAGAACTCGAGGGAAAGGATCGATCCGCAGAGGAGGTTGCCGACGCGCGAGACTCGATCGGCCTGTACTGAAGGACTTTGCTGGCCTTCGGCGGCGAGGACGAGATCCCCCGGCCGAGGCCGCTCACTCGCGATAGAACCGTTCCATCCACTGGTTCCACATTTTCTCGCCGACCAGGCAGTCGGAGCGCTCGCGCACCCTGGTCGCCACCTTGATGACGGTCGGCTCGCGCCCGGCGATCTCCATCACCAGCTTGCGGCGGATGGCCGGCACGAATTCGGACAAGGCGCGCACCGGGACGATGAAGGCGCCGGTGCCGCCGATCACGCAGTCCTCGTAATAGTCGTCGAGATTGACCATCTCGAAATAGCCATCGAAGCTGCCGGGCTTGAGCAGCAAGGGCAGGCCGTTGATGGTGATGCCGCGACGCACCGCCTGGTCGCGGGCGATCTCGACCGAGATTCCCTGGTTGTTGGCGCCGTCGCCCGACACGTCGATGACGGTGCGGCCCTGATAGCCATTGCCGTCGAACAGGCTGCCGGCATAGAGCAGCGCGCCCGAGATCGACGTGCGATAGGTCTGCTCGATCGGAGCGGCGGCAAGCTTCTCGGCGAAGGGGAGCGCGGTCGCCGCGCCGTCGATCATCGTCCATGGCACCACGGTGCGCTGGAAATTCTCTCCGGCCCATTCGACATAGGTTGCGGCGATGCGCCCATGCGGTCCGCTGCGGATCGCCTCGATGATCTCGGGATGGCGAAAGGCGGCGGCATAGCCGTCGCGCTGCAATCGCTGCTCGTCCTCATCCATCGACAGCGAGATATCGACCGCCATGACGAGCTCGAGGTCGACGGCCAGCTCCTCGGCGGCCGCCTGGCGGGTCGTCAACAGGCTCAGGAAAAGCACGATCACCGCGGCCAGCGCTACCCTTTCGCAACCCCGGAGATACATCGTCCGTCCCTCTAGGCCTCGTTCAAACGCCAGTGTACAGCCGAATGCGACGATAATCGCTCCCACAAGATCCGACAAATGCCGCACTCACCAAAGTGTTAGATTGGGTGGGCTCAGGATATCGCAAGCTCTTCCGGCAGCGACGGCGAGAACAACCGGGCGAGGGGATCGCCGATGTCGCCATTGCGACTGACCACCCGCCCATCGTCGAGCCGGACATTGCCGGCGGCGACCCGCTCCAACGCGGCCGGAAAGAGCTTGAGCTCGGCGGCGTTGACCCGCGCGGCCAAGGTGAGCGGCGTATCCCCCGGCATCACCGGGACCGCCGCCTGGGCGATGATCGGACCGCTGTCGATCTCCGTTGTCACGAAATGGACAGTGCAGCCATGGATCCGCACCCCGTCGGCAAGGGCCCGGGCATGGGTATCGAGCCCCTTGTAGAGCGGCAGGAGGGCGGGGTGGATGTTGATCATCCGCCCGGCATAGGCCTCGACGAATTGCGGCGTCATGATCCGCATGTAGCCGGCGCAGGCCACGAGCTCGGCGCCCGATCCGTCGATCAATTTCCTGAGCTCGGCATCGAAGCGCGAGCGATCGGCGAAGGAGCGGTGGTCGAGCACCGCCGTTGCCACCCCCTCGGCCGCCGCGCGCTCGAGGCCGGGAGCCTCGGGACGGTTGGAGATGACAAGGGAGATCGCAGCCGGATAATCCTGCCGCTGGGTCGCAGCGATCAACGCCGCCATGTTGGACCCGCGTCCGGAGATCAGAATCGCGACGGGTCGTCGTTTCATGATGCGCAACCGAACCGTGCCGCCCGAGATATCCACACCTCGCTCAAAGCCGTTGAAACCCTAGGCGAGGCGGAGGCGGTCATATGGCCGTTGTGTTTTCTGTGAAACTTGGCGGGCGGACGGCGTTTTGGCGGGTCCGAGATGCCGGCGGTGCCATCAAAATCGCTTTTTCTGACGGTCTCCATGAGTGTAAGGGAATAGCAACGGCTCGGAAGACGGGCGCCTTTGGACGGCCAGGAGTCTCGGGTGGATCGACCGCTGTTCTGGACATTGATCTTCACGTTCTTGCTGCTCATTGCCGCATCGCGCGCCGAGGCCGACGATGCCGTGTACCGGGTGACGGGCGTCAAGGTCGACGCCACCGACAGGGACGCCGCCTCGGCCAAGATGAAGGCGATTTCCGAAGCCCAGGTCAAGGCGTTCGGCGTCCTGCTCGAGCGCATTGCCGAGGACGGCGCCGACGCCAAGCTCAAGGATCTGCCGCCGGGCCAGATCGGCCGCATGCTGGCCAGCCTGTCGATCGAGGAGGAGCGCACCGGGCCGGGGCGTTACATCGGCAAGCTCACCATCAACTTCCTGCCGGACAAGGTCCGCGAAACGCTGGCCAGGGCGGGGATCGCCTTCACCGAGAAACAGGCGCCGCGGATCGTCGTGGTGCCGGTCTGGTCGACCGGCGAGGGCGCCACCGCGTGGGATGAAAATCCCTGGCGGCGCGCCTGGCAGGATCTCAAGGCGGAGAACGCGGTGGTGCCGATCATGGTGCCGCTCGGCGATCTCAACGATGCCGAAGCCGTGTCGGTCGACCAGGCGCTCGCCGGCGACGCCGACAAGCTCGAGGCGCTCAGGCTGCGCTATCAGGCCCAGTCGGTGCTCGTCGCCGTTGCCGAGCCGGTCGGCGAGAATGCGATCCATGCCAAAATGCAGGGCGACACGCCGCTCGGCCGGGTCCTGTTCGACAAGACCTACACCGTCGAGAGCGGCGGGGTTGCCGCCGCGGCCCAAAGCGCCGCCCAGCGCTTTCATCGCATCATGATCCAGAAGTGGAAGCAGCAGACCGTCACGGAAGCGCGCGCCGAGGTTCAGGCGGCGAGCCTGAACATCGCGGTGCCGTTCTCCAACCCTTCGGAGTTCAGCGTGACCCGGGGCAGGCTCATGTCGACCCCCGGGGTGGCCGGCGTCGACATCAGCACCATCTCCGGCAATGGCGCAATCATCAGGCTAAGCTATACGGTGCCGTTCCCGCAGCTCCAGGCGTCGCTGCAGATGCAGCGGATGATCCTGCGCCTCCACGGCAATTCGTGGGTGCTGCAGAACTATTAGAGCGACTCGAAACGGTATGGTCGTGATTCCCTTCCAGGCAGCAGGCAGTAGGCAAGCAGGCAGTGAACTGCGCCCCAAGCCCTGCCTACTGCCCAATGCCTACTGCCTTGACCGCCTTTCGATCCGCCCCTCCGGGGTGTTCTCCCGATGAGCGTGCCGAATCTGTTGACGATTGCCCGCATCCTCATGGTGCCGCTGCTCATCTGGCTGATCATTTCCGGCAATTTCGGGTTTGCCTTCGCCATCTTCGTCGCGGCCGGCATCACCGATGGGGTCGACGGTTTCATCGCCAAGAATTATGACAGTGTCACCGAGCTTGGAGCCTATCTCGATCCCCTGGCTGACAAGCTGTTGCTGGTCAGCATCTATGTCGTCCTCGGCCTCCAGGGCTTCCTGCCCGACTGGCTGGTCATTCTGGTGGTCAGCCGCGACGTGATGATCGTCGGCGCGGTGATCCTGTCCTGGCTGGTCGGCAAGCCGGTGCGGATGCAGCCGCTCATCCTCAGCAAGGCAAACACCACCGCCCAGATCACCCTCGCCGCGATGATCATCGGCGCCCTGGCCTTTGCCGAGCCCCACACAGTTCTGATACTCTGGGGGAGCGTCGTTGTCGGTTTTCTCACGGTTGTGTCAGGTGCGCAGTACATGGTGAACTGGATCGCCCATATGGCTGGCGACGGGCAGAACCGGGATACGAGCTGGTGATGGCGACCGCTCGCGGCGATGCCTCGGTCGAGGGCCAGCTGGCCTTCAATCTGCCGCATGTCGAGGCGAGCGGCCGCGACGACTTTCTTATCTCCGATGCCAACCGCGCGGCGCTCGCGGCGGTCGATCGTTGGCCCGACTGGCCGAACCGGGTGCTGGTGCTGACCGGGCCGGCGGGCTGCGGCAAGAGCCATTTGGCGGAGATCTGGCGGCGCGACAGCGGCGGCCACCGCATCGGCATCCTGGAGCTGACGGTCGAACGGGTCCCCACGCTTCTCGATCACAATGCGCTGGTGGTCGAGGATGCGCCGGGTCCCCATCTCGACGAGCGGGCGATGTTCCATCTCATCAACCTGGCGCGCGAGACCAGAAGTCATGTGCTGATCACCAGCCGCACCGACCCGTCGCGTTGGGAGGTCCGGCTCCCCGATCTCGCGTCGCGGCTCAAGGCGGCTTATGTCGCACCGATCGGCGGGCCCGACGATGATCTGCTGCGCGGCGTGCTGATCAAACTGTTCGCCGACCGCCAGCTGCCGGTCGACGAGCTCGCCATCGGCTTCATCCTGCAACGGATGCATCGTTCGCTCGGCGAAGCCCGGGAGCTTGTTGCCGAGATCGACTCGCGGTCGCTCGCGGAAAAATCGGAGGTGACCCGCAACCTCATCGCCCGCGTGCTGGCGCGGCGAGAACAGCTGGAAGAGGGCCGTCATGACGAGTGAAAGCCGCGAATCGATCGAAACGATGGCCGCGAGCTCTCCAGTGACGGCGCTGTCGCGGCGCACGGAAGCCAAGTCGCTGCTCGAGGATCCATCGCGCTTCATCAACCGCGAACTTTCCTGGCTCGGCTTTAACTATCGCGCGCTGCAGGAAGCGCGCAATCCGCGCCATCCGCTGCTCGAGCGGCTGCGCTTCCTGTCGATCAGCGGCAACAATCTCGACGAGTTCTTCATGGTGCGCGTCGCCGGCCTGGTCGGCCAGATGCGGCTCGGCGTCGTCGAGTTCTCGGAGGACGGGCTGACCGCTGCCGAGCAGCTCGACCTCATCCGCACCGAGGCGAACGAGCTGATGCGCGAGCAGGACACCCGCTGGCATCAGCTGAGAAGCGAGATTTCCGACAATGGCATCACCGTGCTAGAGCCGCATGAGCTGACGCGCGAGGACAAGGCGTGGCTCGACCAGCGCTTTCTCGATCAGATCCTGCCCGTCGTCACGCCCATCGCCATCGATCCGGCACATCCTTTTCCGTTCATCCCGAACCGCGGCTTCTTCCTCGCGGCCGAGCTGAAGCGCCGCAAGGACGGCGACCGGATGAATGCGCTCCTGCCGATCCCGCACCAGCTCGAACGTTTCGTGCGGCTGCCGTCGATCAGCGCCGGTGCGCGTTTCCTGGCGCTCGAGCAGCTGCTGACCCTGTTCATCCCACGGCTGTTCCCGGGTTACGACCTGCTTGGTCAGGGGCTGTTCCGCATCATTCGCGACAGCGATATCGAGATCGAGGAGGAAGCCGAGGATCTGGTCCGGCTGTTCGAGACCGCGTTGAAGCGGCGGCGGCGCGGCGTGGTGATCCGCATGGAGGTCGATGCGGCCTGTCCGGCGGCGCTGCGCAGATTCATCGCCGAGGAGCTGCAGGTCAGCGACGATGTCATCGTCACCTGCTCGGGCCTCATCGGCTATGCCGATACCAGCCTGCTCATTCTGGACGAGCGGCCCGATCTCAAGTTCAAGCCGTTCAACGCCCGCTTCCCGGAGCGCATCCGCGATCATGGCGGCGACTGCTTCGCGGCGATCCGCCAGAAGGACATCATCGTCCACCATCCTTATGAATCCTTCGACGTCGTCGTGCAGTTCATCCGGCAGGCGGCGGCCGATCCCGACGTCGTTGCCATCAAGCAGACGCTCTACCGGACCTCGCGCGACAGCCCGATCGTCGCGGCGCTCGCCAAGGCGGCGGAAGCCGGCAAGTCGGTGATGGCGCTGGTCGAGCTCAAGGCGCGCTTCGACGAGGAGGCCAATATCCAGTGGTCGCGCGACCTGGAGCGGGCCGGCGCCCAGGTGGTGTTCGGCTTCATCGAGCTCAAGACCCACGCCAAGGTGTCGATGGTGGTGCGCCGCGAAGGCGGGCAGATGCGCTCCTATGTCCATTACGGCACCGGCAACTATCATCCGGTGACCGCCAAGATCTATACCGACCTGTCCTTCTTCACCACCGATCCGGCGCTGTGCCGCGATGCGGCGCGGCTCTTCAACTTCGTCTCCGGCTACGCCCAGCCGGAGGAGCTCGAGCGGATCTCGATCTCGCCGCTCACGCTCGAGCAGCGGCTGCTCGACCATATCGACGAGGAGATCGCTCATGCCAAGGCGGGGCGGCCGGCGCAGATCTGGGCCAAGCTCAACTCGCTCGTCGATCCCGGGCTCATCGATGCCCTTTATGTCGCGAGCAATGCCGGGGTCCAGATCGACCTCGTCATTCGCGGCATATGCTGCCTGAGGCCCGGCGTCCCCGGCCTCTCCGACAATATCCGCGTCAAGAGCATCATCGGTCGTTTCCTCGAGCATTCGCGCATCGTGTGCTTCGGCTCCGGTTTCGGCTTGCCGCATCCCCGCGCCCGCGTCTACATCTCCTCGGCCGACTGGATGCCGCGCAATCTCCACCGTCGGGTGGAGACCCTCGTTCCCATCTTCACCCCGACGGTTCACACCCAGGTGCTCGACCAGATCATGGTGGCCAATCTCAAGGACAATCAGCAGAGCTGGGAGCTTCTGGCCGACGGTTCCTGGCGGCGCATCGAGCCTCAGCCCGGCGAGGAGCCGTTCAACGCCCATGAGTATTTCATGAACAATCCGTCGCTGTCGGGCCGCGGCAGCTCGCTCAAGGACCGGCTGCCGCCCGAGATCTCCGGAGACATCTCGAAAAAGGTCAAGGCGCGGAAGTGACTTTCGTCAAGGACTTGGAAAGCGGCTCCCTGCGCTTTCGACCGGTGGCGGTTGTCGACATCGGGTCGAACTCGGTACGTCTCGTGGTCTATGACGGGCTCAGGCGCGCGCCGACGCCGGTGGTGAACGAGAAGATCCTGTGCGGTCTCGGTCGCGGCGTGTCGCTGACCGGCAACCTGCCGGCCGATGCCATCGAGCGGGCCTTGTCGGCGCTGCGGCGGTTCCACGCGCTCGGCAAGCAGATCGGCGTCATCGAGGTCTTTGCGGTAGCGACCGCGGCGGCCCGCGAGGCCGCCAACGGACAGAGCTTCATCCGCAACGCCGAGGAGGCGCTCGACGCCCCGATCACCATTCTCGCCGGCAAGGATGAGGCGCAGCTTGCCGCGCTCGGCGTGATCTCCGGCATTCCCGCCGCCGACGGCGTTGTCGGCGACCTCGGCGGCGGCAGCCTCGAGCTCGTCGATGTCAAGGACGGGGCCATTCGCGACGGCGTGACCCTGCCGCTCGGGCCGTTGAAGCTCATCGACATGTCGGGTGGGTCGGTGGTGAAGGCCCGCAATATCATCGACGCCCAACTCCAGCAGAGCGCATTGATGGACCGGCTTCGCGGCCGGTACTTCTATGCGGTGGGCGGCACCTGGCGCAACCTCGCCCGGCTCCACATGCGCCAGACCGGGTATCCGCTGACGGTGCTGCACTACTACACGATGGGGCGCGACTCGGCACGCTCGGTGGCAAGCCTGGTGGCGGGGTTGTCGCCGGCATCGCTGAAGGATGTGCGGGCCCTGTCGCGCAGCCGCGCCGACACGCTGCCATTCGGGGCGCTGGTGCTGGACCGCATCCTGACCGCCGGCAAGCCCAAGGCGGTGATCGTCTCGGCGCATGGCCTGCGCGAAGGCCTGCTCTTCTCCAAGCTCGACAAGCGGCGGCGCATGGGCGACCCGCTGCTCGCCGCCTGCTGGGACTTTGCCCGCCGCTATTCGCGCTCGCCGAGCCATGAGATCGAGCTTGCCGAATGGACCAACCAGCTCGTCGATCAGGGGATGATCAAGGAAAGCGCCGACGAAGCCCGGCTGCGGCGGGCCGCCTGCATGCTCGCCGACATCTCCTGGCGCGCCCATCCCGACTATCGCGGCGGCCGCTCGCTCATGACCATCACCCAGGCGGCCTTTGTCGGCATCGACCACCCCTCGCGCGTCTTCATCGCGCTTGCCGTATTCTACCGCTATGAGGGCCCCTCGAGCGAGGATGCGCCGGGCGAGCTCCTCAAGCTGCTCCGCGACGACTGGATCGAGCGGTCGCGGGTGCTCGCCGCAGCGATGCGGCTCGCCTATGTGCTCACCGCCGCCATGCCGGGCCTGCTGCCGCAGATCACGCTGCAGGCCGGGCCCGACAAGGGATTGATCCTGGGCTTGCGCCGCTCCCATGCCGATCTCATGGGCGAGACCGTGCAGAAGCGGCTCGACGCGCTGGCGAGCCTGCTCGGCCGCAGCGGCAGGGTGGTGGTTCAGTAGGTGAGTAGTGAATAGTGAGTAGAGAGCTCGCTCCAACTACTCACCACTCACCTCTTACTCCGCCGCGGCGCTGCGCTTGCTTTGCTCGCCGGTCACGGGGAAGATGGCGCTGCGGCCGTTCTTGAGGCCGATGGCCGAGCGGCCGGCGCGGATCTCGAGCGCCGTCTCGCCGAACAGCTTGCGCCGCCAGCCCTTCATCGCCGGCACGTCGCTGTCCTCGCCGGCGGCGATCGCCTCGATGTCGCTGCTCGAGGCGACGAGCCGCGGCGCAATGCCGTGAGCATCGCAGACCACCTTGAGGGCGAGCTTCAGGATGTCGGCGATCACCGCCGTGCCCTCGGGCAGCGGCCGCTGCTCATCAGAGATCGGCGGCAGCCTGGCCTGGTCGGTGGCGAGCCCATCGCGAATGGCCAGAAGGAGCCCTTCGCCGAGCCGCGAGGTGGCATAGCCGCGGGGCAGCGCGCGGAGCTCCTTCAGCGCCTCGATGCCGGCCGGCGCCTGCATGGCGATCTCGATGATGGCATCGTCCTTGATCACACGGTTGCGCGGGATGTTGCGCGCCTGCGCCTCGCACTCCCGCCAGGCGGCGACAGCGATCAGGATCGCCAGCTGCTTGCGGTTGCGCGGCTTGAACTTCAGCCGCTTCCAGGCATCGGCCGGCTCAGTGCGGTAATTGCCGGCGTGGCTGAGCTGCGCCATCTCCTCCTCGAGCCAGCCCTCGCGACCGGAGGCATCGAGCTCGGCCTTGAGCCGCCGATAGATGGTCCTGAGATGGGTGACGTCACACAGCGCATAGGCGAGCTGCTTCTGCGACAGCGGCCGGCGGCTCCAGTCAGTGAAGCGCGATGTCTTGTCGATCTGGGTGCGGGCGAGCTTGCGGGCCAGAACCTCATAGCTCGCCTGGTCGCCGAAGCCGCACACCATGGCGGCCACCTGGGTGTCGAACAGCGGTGCCGGGATCACGCCGGCCCGCGAATAGACGATCTCGACGTCCTGGCGCGCCGCGTGAAACACCTTGACTACGCGCCGGTCGACCATGAGCTGCCAGAACGGCTCGAGCACGAGGTCGGGCGCCAGAGGATCGATGATCGCCTCGTGCTCCGCCCCGGCAATCTGGACGAGGCACAGTTCCGGCCAGTAGGTCTGCTCTCGCATGAACTCCGTGTCGACGGTCACGAAGTCTTCCTGTGAGAGTTGAGAGCAGAGGCTCTCGAGGGCTGGCGTTGAAGTGACAATTTCCATTGATCGTTCCCAGGCTCAGGAAGCCTGAGCCAGCCGCGAAAATCAAGGCAGATTGCGAGAAATTGAACGCGGGCCGGAAAAGCCCTTTGGTTTCCACGGCAAAGCCCGGCCCGCTCATCCACCCACCGCCGTTCTTGACAAAGCGCGAGCGCCATGTGCTCTAACCGCGCGCGAGAAATACCACGGAATTGCAGGTCACGAGGAGCGATGAGCGGCTACCGGACACACACTTGCGGGGCGCTGAGGCTGACCGATGCTGGAACGGACGTTCGCCTATCCGGCTGGGTCCACCGGGTGCGCGACCATGGCGGCCTGAAATTCATCGATCTGAGAGACCATTACGGCATCACCCAGATCGTGGTCGACCCGGATTCGCCGGCCTTCGCCATAGCCGAAGGGTTGCGCTCGGAATGGGTGATCCAAGTCGCAGGGAAGTGCCGGCCCCGGCCTGACGGCACCGACAATCCCGAGCTCCCGACCGGCCAGATCGAGATCTTCGCGGCGCAAATCTCGGTGCTGTCGGAAGCCGGCGAGCTGCCGCTGCCGGTGTTCGGCGACCAGGAATATCCCGAAGACATCCGCCTGCGCTACCGTTTTCTCGACTTGCGCCGCGAGCGGCTCCATCGCAACATCATGCGGCGCGGCGAGATCATCGACAGCCTCAGGCGGCGCATGCGCGCCCAGGGGTTCCTCGAGTTCCAGACCCCGATTCTCACCGCCTCCAGCCCGGAGGGCGCCCGCGACTTCCTGGTGCCGAGCCGGCTGCATCCGGGAAAGTTCTACGCCCTGCCGCAGGCGCCGCAGCAGTTCAAGCAGCTCATCATGATCTCGGGCTTCGACCGTTATTTCCAGATCGCGCCGTGCTTCCGCGACGAGGACGCCCGCGCCGACCGGTCGCCTGGCGAGTTCTACCAGCTCGACATCGAGATGAGCTTCGTCAACCAGGACGACGTCTTCAACGCGGTCGAGCCGGTGCTGCGCGGGGTGTTCGAGGAATTCGCCGACGGCAAGCCGGTCACCGCCACGTTCCCGCGCATCCCCTATCGCCTGGCCATCCGCAAATATGGCTCCGACAAGCCGGACCTGCGCAACCCGCTCGAGCTTCAGGAAGTGACGGCGCATTTCACCGGCTCGGGGTTCAAGGTCTTTGCCGCGATGATCGCCGAGGATCCCAAGGTCGAGGTCTGGGCCATCCCGGCGCCGAAGGGCGGCAGCCGCGCCTTCTGCGACCGGATGAACGGCTGGGCGCAATCCCAGGGCCAGCCGGGGCTCGGCTACATCTTCTGGCGCGAGGGCGAGGAGGGCGGTGCCGGTCCGATCGCCCGCAATGTCGGGGCAGAGCGCGGCGAAGCGATCCGCCGCCAGCTCGGCCTCGGAGTCGGCGATGCAGCGTTCTTCGTCGCTGGGAAGCCGGAGAAGTTCTACAAATTCGCCGGCGAGGCGCGCAACCGCGTGGCCCGCGAGCTCGACCTCGTCGACCAGAACCGCTTCGAGTTCTGCTGGATCGTCGACTTTCCGATGTATGAATGGAACGAGGAGGAGAAGAAGATCGACTTCTCCCATAATCCGTTCTCGATGCCGCAGGGCGGTCTCGAGGCGCTCGACACCATGGATCCGCTCGACATCCTGGCCTACCAGTACGACATCGTCTGCAACGGCATCGAGCTGTCGTCGGGAGCGATCCGCAACCATCGCCCCGATGTGATGCGGCGGGCTTTCGAGATCGCCGGCCATTCCGAGCAGGTGCTGCTCGAGAAGTTCGGCGGCATGTACCGGGCGCTGCATTACGGCGCTCCGCCGCATGGCGGCATCGCTCCCGGCATCGACCGCATCGTGATGATGCTGTGCGAGGAGACCAATCTTCGGGAGGTGACGCTCTTCCCGATGAACCAGCAGGCCGAGGACCTGCTGATGGGAGCGCCGAGCGCGGTGTCGAGCCGGCAGCTGCGCGAGCTCAACATCCGGCTCAATCTTCCCGAATCCCGCTGATGGCGCCGCGGACCATCACCGACGAGCTGCGCGAGAACGCGCTCCTCTATCACCTGGAGCCGCGGCCCGGGAAGCTCGAGATCCGCCCCACCAAGCCGCTATCGAACCAGCGCGACCTGGCGCTCGCCTATTCGCCGGGCGTCGCCGCCGCCTGCGAGGCGATCTCGGAGGATTCCGATGAAGCCGAGCGGCTGACGGTGCGCGGCAATCTCGTCGCCGTCATCACCAATGGCACGGCGGTGCTGGGCCTCGGCGCGATCGGGCCGCTGGCGGCCAAGCCGGTGATGGAAGGCAAGGCGGTGCTGTTCAAGAAGTTCGCCCGCATCGATGTCTTCGACATCGAGGTCGACGCCCGCGACCCGGCGCTGTTCTGCGATGTGGTGGCGGCGCTCGAGCCGACCTTCGGCGGCATCAATCTCGAGGACATCAAGGCGCCGGAGTGCTTCGAGATCGAGGAGAACCTCAAACGGCGGATGAAGATCCCGGTGTTCCATGACGACCAGCATGGGACCGCGATCATCGTCGGCGCGGCGGTGCTCAATGCGCTCGAGCTCGCCGGCAAGGACATCGGCGCGGTCAAGCTGGTGACCAGCGGGGCAGGGGCGGCGGCGCTCGCCTGCCTCAATCTCCTGGTGGCGCTCGGCATGCGGCGCGAGAACATCTGGGTGACGGACATCGAGGGCGTGGTCTATCAGGGGCGCGAACAGCTGATGGACCGTTGGAAGGCGGCCTATGCCCAGCCGACCGCGGCGCGCACCCTCGCCGAATGCATCGTCGGGGCCGATGTGTTTCTCGGTCTCTCGGCCGGCGGCGTGCTCCGACCCGAGATGCTCCAGAGCATGGCTCAGAAGCCGCTGATCCTGGCGCTCGCCAATCCGGTGCCGGAGATCATGCCCGACCTGGCGCGGGCGGCGCGGCCCGATGCGATGATCTGCACCGGCCGGTCCGACTATCCAAACCAGGTCAACAACGTCCTGTGCTTCCCCTATATCTTCCGCGGCGCGCTCGATGTCGGCGCCACGACCATCAACGAGGCGATGAAGCTTGCGGCGGTCAAGGCGATCGCGGCGCTGGCGCATGAGCCTTCCTCGGAGCTGGTGTCGGCGGCCTATGGTGGCGAGACACGGCTGTTCGGTCCGGACTCGCTCATTCCCGCTCCTTTCGACCAGCGTCTCATCCTTTCCATCGCGCCCGCCGTTGCCCAGGCCGCCATCGACAGCGGCGTGGCGCGCCGGCCAATCGTCGATTTCGACAGCTATCGCGAAAGGCTGAGCCGCTTCGTCTTCCGCTCGGGCTTCGTCATGCGGCCGGTGTTCTCGCGGGCCCGCAGCCAGCTCAAGCGGATCATCTTCGCCGAGGGCGAGGACGAACGGGCGATGCGCGCAGCGGCGGCCGCCATACAGGACAGCTTCGCCATCCCCATCCTGATCGGCCGGCCGGACGTCATCGAGAGCCGGCTTGAACGGTTCGGCCTGGCGATCAGACCGGGCCGCGATTTCGAGCTGGTGAACCCTGCCGACGACCCGCGCTATCCGAGCTATGTCGAGACGCTGGTCGCCTGCGCCGGGCGCAAGGGCGTGCCGCCCGACGCGGCGCGGACGCTGATGCGCACCAACTTCACGGTGATCGCCGCGGTGGCGGTGCGTCGCGGCGATGCCGATGCGATGATCTGCGGGCTCGAAGGGCGCTTCTACCGCCATCTCGAGCACATCCGCGACATCATCGGCTATGCCGGCGATCTCGCCGAGTTCGCCACCGTGTCGATCGCCATCGTCAATCGCGGCTTCTATTTCTTCGCCGACACCTATGGCAATTGCGACCGCGATGCCGAGGGGATCGCCACTCTGTCGCGCCGCGTCGCCGCCCTGGTGCGCCGCTTCGGCGTCGATCCCAAGGTGGCGCTGCTCGCTAATTCGAGCTTCGGCTCGGCCCAGTCGGAGAGTGCCACCAAGATGCGGGAGGCGACGGCGATCCTCTACAAGCAGGGCACCGATTTCGAGGTCGATGGCGAGATGCACGGCAACACCGCGCTCAATCAGGAGCTCCGCGACCGGCTCAATCCGCATTCGCTGCTGCGCGGCGAGGCCAATACCTTCATCATGCCGAACTCCGATGCGGCGAACCTCGCCTATCAGCTGGTGATGGAGCTTGCCGAGGGCACGCCGGTGGGGCCGATCCTGGTGGGCGCCGCACTCCCGGCGCATGTTCTGGTGCCGGCCGCCACCACCCGGAGCGTCATCAACATGACGGCGCTCGCCGCAGTCGAGGCGCAGGACCGCGCCCGTCTGGGTGGCAGGATTTAGGAAAGGATGGCAGGCGGGCGTGCCAGGGCGGTGCGACTCGATGTCGTTCAAATGTCAACCGACCTGCCGTATAATACCCACGATTTCGGGCGACGTTCAGAAAAACGCGGGTACAACACGTCAAGCGCCCGCAGCACAGGGAGATCTGCATGCTTGAGTACACCCTTGGCCCTGCAGCGAAAAATGCCGATTTGAGCTGGAGCGAAGCCAGCGATTGGGCGCTGTCGCCCCATCGCGAGAAGCTGACGCAGCTCATGGTCGACCTGGAGGGCATGATGTATTCGGGCGAGGCCGGAAGCTTCATCACGGAGCGCGCCGAGGCCCTGTACGCCAGTCTCAAGCGCGAGCTCGGCGACTAGCCCGTTCACTTCCTCGTGAAGGCAATGGCGAGGTCGGTGGCCACTGCCACCGCCACCGTTGTGCCGCATTTGCCTTCGCAAACCGCCTCGACCGATCCGATGATCGTACCGCGCTCAGTGTCGAACAGCGCGGCGCGATAACGGCCGGGCGCAAGCCCCGAAACGGTGACTGCGAGCGATAGCGGCGCCGCGCCGTGCGCCAGCCGGCCATCGGGACCGATGATGTCGCGGCGCAGCAGATAGGCGATGGCCTGGTCCCTGCTTGCAGCAGCAAAGCGTGCGACCACGTCATCGGCGACGATGCGGCCACGCGCATCGCGGCAGATGATGGCGGCACCGACATTGCGGCGATCGAAACGCTGCCAGGCGATGAGCGGCAGAAACTTCGTCATTGCGCGCTGGGCGGCCAACATTCCCGGCGTCAGGCGATGGGGATGACGGTTGGGCCAGCGCATGCCGCCGCCGGCGCCGCCGGCCGCGAGGTGAGCCCATTGCACGTGGCGATGATAGTCGTCGTCGAAGGGCTCGGGCAGCGTGATCTTCTTGTCCTTGAAGCTGTGGATCGGCCCGTGCTCGGAGTCGAAGAAGGGTCGATCCTGCGGCGTCTCGGCGATATGGGCCGCGACCAGCCGGCCCATCGCCACCGCCGCATCGACGGTGTTCGCCGGATCATCGATGGTGCCTTCCTCATAGAGGTGGAGATTGGCGAAATCGAGCGCCGGATGGCGAAGGATGACGTCGGCAAAGGGAATGTGGGGGCGCCATCTCATCTCCGGTCCGAACAGCGACACGGTCTGAGGATGGGCGCGGCCATGGATGGCGCGCTCGAGCCTTCGCAGATGATCGCTCAGCTCCTGGATGAAGGCGGCGAACGGCGCGGCACTCTCCTCGGCCTGACCGGGATGGATCTCGTTCCACAAGTCCCAGGCGAAGAGAGCGCCGCTCCCGCCCCAGCGCGTGGTGGCGAAGGCGAGCCGCGCCTTGATAGCGCTCATGGTCGCAGCGCAGAGCAATGCGCGCGAGGGTCGATCGAGCGGGCCGCCGCGTGTCCGGCTCATGGGATGCTCGGCGAATTTGAGCCAGGTCCAGAAGGTATCGAACGGTGTGAGCAGGACTCGCAGGCCAAGCTCCTCGAGCAGCGCGAACAGATCGTCCCACAATTGCACCATCTCCGGGCGAAACCGCCCGATCGGATCCTCGAGGAGGAAATCCGCGACCTCGGCATATTCGAGCATCAGCCGCAGCGTTGTGACCCCGTGATCGGCGAGCCGCTCCAGATAGCGGCGCGCGGCCATCGGATCACGCCGCCGATAGAGACCCGAAAGCCCTTCCCAGCTCACCGCGTCATTCTGGCCGACCGGCGTCCAGTCGCGCCCGTCGGCGGTTACGAAATAAGGTGCATCTCGCGCGACCTCGATCCAGGCGAGGCGCGGAGCGCTCAGCTTTGCACCGGCGGCAGACGCCCTTGATCGGTCGAGCATCGTCCCTCGCTCGCGTGAGTTCGAATGAACGACGCGAGGAGCGGAATGTTCCTCCCGACCGACCGCAGCCTTGGGCAAGAAAGCGCTTGATTGTTTGGGCGATCGCCCCTAAATGCCGGCCACGCAAGCCGGCTTCGTGAGCAACCGGCTTGTCATTGCCAGCGCAAGGGCTGGTGGCCATCTCCACAATCGCGGATCCATCGCGGTGGGCGGGAGAGCGGTTCCGGAAACCCCGTTCCGGAGGTGACAAGCCGAGTGGCACATGGGCCGGTTTTTTTGTGTCGGAGGTGAAGCCCGCGGTCATCGGGCGAAGATTGTGCTTGCGGGAAGGGTCCTTTGAACATGTCCGATGATTCCGTGCTCCTTGATGAAGGCAGAGCCCTGAAGCGATCGGCTACGTTCTCTGCCGAGCATGTCTATTCGGGTGACGAGCTGCCCCATGGCGCGGCGAGGGGGCTCGATCATTTCGTCGTCAAGAACGGCGTCGAATGCGCCGGAACCCATCTCATCATCGACCTGATGGGTGCCGATCGGCTCGACGACATCGAGCTGATCGATCGCACCTTGCGGGAATGCGTCGATACCGCCGGGGCGACACTCCTCCATATCCATCTCCATCACTTCACGCCGAACTCCGGCGTGTCGGGGGTGGCGGTGCTGGCCGAGAGCCATATCTCGATCCATACCTGGCCGGAGCGCGGCTATGCCGCCCTCGACATCTTCATGTGCGGCGATGCCCGCCCGGAGCTTTGCGTCAAGGTGCTGAAGCGCGCTTTTCGCCCCAAGGAGATCCGGGTCACCGAGCATCTGCGCGGCGAAGGCGTGTCGCGGTGAGCGGCAAGGAGAGCCTGGTGCGAAAGCCCGACGGCTCGGTCTGGTATCGCGAGACTCTGCATGAGAAGGACGGGCTCGCCACCGAGTACCGGGTCTCGCAGGTGCACTTCGACTCCGCCACCCCGCATCAGCGGCTGATCGTGGTCGACACCGACCGCGTCGGCCGGCTGGTCGCGCTGGACGGGGCGACCCAGGTCACCATGGGGGACGAGTTCGTCTATCACGAGATGATGGCGCATGTGCCGCTCCTCGCCCATGGCGCGGCCGAGGATGTGCTGATCATCGGCGGCGGCGATGGCGGGCTCGCCGAGGAGGTGCTGAAGCACCAGAACGTCAAACGGCTGGTCATGGTCGAGATCGACGCCTCGGTGATCGACTTCGCGCGGACCCATCTCGGCGATCTCAACCGCGGGGCGTTCGATGATCCGCGGCTCGAGCTGGTCATCAGCGACGGCAAGGACTATGCGGCGAGCGCCAGCGCGGCGTTCGACGTGATCATCGTCGATTCCACCGACCCGGTCGGCCCTGGCGAGGTGCTGTTCACCCGACCGTTTTATGGCGACTGCAAGCGCCTCCTGAAGCCGCGCGGCATCCTCGTCACCCAGAATGGCGTGCCTTTCCTCCAGCCCGCCGAGCTTGCGAGCACGGTCAGGAGCTTCGCGCAGCTCTTCGCCGATGCCGGCTGCTATCTCGCAGTGGTCCCGACCTATGTCGGCGGCTTCATGGCGCTCGGCTGGGGCAGCGACGACCCGGCCAATCGCGCGGTGCCGCTCGCGGTTCTAGAGGCGCGCTTTGCGGCGGCGGGCCTCGAGGCGCGCTATTACACGCCGGCGGTCCACCAGGCTGCCTTCGCACTCCCGGCCTTCATCGAG
>JBIOYR010000086.1:0-24152 GCA_044870245.1 Aestuariivirgaceae bacterium | reverse complement strand
CACGCGGACCCTTTGGCATCTGCAGCCGCGAGATCTCGCGCCACTCGGCGCTGTCGAGCGCCGGCAGCACCGTATCGCCCGCGGGCTCGAGATCGACTTCGCTCAAATAAATCCGGTCCACCAATTTTGCCGCCAGCGCCTCGGCAAAGACTTCGCCTCCGCCGATGATCGCAATCTCCTCCGAACCGTCTTCGGCCGCCAGGCGCCTGGCGGTCGCGATCGCCTCAGCCAGCGAGTGGACCACCAGGGCGCCCTTTGCCCGATAGTCGGGTTTGCGGGTGATGACGATGTTTCGGCGATCGGGCAGCGGCTGGATCCCGAGGCTTTCCCAGGTGCGCCGCCCCATGATCACCGGTCGGCCGAGGGTCAGCCGGCGAAACAGCTTCAGATCGGATGAGAGCTTCCATGGCAGGCCGCCGCCACGGCCGATCACGCCGTTGCGCGCCGCTGCCACCACGAACGTCGTTCGCATCGCTAGACCGCCACCGGGGCGGCGATGTGGGGCTGCGGGCGATAGTCGGTCAGCAGGAAATCCTCGAAGCGGAAATCGCCGATATCGCTCACCTTGCGGGCAAAGGTCAGTCGCGGCAAGGGCAGCGGGATGCGGGCAAGCTGGGTCTCGGCCTGGTCCAAATGGTTGAGATAGAGGTGGGCATCGCCGAGCGTGTGGATGAACTCGCCCGGCTCGAGGTCGGTCACATGGGCAACCATGTGGGTCAGCAGCGCATAGGAGGCGATGTTGAAGGGGACGCCGAGGAAGACGTCGCCGGAGCGCTGATAGAGCTGGCAGGAGAGCCGTCCATTCGCGACGTAGAACTGGAACAGGCAGTGGCAGGGCGGCAGCGCCATGCGGCCGATGTCGGCCGGATTCCAGGCGGAGACGATCAGGCGGCGCGAATCGGGATCGGCGCGGATGCGGCGCACCACCTCGGCGATCTGGTCGATGGTGCCGCCGTCGCGGGTCGGCCAGGAGCGCCATTGGGCGCCATAGACGGGTCCCAGCTCGCCATTCTCGTCCGCCCATTCGTCCCAGATGGTGACCCCGTTCTCCCGGAGATAGGCGACATTGGTGTCGCCGCGCAGGAACCACAGGAGCTCGTGGATGATCGAGCGGACATGGAGCTTCTTGGTGGTGGTGAGCGGGAAGCCGTCGGCGAGATCGAAGCGCAGCTGGTGGCCGAAAACGGAGAGCGTGCCGGTGCCGGTCCGGTCGCTCTTCCGGGTGCCGCGATCGCGGACGTGGCGCAGGAGCTCGAGATATTGCAGCATGGTCCCAATATAGGAAGTTGTGGGATGGCCGTCGCGGCGGTGGGGAGCGTTATCCCCGCCTCTTCAAATTCACACGCGGACCGATTATATAGGTAGCTGCCACCCGCAAGGTGGCTATGGCGATAAACTGCCATCGCAATAAACCCATCGGACCCGGGGGCAGTACCCGGCACCTCCACCACATTTCGCTCGCGCAAAAGCGGCATCTGATGGGGGTGAAACAGGATCGACGAGGGCGTAAAGGGTGGGCTTTTGCCCGGCATGGTTCCGCCGTTATCGGGCCGAACAATAGTTGTCAACGACAACAATGCTCGGGTTGGTGCAGCTGCGCTTGCAGCCTAATCACCCCAAATTCAAGCCCTGAGGCTTAGCCGCTTCAGGCGGGGTTCGCAGGCACCTGGCAACAGAAGCCTGCACTTGATTTTCGGGGTATGATCAAAATTCGGGGACTGATTCTGCGGCGGGCACCATGGCCGAAGATCTGATGCGATACGACCTCCTCGTCCAGGAGGCTTTGAGGCGGGTCGTCCGGCTGGCGCTCCTCAGGGCTGCACGGACCGGGCTTCCGGGGGACCACCATTTCTTCATCGCCATCAACAACCGGCATGAAGGGGTGAAGCTGTCGGACCGGCTCAGGCGCAAATACCCCAACGAGATGACCATCGTGCTGCAGCACCAGTTCTGGAACCTCGCGGTGCATGAGCGGCATTTCGAGGTCGATCTCTCCTTCGACAACGTTCCGGAGAAGCTGTCGATCTCCTTCGATGCGGTGAAGGGGTTCTTCGATCCTTCGGTGCAGTTCGGGCTGCAATTCGAGGAGATCCCGGCCGACCAGCGCGAGGCCCTGCTCGAGGCGGCGCCGGCGCCGGCAACGACAAGCGCGAGCAACTCGGCGCCTGAGGCCGATGACGGCAAGGCGGAACGGTCGCCTGAGAAGATCGTGTCGCTCGATCAGTTCCGGAAGAAATAGGCAATAGGCAGTAGGCAGTAGGGAAGAGTTCCACTCACGGCCTACTGCCTAATGCCTGCTGCCTATTTTTTACCGAAGCCTTCTTTTTGCCAGGCCCAGCCATTGTGTATGCTTCCGGCCATGCGAGAGGAAGGATCGATCATGGACAGACGCCGTTACAGCCGCCGGCTCGTTGCTGCGGGCCTCGTCGCCGCCATTGCTGCAGGCACCACCCTGTTTTCGCCTCATGCCGAGGCTCAAGAGGCGCTGACCATCGTCGCGCCGGCCAAGCCGGGCGGCGGCTGGGATCAAACCGCCCGCGCCATGGAAACGGTGCTTCAGGGCACCAATCTCGCCACGCCGGTGACGGTGGAGAACATCGCCGGCGCGGGAGGCACGGTGGGACTGGCGCAGCTCGCCGACAAATATTCCGGGCGCGGCGATGTGCTGATGGTATCGGGGCTCGTCATGGTCGGCAGCATTCTCACCAACAAGTCGCCGGTCAGCCTCGACCAGACCGCTCCGGTCGCCCGCCTGACCGGCGAATATGAGGTCCTGGTCGTTCCTGCCAGCTCCGAGATCAAGTCGCTCGCCGACATCACCGCCAAGCTCAAGGCGGATCCGGGATCGGTGTCGTGGGGCGGCGGCTCGGCCGGCGGCACCGACCACATTCTGGCGGCGATGATCGCCAAGGCTGCCGGGGTCGACGGCTCCAAGGTCAATTATGTGCCGTTCTCCGGAGGCGGCGAGGCGCTGGCGGCGATACTTGGCGGCCATGTCACGGTGGGCGTGTCGGGCCTTGGCGAATGGCTTGGCCAGATCCAGTCCGGCGAGCTCAGGGCGCTCGCCATCTCGGCGCCAGAGCGGGTATCGGGCGTCGACATTCCGACGATCAAGGAACAGGGGATCGACGTCTCGCTCAGCAATTGGCGCGGCGTGTTCGGGCCGCCCGAGCTCGACGATGGCAAGAAGCAGGGACTGATCGACCTGGTCGACAAGATGGCGAAGAGCAATGAATGGAAAAAGACTCTGAGCGACAAGGGCTGGATCGATCTTTACCTGTCGGGTGACGCCTTTGCCGCCTTCCTCAAGGAGGAAAATGCACGGGTTGCCGAAACGCTGAAGTCGATCGGCCTCGTGCAGTAGGTGCGCACCACCCGTCTTACGGCCGACGCGATCGTCGGCATCGGCATCGCCCTTCTCGGCGTTGCCTTTGCCGTCGCCACGCTTAGGATCGAGGTCCAGCCGGTCTATGCCAAGGTCGGCCCGACCTTCGTGCCGTGGCTGGTGTCGGCCGGGCTCATCGTCACCGGCAGCCTGATGGCCTGGGCGGGCCTGCACAGTCCGCCGAGACCGGGCCAGGGGCTCGATACCGAGTGGCGGCCGGTGGCGTGGATCTTCCTCGGACTTCTCGCCGACTGGCTGCTGTTCAAGCCGGCCGGCTTCATCATCGCCTCGACCGTGCTGTTCTTCTGCGTCGCCCGCGGCTTCGGCAGCCGGTCGGCGCTGTGGGACGCGCTGGTCGGTGCGGCGCTGTCGCTCGCCGCATATCTGCTGTTCCGCTACGGACTCAATCTCATACTGCCCGGGCTCTTCGCGGGGACATGGCGATGACGACGCTCCAGCATCTGCTCGCCGGATTTTCGACGGCGCTGACGCTCGCCAATCTCGGTTGGGCCTTTGTCGGGGTGACGCTTGGCACGCTGGTCGGCATCCTGCCTGGCATCGGGCCGGCGCTGACCATCGCCCTGCTCCTGCCGGTCACCAGCACGCTCAGCCCCGACGCCGCCTTCATCATGTTCGCCGGCCTCTATTACGGGGCGATGTACGGCTCCTCGACGACATCGATCCTGCTCAACACGCCCGGCGAGTCCGGCTCGATCGTCACCGCGGTCGAGGGGAATCTGATGGCGCGCCAGGGCCGCGGCGCCGCCGCCCTCGCGACGGCGGCGATCGGCTCGTTCGTCGCCGGCACGATCGGCACGCTCCTTCTCACCTTCCTGGCGCCGCTGATCGTGAAGCTCGCCATCCGCTTCGGGCCGGCGGAATATTTCTCGCTGATCATGCTCGCCTTCGTCACCATCTCGGCCTTTCTCGGCGAATCGCGAGCGAAAGGCATGGCGAGCCTGTTCCTCGGCCTCGCCATCGGGCTTGTCGGGATCGACAGCCTGACCGGCCAGGCGCGGTTCACCCTCGGCTTCCCCAATCTGTTGAACGGCATCGATGTGGTGATCGTGGCGGTCGGCCTGTTCGCGGTCGGCGAGGCGCTCTACATCGCGTCGCGGCCGGATTTGCGCGAGGCGCGGATCGAGGCAGTCAAGGGATCGCTGATGATGACGAAGGAGGAATGGTCGCGCTCATGGCTGCCTTGGTTGCGCGGCACGGCGATCGGTTTCCCGTTCGGGGCGCTGCCGGCGGGCGGCACGGAGATCCCGACCTTCCTCTCCTATGTCACCGAGAAGCGGCTTGCCCGCAATCCGGAAGAGTTCGGCCATGGCGCCATCGAGGGCGTGGCGGGGCCGGAGGCCGCCAACAACGCCGCGGTTGCCGGGGTGCTGGTGCCTCTGCTGACGCTCGGGCTGCCGACCTCGGCGACCGCCGCCATCCTGCTCGCCGCCTTCCAACAATATGGGCTCCAACCCGGGCCCCTGCTGTTCCAGCAGGAGAGCACGCTCGTCTGGGGGCTGATCGCCTCGCTCTATATCGGCAACGTCATGCTGCTTGTGCTGAACCTGCCGCTGGTCGGGTTGTGGGTGCGGCTCCTGTCGATACCGCAGCACCTGCTCTATGGGGCGATCCTGGTGTTCTCGACGCTCGGCGTCTACAGCCTCAACGGCTCGACCTTCGACCTCGTTCTGCTGGCGATCTTCGGGGCGCTCGGCTTCATCATGCGGCGCTCGGAGCTGCCGGTTGCGCCCTGCGTGATCGGGCTGATCCTCGGCCCAATGGCGGAGGCGCATTTCCGCCGCGCGCTGTCGATCAGCCAGGGCGATCTCTCGGTGTTCGTGACCCAGCCGATTTCGGCGGCGATCCTGGCGCTGGCGCTGGCCGCGCTGGTGGTCCCGAGTGTCATAAGCTGGACAAGGTCGCGCAGAGAAGTGGCGGCAGGCAGTAGCAATAGGCAATAGGAAGTCTTCAAGACGACGGCGAAAGAGGATTCGTTTCGATCTGTAGCCCACGAGAGAGCCGATCCAGAGCGACCGGTGCGCTGATTCCAAGATAGAACGCCGCAAGCGCATTTTGGGCTAGTCAAATTTCTGTTGGTTATCTGAGGATTAGCGCAACCTCATGCAACTAAAATGAAGAGTGTCTCTCGCTCGCTTTGAAGACCCGCTTGCAGTCGGCAGTGACACGTGACAGTGGTTTCCACCGTCACGATCGACACAGGATCCAAGAGCATCATGACCGACCTCGCACCCTTCTCGCTCGGCGGGCGATTCTGGCGCGGCAATCTCCACACCCATTCGAACCTGTCCGACGGGGCGCTGCCGCCCGACCGGGTGGTCGAGGCCTATAAGGATGCCGGTTATGACTTCATGATGCTGTCGGATCATTTCCTCGACCGCTATGACTGGCCGATCGCCGACACGCGCGGCATGCGGTCGAACCGGTTCACCACCATCATCGGGGCCGAGCTGCATGCGCCGGAAACGGCGGTGGGCGAGCTCTGGCATATCGTTGCGGCCGGCCTGCCTCTCGACTTTCCGCCCTGCGGCCCGGACGAGAACGGACCGGCGCTTGCAAGGCGTGCGGCAGAGGCCGGAGCCTTTGTCGGGATCGCCCATCCGTCGTGGTCGCAGCTCACCATGGAGGACGCGCGGGCACTCAAATCCGCGCATGCCGTCGAGATCTACAATCACGCCTGCGGCGTCGAAACCGACCGCGGCGAAGGCTGGTATCTCCATGACCAGATGGTCAACGAAGGCGCGCGCGTCTCCGCCTTCGCCACCGACGATGCGCATTTCAAGGTCAATGATTCCTTCGGCGGCTGGGTGCATGTCAAGGCGGAGAGCCTGGAGCCCGAGGCGCTGGTCGAGGCACTGAAGCAGGGACGCTATTATGCGAGCCAGGGTCCGGAGATCCGCGAGCTGTCGCTCAAAGGGAGCGAGCTTACCGTGGTGTCATCGCCGGTCGATGTGGTGGCGGTGGTGTGCGGCAATTCGCGGGCGGTGACGCGGCATGGTCGGGCGTTGACGCACACGGTGGTCGACGTCACCAGGCTCGAGGAAGGCTGGCTCCTGCGCAACAAGAGCCCATGGTTCCGCGTGGTGCTGATCGACGGCGCGGGCAAGCGCGCCTGGACCAGCGCATTCTGGTGGAAAGACCTCAAATGACCAAGACGCGCATCGAGACTGACAGCTTCGGCCCCATCGAGGTGCCGGGGGACCGCTATTGGGGCGCCCAGACGCAGCGCTCGCTCGGCAATTTCAAGATCGGCTGGGAGAAGCAGCCGCTGCCCATCATCCACGCGCTCGGCATCATCAAGCTTGCGGCGGCGGAAGCCAACATGGCGCTCGGCCGGCTCAAGCCCGAGCTCGGCGAACCGATCCGGACCGCGGCGCGCGAGGTTGCCGAAGGCAAGCTCGACCAGCATTTTCCGCTAGCGGTGTGGCAGACCGGGTCCGGCACCCAGACCAACATGAACGCCAATGAGGTGATCGCGAACCGGGCGATCGAGACGCTCGGGGGCGCGCTCGGCAGCAAGGAGCCGATCCACCCCAATGATCACGTCAATATGAGCCAGTCGTCGAACGACACCTATCCCTCGGCGATGCATATCGCTGCGGCGCAGCAGGTGGTCGGCGAACTCCTGCCGGCGCTCAGGCATCTGCAGCGGGCGCTGGCGGCCAAGGCGAAGGCGTGGACGCATATCATCAAGATCGGCCGCACCCACACCCAGGATGCGACCCCGATGACGCTCGGCCAGGAATTCTCCGGCTACGCGCAACAGATCGAGAACGGCATCGCGCGGATCGAGCAGACGCTGCCCATGCTGATGGAGCTGGCGCAGGGCGGCACCGCCGTCGGCACCGGCCTCAATGCCCCCAAAGGCTTCGCCGAGGAGGTGGCCAAGCGCATCGCCGCCTTCACCGGCCTGCCCTTCACCTCGGCGCCCAACAAGTTCGAGGCGCTGGCGGCACATGACGCGATGATCATGACCCACGGGGCGATCAACACGGTGGCAGCGTCGCTGTTCAAGATCGCCAACGACATCCGGCTGCTCGGATCGGGACCGCGGTCGGGCTTCGGCGAGCTGGCGCTGCCGGAGAACGAGCCGGGCTCATCGATCATGCCGGGCAAGGTCAATCCGACGCAATGCGAGGCGATGACCATGGTGTGCTGCCAGGTGTTCGGCAATCAGTCGACGATCACCTTCGCCGGCAGCCAGGGCCATTTCGAGCTCAATGTCTACAATCCGGTCATGGCGCAGGCGTTCCTGCAGTCGGTGCGGCTGATCGCCGATGCGGCGCGCTCCTTCACCGACAATTGCGTGGTCGGGATCGAGCCGCGCGAGGACAATATCAAGGCCGGGCTCGAACGCTCCCTGATGCTGGTCACGGCGCTGGCGCCGAAGATCGGCTATGATGCGGCGGCGAAGATCGCCAAGAGGGCGCATGCCAAGGGAACGACGCTGCGCGAGGAGGCGGTGGGGTCGGGACATGTCAGCGAGGCGGAGTTCGATTCGCTGGTCGATCCCAAGAAGATGATCGGGCCGCAATAAGCAATTGGCAGTAGGCAGTCGATGGGCGAGATCGTCAATCTCAGACAGCATCGCAAGCGCAAGGCCCGCGCGCGAAAGGAACAAGCGGCGGCAGAGAATCGGGAGCGTTTCGGCAAGACTAGAGCAGAGCGCGAGCGCAACGCGGTGACGCAGGCAAAGGAGCAGCGCAATCTCGACGGCCACCGGCGCGATTCCGTGCATGACGAGGAGCCGTGAAAGGAACCGGCCGTCGCCCTCCAATTGCGGGTGCACCGATCAAGCGCTCGGTGTCGATTGCCGGCCATCGGACCAGCCTATCGCTCGAGCCTGAGTTCTGGGACGCCCTGCAACGCGCGGCGCTGGAGAAGTCGACGAGCCTGGCCGGGCTGATTGCCGGTATCGATGCAATGCGGGGACAGCGCAACCTGTCGAGCGCGGTGAGGGTCTGGCTGTTGGAACGTTTCAGAAGAGAGCGATAGCTTTTCCTACAGCCAACTGCCTACTGCCTACTGCCGTTCACTTCTCGCGGACATTTTTCTGCTCGGGCCAGGGCGAGGCCTGGTCTTGCGACACCGGTCCGCGCTGGATGGTCCGCTCCTTGGACTTTTGCGTCTCGGCTTCATTGGACGGCGGCACGATCGGCTGGGGTTGATCCAGTGTCGAGGTGATCGGCGGCAGGGGCTCAGCCTCGATCGACGAGGCATCGCCGGACTGGCCGAAGGACGGGGTCGAGACGGGCGGGCGCGCCTTGCCCTGAGCGTCGTCGCGCAGCAACCGCTCCTCGGCCTTGCGGAGCTGCTCCTCGAGCTTGCGCTTCTGCTCCTCGAGCTTGCGCACGGCCTCCGCCTCGGCGCGTGTCTTCGCCTGACGCGCTGCCTCCTCCAGCTGCTGGCGCTCGTCGATGGCGCGGCGCTGCTCCTCGACCTGGCGACGCGCCGCCGCTTCGGCGATGAGCCGGGCCTGGCGGCGCGCCTCGGCGGCCGCGGCATCGCGGGCCTGGCGGCGCAGCGAGCGCTCGGTGAACTTGATCGCCTGGTCGCGGGCAAAGGCCTGCTCCTCGGCGAGGATGCGTTCCTGCTCGCGCTGCAATTCCTCGAGCTTGTCGATGCCCTTGCTCAGCGCCCCGACCGAGATGTTGGATTTGAGGCTGCTCACGTCATAGCTCGCCTGCAACGCCGTGGTCGGCCCGCCCCAAGCGATCTCGAAGGAAGGCGCGCCCGGCAGCTCGGGCAAGGTCAGCACGGCGCTGACATCGCCCTCGCCAGCGGCGGTGTCGAATATCAGCTTGAGCCGACCTTCGACCTCCTCGCCGGTGATCTTCAACGGCTCGCTGGAGACAACGCCGCCATGCATGGCAATGCCGGTGCTGCCGCCCGCGAACCGAAGATCGCCGGCGCGCAGCACGCCTTCGACGAGCTGATCGATCTCGGCCGGCGTCTTGGCCGTCTCGAGGCCGCCGGCGAAGGCGACCGGATCGACGCCGCGCAGAACGCCCGCCGGAAGGGAGAGGGTGCCCTCGCCGTTCATGGCGGCGAAGAGCCCGCCAATGCTCAAGCCGGACGCCGTGAATTTGGCGGCGAGCTTGGCCTCGCCCTGCAGGGCCGGCCGGCGGTCCTGGGCGAGAAGGAGGGTCGCGAGCTCGGTGTCGAGGTCGACCGTGCCATTGAGACGGTAGCCCTTGCCGTCGCGAGCGATGGCGGCAGCGAGGCTCGAGCGGTGTCCGGGCAGCGCCTCGCCCTCGAGCTTGAGATCGAGACCATCGCTCGTGCCCTTGGTCGAGAAGCTGGCGGCCTTCAGGGCGAGACCCGGGACCGCGGTCAGAATATCGCTTTCGAGAGCAAGATCGAGATCGACGACATCGGCGAGCGCCGGGCCGAAGGGCTTGCTGGAGGAGGGAGGCTCGCCGTCGCGCGGGAGGAGGATCAAGGCCAGGACAGGCGCAAGGCCGAGTCGACCGGTCTTGCCCGCCGCCTTCAGCGTGATGCGATCGCCGGCGAGCCCGAGAGCGCCGCTGCCGGTGAAGCTTGCGCCGGCGGCGGCACCGTTGACGGCGTTCACCTCGATGCGATCGGGCGTGGCATTGATCTCGCCCTCGGCCGACAGCACCTGCCCGGCGGGGCCCTGGTCGAGGAGGGGCAAGCCGAGGGCGCGGTAGAGCCCGTCATTATGCTCGGCCAGTATGGCAGCGCGGCCGGTGGCGGTGAGCTTGTCATGCAGGCCGACGGTGCCGGCATAGCGCAGCTCGCTGCCGAAGAGCGCGAGCTCGGCGGTGGTGGCGATGCCGGCATCGAGAGAGCCCTTGCCGGTGAGCTTGAAACCGGCGGCCTCGCCGCCGCCGGCGACCGGGGTGAAGCCGAACAGGGCGGCGAGGGAGCGACTGTCAGGGCTGGTGCCGGAAATATCGGCATCGAAAATTCCGGTGCGCCAGCCATGAAGGCCGCCGGAATATTTGAGCGACAGCGCGCCCGCGGTGCCGCCATAGCCGCCCTCGAGCCTGATGCCGCCATTGGTGATGCCGTCGCGCTCACGGGCATCGCCGCGCAGCGTCACGGTCAGCCGGTCGGGCCGCGCCCATGGCGGATCGGGACGATTGCTGCCGGGCGGCGGCAGCACGCCGATCAGGCGCATGAGACCGCGCGGGTCGGCCGCCGTGATGTCACCGACGAGCGAGCCCTCGAGACCGTCCTCCGGCAGCTTGACCAGTCCCGACACGGTCACCCGGGCACCATCCACCTCGCCGATCTCCACGGTGCGCAGCTCGACCGCGCGGTCGATGGCGGCGATGTCGACCGCGATGTCCCTGGCGGCGATGCTGTTGACCACCAGCTCGTCGGCCTGGAGCGTCAGTTGCACATCGGCCGATTTCAAAAGCTCCGGCACAGCCTTGATCCAATCGCGCACGATCGGGGTTGCAGTCGTGTTGAGATAGCGGCCCGGATCGATCCGGTCGGCAGCTAGCCGCAACAGGATCGAAGGGGAATCGGCAAAGCTCAGGCTGAGATTGCCATCGGCCTTGGCACCGTCGAGGGTGATCTCGGCCTCGCTGAAGCGGAGCCGGTCAACGGTGGCATCGAGCCGGCCGGAAAGATCGAGCTGGCCGCGCAGCCCCGACCACACCGCCTCGATTGATTTTGCCTGCTCCGGCAGCAGCCAGGTGACGAGCTCCCTGAGCGATGCCGATTCGAGGTGAAGATCGCCGGACAGCGCCGAGCCCGCAGGCTGCGGCAGAAGCGAGCCGGTGAAGGAGAGCTTGGTGTGGCCCGGGATCGACAGCTTCAGGGCGTCGACCTTGAGGCTCTTGGCCGAGAGCGTGGTCGAGAGCTCGGCGCCCTCCAGCGTTTCGCCGCCGGCCATGAGGGTCGCGACTCCAAGATGGAGATTGACGAGGACCTGGTCAGGCAAGGTCTCGATCAGCGCCGACACGGCATCGAGTCCCTTCCTGGACAGGAAGGCGCGGCGGCTCTCCGCATCGACCAGGCGGTCGAGCTCGATGCGCGGCGATTCGAGATCGGCATTGACCAGGATGCGGGAGCCAAGCTCGATATCGGCCGTGCCGGTGATGAGATTGCCGGCGTCCTCGCTGGTTTCGGGACTGAATTCGATCTTCGACAGGGCGATGCGATTGAAGCCTGCCTCAACATCCGCCTTGAGGCTGAAGGGCTGGACGCCGAGCGAGGCATCGGCCTTGGCGCCATCGGGGGCATCGACCGGGACGATGTTCAGCGTGCCCTTCATCGTGCCGTCCGGCGTGCCCGGAGCGGTTCCGTCGAAAGTGTAGGAGTAGCCGGCGCCGGTGACCGGTGCGACCCTGAGGAAGGTCGGCCGCGGCTCGCCAGGGCGCGCCCCTCCCGAGGTGAAGGTGAGCTGCAGCTCGCGGCCCCGATAGGCGGCGGTGCCGCCGACCTTCCACGGGCCCCGGAGCTCGGGGGCGCTGGCGTTGATCGAGCCGATGGCGACCTCGGCGATGCCACCGCGGGCGCCGTCGACGAGATAGGCGGTTCCGCCATCGACGCGGATCGCCGGGAAGGACAGGCGGCGGGGACCGATCTCGTCGAGCAGCGCCCGATCGGGCTTCAGGTCCCAGGTGCCGCTGCTGCCGGCGAGCCGCTCGAGGGCGATGGTCGGCTGGTCGATCCTGACCTCGGTCATTTCGAGGTGGCCGGAGAGAAGCGGCGGCAAGGCGAGCTCGATGGTGAGGACCGGTGCAACGAACAGGTCGGGATGGATCGCGCCTTCGGGATTGGCGACACGCACGTCTCGCAACGTCAGATTGGGCCAGGGGAAGAGCTGGGCATCGATCAGGCCGCCGATCCTGACCTCGCGGCCGGTGAGCTTGCGGCCATAGGACTCAATGATCGGGCGATAGGCGTTCCAATCGATGAAAAACGGCGCAAGGAGGGCAGCTCCCGCAACGACTATCGCGAGAATGCCAAGCAGCAGGAGGGGCGACTTCCATGGGCTCATCGCCTCTGATCCGCCCGCAGCCTGCAATCATATTCGAGTCCCTGACGCGTCATGCAGCGACGATCTTACCTGGGTTCATGATCTCCTCGGGATCGAGCGATTGTTTGACACGACGCATCAAATCGAGGCCGGCACCAAGCTCGTGGCCAAGGAACTTCATCTTGCCCCGACCCACGCCATGCTCACCGGTGCACGTACCATCCATGGCGATCGCCCGCATGATCAGCCGCTCGTAGAACCGCTCGACCCGCGCCACCTCGTCCGGGTCCTGGCGGTCGCAGAACAGGACGACGTGGAAATTGCCATCGCCGACATGGCCGACGATCGGGCCATAGAGACGGGAAGCGGCGAGGTCGGCCTCCGTCGCGACGACGCATTCGGCGAGCCGCGAGATGGGCACGCTGACATCGGTGGCGAAGACTTCCTTGCCGGGCCGCATCGCCTTTGCCGCCCAGAAGGCGTCGTGGCGCGCTTGCCAGAGGCGAGCGCGATCCTCCTCCCGGCGGGCAGAGGAGAACGGGCCGCCGCCCTTGTCGCGGGCAATCTCCTCAAACAGTGCCGCCTGCTCGGCGGCGGCGGCGTCGGTGCCGTGGAACTCGACGAACAGGGTCGGCGCTTCAACCAGCGTGAGGTTCGAATAGGCGTTGAAGGCGCGGACATGCTCGGTGTCGACGAGCTCGATGCGGGCGATGGGTATGCCGAACTGGATGGTTTCGATGGTGGTGTTGCAGGCTGCCTCGACGCTGGGGAACGGGCAAACGCCGGCGATGATCGCCTGGGGAATGCCGTAAAGGCGCAATGCCACCTCGGTGATCACGCCCAGAGTGCCCTCCGACCCGACGAAGAGGCGGGTCAGATCGTAGCCGGCGGAGGATTTTCGCGCCCGCCGGGCGGTGCGCACGCATTGGCCGTCCGCCGTCACCACGGTAAGGCTCAGCACATTGTCGCGCATGGTGCCGTAGCGCACCGCATTGGTGCCGGAGGCACGGGTCGCCGCCATGCCGCCAAGCGAGGCGTCGGCTCCGGGATCGATGGGGAAGAACAGTCCCTGATCGCGCAGATGGGCATTGAGCTTGCTGCGGGTAACGCCGGCTTCGACCCGGCAGTCGAGGTCGGCGGCATTGACTTCGAGGATGCGGTTCATGCCCCCGAGATCGACCGTGACGCCGCCATGGGGGGCGGTGATGTGGCCTTCGAGCGAGGTTCCGGTGCCGTAAGGGATGATCGGCGTTCGGTGGCGCGCGCAGATCCTGACGATTTCCTGCACCTCGGCGGTCGATTCGACGAAGGCCACGGCGTCCGGTGGGGCCCCGGGGTTCCAGGTCAGATCCTTGCCATGCTGCTCGCGGACCGCGGCGGCGCGGGACAGCCGCGCGCCGAGCAGCGCGGAAATCTCGCCCAAAGCCTCGTCAAGGCCGTTCCGCCGTGCGGAATCTGCCGCCATCGCCATGCTGGTCCTTCAATTTAGGCCCTTGCGAACACTAGCCAAGCCAGGGGTCGGGTACCACGCTTTTCCTTGGGCCACGAGGTCGAAAAGCCATGCCCCCGCTGTTATATAATCATAAATGATGAGCGCGATTCGCAGGGGCACGGTGACCGGACCCATCGATTTCAATGAATTAGACGAGGACGCCGGAATAACGCCCCGCCGGGGCGGCCTGGCGGCCCGGGCCATGGCACCGGCCGATCCCCCCTATATGAAGGGCCTGAATGCCGAGCAGCGGGCCGCCGTCGAAACGACCGAAGGACCGCTGCTGGTGCTGGCCGGCGCCGGCACCGGCAAGACCCGGGTGCTGACTACGCGGCTTGCCCATCTGCTCGCCACCGGCAAGGCATGGCCGGGGCAGATTCTTGCCGTCACCTTCACCAACAAGGCGGCGCGCGAGATGAAGGACCGGATCGGCCTTCTGATCGGAGGGGTGGTCGAGGGCATGACCTGGCTCGGCACCTTCCACTCGATCGGGGTCAAGATTCTCCGCCGCCATGCCGAGCTCGTCGACCTCAAGTCGGATTTCACCATTCTCGACACCGACGACCAGATCCGGCTCATCAAGCAGATCCTCTCGGCCAACGATATCGACGAGAAGCGCTGGCCGGCGCGCCAGCTCGCCTCGCTGATCGACGGCTGGAAGAACCGCGGGCTGCCGCCGGCCAAGGTGCCGGCCGGCGAAGGCCATGGTTTTGCCGGCAAGGGCGGCGAGCTCTACCGGGCCTATCAGGAGCGGCTGAAGCTGCTCAATGCCTGCGACTTCGGCGACCTGCTGCTCGAATGCCTGAGGCTGTTCCAGGACAATCCCGATGTGCTCGCCGACTATCAGCGCCGGTTCAAATACATGCTGGTCGACGAGTATCAGGACACCAATGTCGCGCAATATCTGTGGCTCAGGCTGCTTGGCCAGGGGCGGCGCAACATCTGCTGCGTCGGCGATGACGATCAGTCGATCTATGGCTGGCGGGGTGCCGAGGTCGACAACATCCTGCGCTTCGAGAAGGATTTTCCCGGCGCCAAGATCATTCGGCTGGAGCAGAACTACCGCTCGACGCCGCATATTCTCGGCGCCGCATCGGGGCTGATCGCCAAGAACGAGAGCCGGCTCGGCAAGACGCTCCGGACCGAGGTCGACGAGGGCGATCTGATCACGCTCAGAGGTCATTGGGATGGCGACGAGGAGGCGCGCGCGATCGGCGAGGACATCGAGCAGTTTCAGCGGCGCGGCGAAAGCCTGAACGACATGGCAATCCTGGTGCGCGCCTCGTTCCAGATGCGGGCCTTCGAGGACCGCTTCATCATGCTCGGCCTGCCCTATCGGGTGATCGGCGGACCGCGCTTCTACGAGCGCCAGGAAATCCGCGATGCGCTCGCTTATTTCCGGGTCGTGGTGTCGCCCGACAACGACCTCTCCTTCGAGCGGATCGTCAATGTGCCGAAGCGCGCGATCGGCGACAGCTCGGTGAAGCGGCTGCATGAGGTGGCGGGGCGCGACGGCACCTCGCTCTATCGGGCGGCGCGCAAGCTCGTCGAAACCGACGAGCTGCCGGCCAAGACCCGCAAGTCGCTCAACGATCTCCTGATGTCGTTCGCCCGCTGGCGGCAGCTTCTCGACGGCATGCCGCATACGGAGCTTGCCGAGATCGTGCTCGATGAATCGGGCTATACGCAGATGTGGCTCGACGACAAGGGGCCGGAGGCACCGGGAAGGCTGGAAAACCTCAAGGAGCTGATCCGCTCGATGAGCGAGTTCGAGACGATGACCGGCTTTCTCGAGCATGTGGCGCTGGTGATGGATGCCGATTCGAGCGACATCGAGGAGAAGGTCAGCATCATGACGCTCCATTCGGCCAAGGGGCTCGAATTCGGCACTGTGTTCCTGCCTGGCTGGGAAGAGGGCCTGTTCCCGCACCAGCGCTCGCTCGACGAGAGCGGTCGCGCCGGGCTCGAGGAGGAGCGCCGCCTCGCCTATGTCGGCATCACCCGGGCCAAGCACCGCGCCATCATCTCCTTCGCGCAGAACCGGCGCATGCATAATCTCTGGCAGTCGGCGCTGCCGTCGCGCTTCATCGACGAGCTGCCGAGCGATCATGTCGATGTCGTCGAGCGCTCGACGAGCTTTGCCGCCTATGGCGTCAATGCCTTTGGCGGCAGCCGGTTCGATGATCTCAAGCCCTTCGCCAACAGCTATGCGACGCCGGGGTGGCAGCGGGCGCAGAAGCGCTACGCCGCCGGGGAGGCGATGCGGAGCGCGCCCAGGATCATCGAGGGGCACCTTGTTGCCAGCGAGACGGCGGGGGCGAGCTTCGCGGAAGGCGAGCGGGTGTTCCATCAGAAATTCGGCTATGGCCGGATCACGCGGATCGAGGGCAACAAGCTCACCGTCGATTTCGAGAAGGCGGGCGAGAAGCGGGTGATCGACAGCTTCGTCGAGCGGGTCTGACGACTGCCTATTCCCGCGCGTGGCCGGCGACCTCGGCGCCGGCATCCTTCTCCAGGCTCAGATGGAGGAAGGCGGAGAAGGCGGTGAACACCGCAATGATCATGAAGGCGATCGAGAAATCGGCGGTCACCAACGTGTCGTCGCCGCGCAGCGACCGGGTGGTTTCGAGCAGGAAGGCGGCGAGCGCCACGCCGCATGCCGATGAGAGCTGTTGCGCCACCGCCGACATGCTGGTCGCCTGCGACAGGACCGGCGTCGGTACATCGGCAAAGGCCAGGGCATTGAGGCTGGTGAATTGCAGCGAGCGGAAGAAGCCGCCGGTGAGCAGCACGATGAGGATGAGGGCGTGCGGCGTATAAGCCGTGAACAGGCCGTTGATGGCGAGGAAGCCGGCGCAGATCAGCGCGTTGAACACCAGCACCCGGCGGAAGCCGAAATAACGCAGGATCGGCAGTGCCGTCACCTTCATGACCAATGCACCGGCGGCGGCGGCAAAGGTCAATGAGCCGGATTCGAACGGATTGAGCCCGAAGCCGACCTGCAGCATCAGCGGCAGCAGGAACGGGATCGAGCCGATGCCGGTGCGGAACACCGTGCCGCCGACCAGGCTCGAGCGGAGTGTCGGGATGCGGAAGAGCTGGAGATCGAGGATCGGATGCGGGGCGCGACGGGCGTGCTGGACATAGAGGGCGATGAGAACGGCCCCGAGCATGACCAGCGCCGGCGCCAACGGGCGCGGCAGGACCATGCCGCCGGAAACGGTGAAGCCGAAAATGAGCGATGCGAGGCCGAAGCCCGACAAGAAGAAGCCGACCCAGTCGAGCGGCGGCACCCGGTCGGCGCGGATGTCGGGCATGTAGCGGGTGGCGAGGAAGAGGCCGAGCATGCCGACCGGGATGTTGATCCAGAAGATCCACCGCCAGTGGAAATAGGTGGTGATGAAGCCGCCGAGCAGCGGGCCGATCAATGGCGCGAGCAGCGCCGGGATGGTGAGATAGGCGAGCGCCTGGACGAGCTCGCTCTTCGGCACCGAGCGCAGCAGGATGAGGCGGCCGACCGGAGTCATCATGGCGCCGCCAATGCCCTGGGCGGCGCGGGCGGCGACGAGCCATTCGAGCGAATCGGCAAAGCCGCAAGCGGCGGAGGCGAGGGTGAAGAGGATGATGGCGCCGCGAAACACGTTGCGCGCCCCGAAGCGGTCGGCGGCCCAGCCCGAGATCGGGATGAAGACGGCGAGCGCGATCAGGTAGGAGGTGAAGGCGAGCTTGAGGACCACCGGATCCTGATGGAGATCGCGGGCGATCGCCGGGAGCGAGGTGGCGATGACGGTCGCATCCATGTTCTCCATGAAGAGCGCGGCGGCGGCAACCAGCGGCACCAGCATCAAGGTGGCTGCCATCAGACGGCCCCACTTGCGGCATGGCCATGAACTGGTCGATGATCGGCGCGGGAAGAAATGGGGTCTTTCACCATGTCCCTGCGCAAGCTCGCCATGGCTGTCGCGGCGGCCGCCACCCTGGTGAGTGCCGCCGGTGCTGCCGCGGCAGGGCCGGTGCTCGACCGCATCATGGAGAAACGGGAGATGGTCATGGCGACCGATCCCGAATACCCGCCGCAGTCGAAGCTGACCAGCAGCGGCGATTTCGAAGGCTTCGATATCGATGTCGGCCGCGAGATTGCCCGGCGGCTCGGCGTGCAGCTCAAATTCGTCACTCCGGGCTGGGACGTGATCACGGCCGGGAACTGGCAGAACAGGTGGGATATTTCGGTCGGTTCAATGAGCCCGACCCGGGAAAGAAGCAAGCATCTGGATTTTCCGGCTGTCTATTACAACACACCTGCCTCGCTCGCCGTTCATATCGACAATCGCGACATCACGTCACCCGAGCTCGCTTCGGGCAAGGCGATCGGGGTGGGAATCGCCACCACCTACGAGAATTATCTCAAGCGGAATCTGGCGATCGACGTGCCAGGGGCGGTGGAGTTCGACTATCTGATCGCCGAGCCGCGCATCCATACCTATGAGACGGACCAACTGGCGCTCGATGATCTGAAGCTCGGGGACGGCAGCAAGCTCGACGCGGTCATCACGGCGATGCCGACGGTGCTCACATCGATCCGCAACGGCTATCCGCTCAAGATCATCGGCGGACCGCTGTTTCTCGAGCCGCTGGCGGTCGCCATCGACAAGGGCGATCCCGAATTGAACGCAAGGCTTCGGCAGATCATCGGCGAGATGCACCGCGACGGCACCCTGTCGCGGCTGTCGCGCCGGTGGTATGACGCCGACCTGACGCAATGACCACTGTCTCAGCCTCTCCCACGGTGCTCAGGTCGCGGCCAATGGACAGGCAGGCCGCAACAAGGCTTGCCACGCTCCTCGAATCGCTGATGTGGCCGCCGGCCGATGCGGTGACCGTGCTGCAAGGCGATGCCAAGGGCGATTGGTGGACGGTCGAGGCGATCTTCACCACGCCGCCGGATGAGCGCGATCTGGCGCAGGGGCTCAGGATGTTGGGGCTCGATACGGCCGACCTTGCGGGGGTGACGCTGCCGGAGCTCGATTGGGTCCGCGCGACGCTCGAGCGGCTCACGCCGGTCAGGGCCGGGCGATTCCTCGTCCATGGCAGCCATGATCGAGGCCGCCATCCGCCGGCCAGCGTCGCCATCGAGATCGATGCCGGCACGGCTTTCGGCACCGGCCATCACGGGACGACGCTCGGCTGCCTGATGGCGCTCGACGGCATCCTCAAGGAACGGCGGCCGCGGCGTGTTCTCGATATCGGCAGCGGGACCGGGGTGCTGGCGATCGCCGCCGCGCTGGCGAGCCATGCGCAGGTCGTGGCGAGCGATATCGATCCCGAGGCGGTGCGGGTGACACGCGAAAATGCCCGGCTGAACGGCGCCCGGGTGAGCGTCTGGCGCGCCGCCGGGGTCGATGGGCCGGCGATCCGGGCACAGGCGCCCTATCAGTTGATCCTGGCCAATATCCTGGCGCGGCCGCTGGTGAAACTGGCGGGGCGCTTGCGCAAGACAAGTGCGGCCGGAGGCACCGTGGTGCTCTCCGGCCTGCAGATCGATCAGGAACGCTGGGTGACGGCGGTCTATCGCGGCCACGGGTTCCGGCTGATCCGGCGGATCAGAATCGATGGCTGGAGCACTTTGGTGCTCCAGTCGGCCGGCGTGAAGGCCTAGCGGACGCGACGCCCGCCCCAGACCATGCGATGGATCTCGCTCCGCCGCAGGCCGATATCGGCCAGCAGACGGTCATCCAGGCCCTCGAGCTCGCGCTCGGCACGGGACAGGCTGAAGAAACGTCCAACGTTCCCGGCTATCCGGGTGACGATCTCGGGGAAAGCCCGCAGGCTGACGCGGCCGCTTTCGGTGGTGTTGATGGTGGTGCTCGACATTGGTCCTCTCCATGCACTTCGCGGCCAGCCCCAGTTGCTGCGCCGCACAATTCCATGACAGGGTATATACGTTCGATTCGGCGGCCCACCAGGGATGGCGAAACACCGCAGCTATGCACTTTGGTTATGGGTTTGTTCATGCTCTGTTAACGACGATTAACGCACTATCAAAGCGCATTTATTCATGAACAGTTCATGACCGATATTTGACGACCCTTGGGGCGTCTGAGCGAGTCTTCATGCGGTTGGCGCATGGCTATGTAAGTTGATATTGACGTAACGATATTGCAATGCAGCATGAAATGATGGCGGCATTGCCGAGGCCTGCGGAAGCGCCTAAAACTCAAAGCCATGTTCCAGTCCTTCGACGACACTGCCGAGCCACAGCTCTCGCGCGAGCGCATTGCCGGACTTCGCCAAAAAATGCGCGAAATGGGCATCGACGCCTATGTCGTGCCGCGCGCCGACGAGTTTCAGGGCGAGTATGTCGCCCCGAGCTCCGAGAGGCTTCGGTGGCTTACCGGCTTCAGCGGCTCGGCGGGCATATGCCTGGTCACCCAGGACCAGGCGATGCTGTTCGCCGACGGGCGCTACACGATCCAGGCCAGGCAGCAGGTCGATCCCGCCATCTTCACCATCATCCATTCGGTCGACGAGCCGCTGCATCAGTGGGTTGCGAAGAACCTCGCGCCCGGCAGCGTGCTCGCCTACGACCCCTGGCTGATCACCGCCGACACCGCCGAGCGGTTGCGCAAGGCCTGCGAGGAGCGGGGCGCGACCCTGCGGGCGGTCGAGCCCAATCTCGTCGACGGTCTGTGGCGCGACCGGCCAGCCAAGACCGATGCCCCGGTGGCGGCCCATCCGGCGCAGTTCGCCGGGCGGATGGCGCCTGAGAAGATCGCCGACATCGCCGGCGAGCTGGCCAAGGCCAAGGCCGATGCCACGGTGCTGACGCTGCCCGATTCGGTCGCCTGGCTGTTGAACATCCGCGGCCATGACGTGCCTCACACCCCGGTCGTGCTGGCCCATGCGATCGTCAAGCGCCAGGGGCGAGCCCAACTGTTCATCGAGCCGGCGCGACTGCCCGAGGACGTGGCCGCGCATCTCGCCGGTGTGGCGGATGTCGAGCGGCCGGAGGCGCTGACGGCGGCGCTGATCAAGCTCGGCGCGGAGCGGGCGTCGGTGCTGGTCGATCCCGATTGGGCGTCCGACGCCATCGTCTCGACCCTCCAGACGGCGGGGGCGCAGCTCGTCAAGGGCAAGGACCCGTGCGTGCTGCCCAAGGCGCGCAAGAACCCGACGGAGCGCGAGGGGGCCCGCTCGGCCCATCGGCGCGACGGCGTCGCCATGGCGCGATTCCTGCATTGGTTCGACGAGGAGGCCGGCAGCGGCTCGCTCGACGAGATCGCGGCCGTCACCGCGCTCGAGCGCTTCCGCCGCGATACCGGCGTCCTCAAGGATGTGTCGTTCGACAGCATCGCGGGCGCCGGCGAGCATGCGGCCATCCCGCATTACCGCGTGTCGACGAGCTCGAACCGCCCGATCCGGACGGATGAGATCTTTCTCATCGACTCGGGTGCGCAATATGAGGATGGAACGACCGATGTGACGCGCACAGTGATCGTTGGCACGCCGAGCGAGGAGATGCGCGACCGGTTCACCCGGGTGCTGCGCGGCCTCATCGCGATTTCACGGCTGCGCTTTCCCAAGGGGACGATGGGCGGCCATATCGATGCCTTCGCCCGGACGGCATTGTGGTCGGCAGGTCTCGATTACGATCATGGAACGGGGCATGGCGTCGGCAGCTATCTGTCGGTCCATGAAGGGCCGGCGCGACTCTCCAAGAACGACCGGATGGTGCTCGAGCCGGGCATGATCCTGTCGAACGAGCCCGGCTATTACAAGGAAGGCGCCTTCGGCATCCGCATCGAGAATCTCGTCATGGTCACCGAGCCCGAGGCGATCGCCGGCGGCGAGCGGCCGATGCTCGGCTTCGAGACCCTGACGCTGGTGCCGATCGACCTCAGGCTGGTGGCGCCGGCGCTGCTCGATCAGGGCGAGCGGGACTGGCTCGACGCCTATCATCAACGGGTCCATCGCGAGATCAGCCCGTTCCTCAACGAGGCCGAGCGGCGGTGGTTGGATCATGCCTGCCGGTCGATTGGCGAGTAGTTAGTAGGGTCCAGAACCTACTCACTACTACCTCACTACTCACCCGATTACCTGCCGCAGCGCAACGACGCTCGCGACGCCGATGATCACCGAGACGATCAGCGGGAAGCGCAGCGCCGCGAGCGCGGTGATGCCGGTGGCGACGGTCTCGGCCGGGCCGGTGGCAAAGGCGACGGGCGCGATCACCGCCATCAGGATGGCCGGCGGCATGGCATCGAGCGCCGCCTTGGTGCGACCCCGGACGTTGAAAAAGCGCACGAGATAAAGGCCCGAGACGCGGGTGATATAGGTGGCGATCGCCATGCCGGCGATCGTCAGCTCGGTGGCATAGGCGGCGAGCGTCATGACCCGGCCTCGGCCTCGCGGGCGCCGGCCTCCTCCTCCGCCTCGGCCAGAAAATAGGCGACAGCAACGCCGGCGAGCCCGCCAATGGCGATGTACCAGGCGCCGGGAATCGCGAGCTTGGCAAGTGCTGCGGCGGCGCCGCTCACGGCCAGCACCGCGCCGGTCCGCCAGCTGCGGATGAAGCCGATCAGGATGCAAATGAAGGTGGCGGTGAAGGCGAAATCGAAGCCGAAGGCTTTGGGGTCGCCAAGGCTGCGGCCAAGGACAGACCCGACGGTGGTTCCGATGACCCATTGGCCCCACAAGGCCAGGCTCATGCCCCACCAATAGGCGGGCGGCACCGGTCCCCCGAGGGCACGCCGCTCGGCAAAGGCCCACATCTCGTCCACGAGGAAGAACATCGCCAGAGGCCGCTGCCATGGCGGGAACCTCCCCATGTGCCTGGCGAAGGACACGCCCATCATGATGTGGCGGATGTTGACGAGGAAGACCGTGAAGGTGAGCAGCACGACGGGCGCCGGATTGGTCCACAGATCGACGGCGACGAACTGGGCGGCACCGGCAAACACGGTGGCGCTCATGACCATCGCTTCCACCGGCGCAATGCCCTTGGCGGCGGCGAGCGTGCCGAACAGGAGTCCGATCGGCAATGCGGCGGTGACCACGGGCAGGATATCCACCACGCCGCGGCGAAACTCCAGCCAGTCGAATGCCATTCCGGGTCAACCTCCCTCGACGCGGCGGAACCACTCCGCCTCGTCGATCACCTCGATAGCGTGCCGCTCGGCATCCTTCAACTTCGACCCGGCGCCAGGTCCGGCCACCAAAAGATCGGTCTTCTTCGACACCGAGCCCGAGACCTTGGCGCCGAGCCGCTCGGCCATCGCCTTGGCCTCCTCGCGGGTCATCCGCTCGAGCGCGCCGGTGAACACCACCGTCTTGCCGGCCACCGGAGAGGTCGTGTCGACCGCCGCCAGCGGCTCCACCGCGACATGGCGCAGCAGGCCCTCGACCACCGCGATGTTGTGCTCCTCGGCGAAGAAGTCGGCGATCGCCCCGGCGACGGTGTCACCGATGCCGCCGATATTGTCGAGATCGTGGAAGGCCTCGCTGTCGCGGTCGCGGGCGGCCTCCTTCATGGCGGTCACGAAATCCTCGATCCGTCCATAGGAGCGGGCGAGCAGCCGCGCCGTGGTCTCGCCGACATGGCGAATGCCCAGGGCATAGATGAAGCGGTCGAAGGGGATGGTGCGGCGGGCATCGATGGCGCCGAAGAGGTTGCGGGCGCTGGTCTCGCCCCAGCCTTCGCGCTCCTCGAGCGGCAGCTTCAGTGTCCGGTCGCGCTCGGCGAGCGTGAAAATGTCGGGCGGCGAGGCGATGAGACCCTCGTCGAAGAACTCCTGGATGACCTTCTCACCGATACCCTCGATGTCGAAGGCGCTGCGCGATACGAAATGGCGCAGACGCTCGACGCGCTGGGCTGCGCAGATGAGACCGCCGGTGCAGCGCCTGACGGCGTCGAGCTTGCCGGTCTTCTCATTGAGCTCGCGCACCGCATGGCTGCCACAGACCGGACAGACTTCCGGGAAAACGAAGGGCTTGGCGCCTTTGGGCCTGAGCTCCGGAACGATGCCGAGAACCTGTGGGATGACATCGCCGGCGCGCTGGATCATCACCGTGTCGCCGATGCGGATGTCCTTGCGGGCGATCTCGTCCTCATTGTGGAGCGTGGCATTGGCCACCACCACGCCGCCGACAGTGACAGGCTTGAGCCGCGCCACCGGGGTCAGCGCGCCGGTGCGCCCGACCTGGAGCTCGATGCCCTCGAGCACGGTGCTCGCCTGCTCGGCGGGGAATTTATGGGCGATGGCCCAGCGCGGGCTGCGCGACACGAAACCGAGCCGCGCCTG
>JBIOYR010000085.1:0-21574 GCA_044870245.1 Aestuariivirgaceae bacterium | reverse complement strand
GTGCTGGCGGACATTCTCGGGTAGGAAATCAATCTCTCACCAAAAAGATGTAATGGATTCTTCATTGCAACTTTCTGACAGCAATGTTACAGCATTCCTGCCGGTGAGAATTCGCGCCAGGCTACCGGGAGAGCGTAGACGGCGTTCCGACCTCCCCCCAGACGTCCCGGGGCGCCGACCTGCGACTCTCCCGGGATTTCCCGCAGTCTCGAGATATTGCTGGCTAATGATTGAAAACATTGCTGAATCAAGAGATTGCAAAAGGTTGTTGCGGTGAGAACAAAAAGGGTACATGATCTGCCGCATAGTCCCTTGTGGAATCAGGGACGCTGGTCAATAAGGAGCGGCGAGATGGGGCAGACCAATCTCCGGCTGATAGAGAATTCGTCCATGGACAGAAAAAAGGCGCTCGACGCGGCTCTCAGCCAGATCGAAAGGGCATTCGGCAAGGGATCGATCATGAAACTCGGCGCCAATACGGCGATCGAGATCGAGGCCATCCCTACCGGCTCCCTGGGGCTCGACATCGCGCTCGGGATCGGCGGTCTGCCGAGGGGGCGGGTGGTCGAGATCTTCGGTCCCGAATCGTCGGGCAAGACGACACTGGCGCTCCAGACCATCGCCGAGGCGCAGCGGCGTGGCGGCATCTGCGCCTTTGTCGATGCCGAACACGCCCTCGACCCGGCCTATGCCCGCAAGCTCGGGGTCGATATCGACGAGCTCCTGATCTCTCAGCCCGATACTGGCGAGCAGGCGCTGGAAATCGCCGACACGCTGGTGCGTTCCGGCGCGGTCGAGGTCCTGGTCATTGATTCGGTCGCGGCCCTGACCCCCAAGGCCGAGATCGAGGGGGAGATGGGCGATGCCTTGCCCGGCATGCAGGCGCGGCTGATGAGCCAGGCGCTGCGCAAGCTGACCGCCTCGATCTCCAAGACGCAATGCATGGTGATCTTCATCAACCAGATCCGCATGAAGATCGGCGTGATGTTCGGCAATCCGGAGACGACGACCGGCGGCAATGCGCTGAAATTCTATGCCTCGGTGCGTCTCGACATCCGGCGGATCGGCGCTATCAAGGACCGCGACGAGGTGGTGGGCAACCAGACCCGGGTCAAGGTGGTGAAGAACAAGGTTGCGCCGCCGTTCAAGCAGGTCGAGTTCGACATCATGTATGGCGAGGGGATCTCGAAGACGGGCGAGCTTCTCGATCTCGGGGTCACCGCCGGGGTCGTCGAAAAATCCGGTTCCTGGTTCTCCTATGGCGGCGAGCGGATCGGCCAGGGCCGCGAGAACGCCAAGACCTTCCTCAAGACTCACCGCGATGTCGCGGAAACGATCGAGAATGCGATCCGCGCCAATGCCGGCCTGATCGCGCAACGGATCACCGGCACACCGTCCGAGGGCGAGGAAGGCTCTGCCGCCGATGCCTAGAGGCGGGCAAGAATGGTGAGGGTTTGACATGATCGCGGAGCGTCCAGTCGCCACCGGTGGGTGCCAATGCGGTGCAGTTCGCTATGCCATCAGCGGTCCGCTCGGCAGTGCCGGCATCTGCCACTGCCGGATGTGCCAGAAAGCATTCGGTTCATGGGGGGCGGCACTCGTCTCGGTCCCTCATGACAGTTTCCGCTGGACCCGCGGCACGCCGGGGCTGTTCCGCTCCTCGGCGGTGGTCGATCGCGGCTTCTGTCCGGCCTGCGGCACGCCGCTGTCGATGCAGGAGGATGGCGACGACCATATCGAGATCGCCATCGGCTCGCTCGACGAGCCGGAGCTTGCGCCGCCGACGTCGCAGGTCGGCATCGAGAGTCGGCTCAGCTGGTTTGCCGGCCTCGCGCCGCTTCCTGCCCGCCGCACCGAGGACAGCCGCAGCCCGGAGGAGCTCGCCCGGCTGAAGAGCCGCCAGCATCCGGACCACAACACCGATCAATGGCCACCGCCGGGTCGGCGGTAGCAGTAGGCACCGACTTGCGGCAAGGCCGTCGCCATTGACTGCCGGTCTCCTACTGGCTACTGCCAACTGCCTACCGCCCATCCGCCGACTGCCGACCGGCCCCAGTCATGAACAACGCCCAGATCGACGCCATCGCCGCCTGGCTCATCGAGCGCGGCCTGTCAGGAGAGCTCGAGACCGAGCTTCTCAACGGCTTCTGCAGCCGCTGCGGGGCGGCCGGTCTCTTCCTGTCGCGCGCCGTCACCATCATCGACACGCTCCACCCGATCTATGAAGGGCGCGCCTTCCGCTGGCGCAATGACGGCATCAAGGAGGACGCCGTCATCGAATATGGCCGCACCAATCAGGGCGGAACGGCCGCTGCCAATTGGCAGAGCAGCCCCTTTTATCACCTGCTGACGACCGGCCGCGACGAGCTGCATCGGCGGATCGGTCCCGACGACCCGCTCGATTTCGCCATCCTCGAGACGCTCAAGGAGGAGGGCCAGACGGGCTTCATCGCCTTTGTCCACCGCTTTGCCAGCAGCGGCACGATCGGCGAGATGGACTGCGTCTATTCCTGGTGGGTGACGCAGCACCCGGGCGGCTTCACGGAAGGCCAGACGGCCGCGCTGCGCCACCTGCTGCCGGCCCTGGCGCTCGCCATCAAATGCGCTTCCCTCAAGCGCATCGCCTCGACGCTGGTCGAGGTCTATCTCGGCCAGGATGCCGGCCAGCGGGTGCTCGACGGCAAGATCGCCCGCGGCGTCGCCGACCGGATCAGCGCCGTCCTGTGGTTCTCCGACTTGCACGGCTACACCAAGATCACCGACACGGCGCCGCCGGAGGAGATCATTCCGCTGCTCAACGACTATGCCGATATCGTCATCTCGGCGATCCAGCAGGCGGGCGGCGATGTCCTCAAGCTCATCGGCGACGGCACTCTCGCCATCTTCAAGGCCGACGATCCAGGCGAGGCCTGCCGCTCGGCCCTCAAGGCCGAGGCGGAGCTGCGCCGGCGGCTTGGCGAGCTCAATGACCGGCGCAGCGCCGACAGCCGCCCGGTCACTTCGGTCTATATCGGCCTCCATATCGGCGAGGTGCTCTATGGCAATATCGGCAGCGAGGACCGGCTCGATTTCACGGTGGTCGGTCCGGCTGTCAACGAGGCGAGCCGGATCTCGTCGATGTGCCGCTCGGTCGACCGCCATGTGGTGCTGTCGGCAGAATTCGCCGCCGCCACGCCCGAGCCCGAGCGGTCGCGGATCGTCTCGGTCGGACGCTTTGCGCTGCGCGGCGTCGGCCGCGCCCAGGAGCTGTTCACGCTCGATCCGGAGTTGTTGTGATGCCATGATCATGCGTGTATAGGTTGCTGCGGAGGATCAAAACCAGGGGGGGCGGAACCATATGCAGGAAGCTCTCGCGGCGACCAAGCCCGCCCCGCCGGGGCCGGCCTTGGGCGGCGGCAGCCAGTTGAGCTGCACCAGGGGCCTGGCGGGCTGGCTGACCCGGCACAGGCTGTCTCTCGCCTTCACTTCCTACCAATCGGGCCGGCTCTATCTCTGCGGCAGCGACAGCGGCCAGGTGAATTTCCACGAGCGCTTTTTCGTCCGTGCCATGGCGCTGTGGGCCGAGCCGCAGCGGCTCCTGCTGTCGAGCCTCTATCAGATCTGGCGTTTCGAGAATGTGCTGCGCCCGGGCGAGCGCGGCCCGCAGGGCGAGGATCGCTACTATGTCCCCCGCTTCGCCTCGACCACCGGCGATCTCGACATTCACGAGCTCGGGGTGATGAGCGACGGGCGAATCGTCTTCGTCAACACGCTCCATTCCTGCCTTGCCACCTTGAGCCAGGTGCACAGCTTCCGACCCTATTGGACGCCCAAATTCATCAGCAGGCTGGCGGCGGAGGATCGCTGCCATCTCAACGGCATGGCGATGGCCGACGGCCGCCCGGCTTACGTCACCGCGGTGTGCCGCAGCGACATCGTCAATGGCTGGCGCGACCGCCGCGCCGAGGGCGGCTCGATCATCCATGTCGAGTCCGGCGAGGTCGTCACCGAGCGCCTGTCGATGCCGCACAGCCCACGTGTCCATGACGGTCGCCTGTGGGTGCTCAATTCCGGCACCGGACACCTCGGAACGGTCGATCTCGCCGCCGGATGCTTCGAGCCCCACACTTTCTGCCCGGGCTTTCTGCGCGGCCTCGACTTTCAAAATGGCCATGCCATCGTGACGCTGTCGCTGCCGCGCCATTCCTTCGCGGGCCTCCAGCTCGACGACGAGCTGAAGCGGCGCGACGCCGAGCCGTGGTGCGGCGTCCAGATCATCGATCTCAAATCGGGCGACGTGATCCATTGGATCCGCATCGATGGCGAGATCCGCGAGCTGTTCGACATCCGGGTGCTGCCGGGAGTCCTGAAGCCGGCGTCGACCGGCATCGTCAGCGACGAGATCCAGACGGTGATTACGGTGGAGAGTGAGTCGTAGTCAGAAGGCAGTAGGCAGTAGGTCGTGGGCAGAGCACTTCCCTAGTGCCTATTGGCCACTGCCTCACCCTTCACCCCAACGCTGCCCTGACCGCCTCGATCGCCGCTTGGGCGCGCGAGCCATCGGGGCCGCCCGCCTGCGCCAGGTCGGGCCGCCCGCCGCCGCCGGTGCCGCCCAGCACCCGCGAGGCCTGGCGCACCAGCTCGACAGCATTGATGCGCGGTGCAAGATCGCCGGTGACCCCGACCACGGCGGCCGCCCGGCCGTCCTCGGTCACCGCCACCAGCGCCACCACGCCCGAGCCGAGCCGCGCCTTGCCCTCATCGGCGAGGCCCTTCAGGTCCTTGGGATCGACGCCCTCGACGACGCGACCCATGAAGCGGATGCCATTGACCTCGATCGGCTCCATGCCGCCGCCACCGCCGCCGCCCATGGCAAGGCGGCGCCGCGCCTCCGACAGATCGCGCTCGAGCCGCCGGCGGTCGTCGACAAGCTGGGTCACCCGCCCCTCGATGTCGCCCGGCGTCGTCTTGAGCAGCTCGACAAGCCGCATGAGCTCGCGATCGCGATTGCGGAGATGCGCCCGCGCAGCTTCGCCGGCCAACGCCTCGATGCGCCGGACGCCGGCAGCCGAGGCACTCTCGGCGGTAATCACGATCGTGCCGATATCGCCGGTCCGTCCCACATGGGTGCCGCCGCACAGCTCCATCGAATAGATCCGCCGGTTGCCGCCGCCGGGCTCGACGCCCATCGACACCACCCTGACCTCGTCGCCATATTTCTCGCCGAAAAGGGCGCGCGCACCCTCGTTAATGGCTTCGTCCACCGCCATCAGCCGCGTCGTCACCGGGTCGTTCTGCAAGACGATCGCATTGGCGAGATCCTCGACCGTCTCGATCTCGTCCCGCGTCATCCCCTTGTTATGCGCGAAGTCGAAGCGAAGCCGATCAGGAGCCACGAGCGACCCCTTCTGCGCGACATGGTCGCCCAGCACCTGACGCAGCGCCTCATGCAGCAGATGGGTCGCGGAATGATGGATGCGGATGCGCTGCCGCCGGTCGTGATCGACCGCGAGCTCGACCGGCTCGTCGATGCGGATGCTGCCCTCCTCGACGCGGCCGAGATGGACGTGGAGGTCGCCGAGCCTCCTCTGGGTGTCGGTGACGCGGAAGCGGCCGCCGCCCGGGGTGCGGATGACGCCCTGATCGCCGACCTGGCCGCCGGCCTCGGCATAGAAGGGGGTCTGGTTGAGCACCAGCGCGCCGGACTGGCCCTTCTCCAGGACCTGCTTCTCCTTGCCATCCTCGCCGACAATGGCCCGCACCACCCCCTCGGCGCTCTCGGTGTCATAGCCGAGGAACTCGCTTGCCCCGACCCGCTCGCGAATCTCGTACCAGAGCGACTCGGTCGTCGCCTCGCCGGAGCCAGCCCAGTTGCGGCGCGCCTCCTGGCGCTGCTTCTCCATCGCCTGGTTGAAGGCGGCGAGATCGACGGTGATGCCGCGCGGCTTCAACGCATCCTGGGTGAGATCGAGCGGGAAGCCATAGGTGTCGTAGAGGCGAAAGGCCACCTTGCCGGAGAAGACGCCGCCCGCCTTCAGATCCTCCGATTCCTCCTCGAGCATGCGCAAGCCGCGTTCGAGGGTGCGGCGGAAACGCGTCTCCTCGAGCCTCAGGGTCTCCTCGATCAGCGCCTCGGCGCGGCCAAGCTCGGGATAGGCCTCGCCCATCTCGCGCTTCAAGGCCGGAACGAGCTTCCACATCAGGGGCTCGCGGGCACCGAGCAGCTCGGCATGGCGCATGGCGCGCCGCATGATGCGCCTCAGGACATAGCCGCGACCCTCGTTGGAGGGCAGCACGCCATCGGCGATCAGGAAGGAGGTGGCGCGCAAATGATCGGCGATCACCCGGTGCGAGGCGAGGGCAGATCCTTCTGCGACGGTGTCGGTCTCCTCCTCGATGGCGCGGATAAGCGATCGGAAGAGATCCGTCTGATAGTTGTCATGGGTGCCCTGGAGCACCGCCGAGATGCGCTCGAGCCCCATGCCGGTGTCGATCGACGGGCGCGGCAGGTTGACCCGCTCCTTCGGCGTCACCTGCTCGAACTGCATGAAGACGAGGTTCCAGATCTCGATGAAGCGGTCGCCCTCGGCATCGGCCGAGCCGGGCGGCCCGCCGGGAATGTGCTCGCCATGATCGTAGAAGATCTCGGAGCACGGGCCGCAGGGGCCGGTCTCGCCCATCGACCAGAAATTGTCCGAGGTGGCGATGCGGATGATGCGGCTTTCGGGCAGCCCGGCAATGCGCCGCCACAGGCGGAAGGCCTCGTCGTCATCGACATAAACGGTGACCGTCAGCCGGTCGGGAGCGAGGCCGAACTCGCGGGTGATGAGCCGCCAGGCGAGATCGATGGCGCGCTCCTTGAAATAGTCGCCGAAGGAGAAATTCCCCAGCATTTCGAAGAAGGTATGGTGGCGGGCGGTGTAGCCGACATTGTCGAGGTCGTTGTGCTTGCCGCCGGCGCGGACGCATTTCTGGGCGGTCACCGCCCGGCTGTAGGGCCGCTTCTCGGCGCCGGTGAACACGTTCTTGAACTGCACCATGCCGGAATTGGTGAACATCAAGGTGGGGTCGTTGCGCGGCACGAGCGGCGAGGAAGGCACCACCTCATGGCCCTCCTTGCGGAAGAAATCGAGGAATGTGGAGCGGATCTCGCTGACGCCGGTCATCGCCTTTTGAGCCTTCGAAGGAAGCGGGTCTGGTCGGCCCCGAGCAATAACGGACTGAATGGCGGGGTCAAGCATTCAGCATGCGGTTTTGGGACCACCATGCGGAACGGGAAGATTCGATGCGAGCCTGTGCCAAACAGCACAACCCGTGTGGTCAAAATGATTTAGATAACGATGGGAAATTGTAACGGGGGCAGCCGTGACGGATAGTGTCGGAAGGATTTATTCCCAGAACCGAGCAACCATTGCAAGTTTCAGCGTGCAGCAACGCCTGAAAGTCTTTGCTCGATTTGTCCATAGGAACGCGGAGGACATGAAGACTGCCATCGCGAGAGCCAAGGCACACAACGAGGCAAAGGTCCTCGTATCTGAAGCAATACAGGATCTCTACAAAGACAACCGGATGATTTCACACGATCTCGACTCTCTCGGCGTCATCCTCGACAGAGTCGGGCAACGCTTGCCGGTCAGGGGTCAGGAGCTCCGTTTGGCGGTGTTCGACCGTGCTTGGAAAGTCTCGGCCGGTAAGGGAAAGATCGCGATTCTCGTGAAGTCGACGGAGCGCAAGGATCGCAATGCGAAGGCGGCCTTGAAGTCGGCCCTTCGCAACACGTTCAACAATGATGCCGGCGCAGCTCAAACGGGGGCGAAGCTCGCTGCCTTGCTCAATGCAGTCAAGAATTGCCCGACAGAGGCGGGCTTCGCTCACCCGGTGGCTTCGGAACTCTTGGATGTGTTTGCGAAGCACCACGACATCTTGTCATCGCCGGCTCTTTGGGCGGGCCAGGGCGTCAAGGACCGGTCCGAGTTTTTCGGACTTCCGCTCAGCCTTGCCGAATTGGAGAGAATTTCAAGCACACAGACGGAGATCACGGAGAATGATGTCGAGGCGCTCCTGGCAAGCCTCAAATCATCCAATACCGTCGAAACGGCTCAAGACAAAAAATTCGCCGAACTCCTGGAGGAAGTTTATCAACCGCAAAGCGCAAATGCAGCACCGATTGATCTGGCACAGCCGAAAGATCGGATCCTGCTTCAGATGAGCAAGGTCATCGCAGAGCACTATCGCAGCGCTCTCAATCTGAAATCGAACGAAGGTACTCCACTTGATCAGGCCATCGAGAGCGCCGATGACTTCAAAGCCGTTACGAAAGCATTGCGCAACGCCTATGGTGACGCTCTAAACGGGACCAGGCTCAGCAGGAATGACATTGCGGAGGCCATCGGACGAGCGTTGACGGCCTTTCTTCACCCGGGTCGGTGGAACGGCGCAACGGTCGAGGGCTTCCAAGCTGCGTATGACGAGCTTAATAACGGGCTCAGTCAAAAGATGGAGGCGCTCCCGAAATCCAGACAAGTTGACAGCGCCCTTCAGCACATCACGGGCTACGAACTCCTTAACCTAGTCAAGAATCATCCAAGGGTGTTCTCCGCCCCAGTCTGGAACGAGCCGAAATATGAGACGACGAAGAACAGTCTCTCGTTCGCTCGGGCAATGGACGAATTGGGGAGACTGCTGAAGGAGGAAGTCTTCACTGACGAGAAGATCAAGCCCCTGCTGACCATAATGAAGGGTCCCATGCAAGACGAGCCGGTCATCGATCTCGACAGACCGCGAGAACAGATAAGGATCGCCTTGGTCGATGCCGTCTTTGGCCGCTTCGTGACAGGGCAAAGCGCAGCTTATCGGGATGCACTCGGGGTTCAGGACAACTACAGAAGAGCATCTCGGGATGTGGATTCGCTGAATAGGGCACTGCTCGGGGCCTTCAGGACATTCACGGAGCAGAGTCCGCTGAATCATGTCGCTTTGCTCGCAGAGCTTATAGGTCTGCGCGGTGAAGTCGAGGCGGATACCAGAGGCAAAAATCGAGATCGTTTGTGATCGGGGGCAAGCCATGTTCACGGGCCAGGTGAGTGCGTTCAGCATTACCCATCGGAATTTGAAAATCTATCGCTCGCTCGATACGACCAGTCAGCTCAAGCTCGCAGTCAAGATTGTGAGGGGTGATTACAAATACGTCAGTCGATTCTTCATTGAGCAACTGAATGCGCGCAACCATGCGCGGTCGGTGGTTGAAAAGGTCGCGGAAGAACTGCCCAGACGACTCGAGAATACGAATATCGTGCCGAAAAGCTATGACGGCTATTTGGCGCTGCTGAATGTCTCTCGCGATAAGATCAAAGGAGACGGACTTCCCAAGGACGTGTCGACTTCGGCGATGGACCGGGCGCTCCGAGAAGAGTGCTGGGCCGCGACCTTTGGCGATCATGAAAGACCGAGTGGTCTGTTCGCAGCGCGTCACGCGCCTCAATTGTCTGAAAACAACCAAGACAAATGGGGCAGCGTCAGGTCAAGTCAGATTGAAGCAGCCCTAACCGCTGCAAATAAGCTCTCGGGTCCATCGATCAGTGGTCCCGAGTTGCTGAGACTGGTCGACGATCATTTTGAAGTGTTCTCCGGTCCTGTTTGGATACACAAGGAAGCGCGTGTGTCGCTATCAGAATATCTGGGGTTGGCCTGCGCCATCCATGTGCTGGAGATGCTCATGGATAAAGGAGAATATACAAAGGAGGACGCCAGGCTTTTGTTCAGCACGTTGAAAGAGCAGAACGTGCCTGATACCCAAATGTTCGAGTTTTCGTTTAGCGGCGCACCAGAGGAGGCGGTATCAAGTAAGACAGCTTCGACGTCTGATCTGCAGAGCATGATCGAGGTGGTCCATGATCGCTATTTTTCAGGGGACATCAACCTATACGGTGACAAGCGGAGCCAGTTCGACGCCAAGTACAATGTTGCAAGGAGTGCAGCAGACAAGATTGAGGCTCTGAAGCTCGGAGTAACCCTGCTGCTCGAACAAACCAGGCTGGAGAAGCCCCGAATAGTCGCAATGCTCGATGACCTTGCACTCCTGCGACGTCCCATCGGCAACCGGGAATCCCTCGTCGGCGACGACGACTGACCCTCAGGCCATGGCCCTCTGGAGATTCTGATCGATCCGGTCGAGGAAACCCTGGGTCGACAGCCATTTCTGCTCGGGGCCGACCAGCACCGCCAGGTCCTTGGTCATCGAACCCGACTCGATCGTGTCGACGGTGACCTTCTCGAGTGTCCTGGCGAAGTCGAGTAGCGCCGGATTGTCGTCGAGCGCGGCGCGATGGGCGAGGCCGCGCGTCCAGGCGAAGATCGAGGCGGTGGCGTTGGTCGAGGTCTCCTTGCCCTCCTGGTGCAGCCGGAAGTGCCGCGTCACGGTGCCATGGGCCGCCTCGGCCTCGACGATGCGCCCGTCCGGCGTCATCAGCACCGAGGTCATGAGGCCGAGCGAGCCGAAGCCTTGGGCCACCGTGTCGGACTGGACGTCGCCGTCGTAATTCTTGCAGGCCCAGACATAGCCGCCCGACCATTTGAGCGCCGAGGCCACCATGTCGTCGATCAGCCGGTGCTCGTAAGTGATCCCGAGCTTCTCGAACGCGGGCTTGAACTCGCGGTCGTAGATTTCCTGGAAGATGTCCTTGAAGCGCCCATCATAGACCTTGAGGATGGTGTTCTTGGTCGACAGATAGACCGGGTAGCGGCGGCTCAGGCCGTAGTTCAGCGACGCCCGGGCGAAGTCGCGGATCGAATCGTCGAGATTGTACATGGCGAGGGTGACGCCGCTTGATGGCGCATCGAACACGTCGCGCTCGATCACCTTGCCGTCCTCGCCGGCGAAGCGGATGGTGATCTTGCCCTTGCCCTCGAAGCGGAAGTCGGTGGCGCGGTACTGGTCGCCATAGGCGTGACGGCCGATGATGATCGGCTGGGTCCAGCCCGGCACCAGGCGGGGGATGTTCTTGCAGATGATCGGCTCGCGGAAGATCACCCCGCCCAGGATGTTGCGAATCGTTCCGTTGGGCGACTTCCACATGGATTTGAGCTTGAACTCTTTGACCCTCGCCTCGTCGGGGGTGATGGTGGCGCATTTGACCCCGACGCCGTGCTCGCGAATGGCCTCCGCCGCCTCGACCGTCACGCGGTCGTCGGTACGGTCGCGGTTCTCGATGCCGAGGTCAAAACGGACAAGCTTTACATCGAGATAGGGGTAGATCAGCTTCTCCTTAATGAGAGCCCAGATGATCCGAGTCATCTCGTCGCCATCAAGCTCGACGACCGGATTTTCGACCTTGATCTTGGCCATGGCGCGGATATCCCTCTTGGCGGATGGCGGGGGAGGTGGCTCTATAGCCGCGCGTTCGAGCCTTGTCACCCCGGGGAACGAAGGAGAAGACGACCGCCGCCATGGCCGGAACCGACTCGAGGAAAGCCCTGCCGCCTGGACCTTCGCCCTGCGTCGTCCTGGTCAACCCACAGCTCGGCGAGAATATCGGGACGGCGGCCCGGGCGATGGCGAATTTCAGCTTGAGCGAGCTCAGGATCGTCGAGCCGCGCGACGGCTGGCCCAATGCCAAGGCTCTGTCGGCGGCCTCGGGAGCCGACGCGGTGATCACCGGCGCGCAAGTGTTCGACGCGCTCAGCCCGGCCATTGCCGATCTCCATTTCGTCTATGCCACGACGGCGCGGCCGCGCGGCATGATCAAGACAGTGATCACGCCGGAGATGGCCGGCACCGACATGCGGGCGCGGATCGGCCGGGGCCAGCGCATCGGCATCCTGTTCGGGCGCGAGCGCTGGGGCCTTGACAATGACGAGGTGGCGCTCGCCGACTGCATCATCAGCGCGCCCGTCAACCCGGCCTTCGCCTCGCTGAACATCGCGCAGGCAGTGCTGCTGATCGGCTATGAATGGTACAAGGGACAGGCCTCATCGATCGGCCAGGGCACGCCCGAGCTGCCGGCGATCGAGACACCGGGCCTGCGCGCGCCCGACACGCGGCCCGCCACCAAAGAGGAGCTCGAGGGCTTCTTCCACCATCTCGAAGCCGAGCTCGACGAGGCCGGATTCTACAAGACCCCCGAGAAGAAGCCCGGGATGGTGCGCAACATGCGCAGCCTGTTCCTGCGCGCCGGACTGACCGAGCAGGAGGTGCGCTCGCTGCGCGGCATGGTGGCGAGCCTCGCCCGCGTCCATCTCAGGCCGAAGCGGGAGGATCGCGGGTGAGCCCACGCATCCTCGTCTTCGATTCCGGCATGGGCGGGCTGACGGTGGCCGGCGCCATCCGCGCCGAGCTGCCGGAGGCCGAGCTCGTCTATGCCGCCGACAGCGCCGCCTTCCCCTATGGCGCGTGGCGCGAAGAGCCGCTGGTCGAACGGATCGCGACGGTGGTGGCACGGCTCATCGAGGAGATTGCGCCGGATGCGGTGGTGATCGCCTGCAACACCGCCTCGACCCTGGCGTTGGCCGAGCTGCGCAGCCGCCACACGCTGCCCTTCATCGGCACCGTGCCGGCGATCAAGCCGGCGGCGGCGCAGACCAAGAGCCGCATCATCGGGGTGCTGGCCACCCGCGGCACCGTCACCCGCGAATACACCCAGGCGCTGATCCACACCTATGCCTATCACTGCCGCGTCATCCTGCATGGTGCGCCCAATCTCGCCGAGATGGCGGAGGCGCGGCTCGCCGGTGCGGCGCCCGATCTCGCGGCGATCGCCGGCGAGATCGCCCCGGTGTTCCGGGAGATCGACGGCGAGCGCACCGACGTGGTGGTGCTGGGCTGCACCCATTATCCGCTGCTCCTGGCCGAGCTCGAGGCTGCGGCACCCTGGAAGGTGACCTTCATCGACCCCGCCCCCGCGATCGCCCGGCGGGTCGGGGCGGTGATTGCCGGACTCGGCGCGGCCGAAGTCGCAAACCGGCCGGCGCCGCTGGCCGGCCTCGTCTGCTTCACCGATGAGCGGGAGCCGGGGGCGGCCTATGCCGCCATGGGCTTCGGCCAGGCGCGGATCCTCGCCATGCCGGTTTGAGCACGACGTCGACTGAGGACGGCGGGCAGCCACCATCTTGCACGCCTGGGCTCCCCCCTATACATGCTGTTGCGGGACGACACCGAGGCCCTGAGCACCCATGGCGATGACGGCGGATGAAATCGAGCGGCTGATCCGCGAGGCCATGCCGGATGCCGAGGTCGAGATACGCGATTTGGCGGGAGACGGCGACCATTACGCCGCAAGGATCGTTTCCGCCGCGTTCCGAGGCAAGAACCGGGTGCAACAGCACCAGCTTGTCTACCAAGCGTTGAAAGGCCGGATGGGGGGCGAGCTCCATGCGCTCGCACTCACCACCGCGCCACCACCGGATGAGCGAAAGGAAACATCATGAGCGATATCGCCGACTGGATCGACAATCAGGTGAAATCCACCGATGTCGTTCTGTTCATGAAGGGCACCCCCGACCAGCCGATGTGCGGCTTCTCCGGCCGGCTGGTGCAGATCCTCGACTATGTCGGCGTGCCCTATAGCGGCATCAACGTGCTCGAATCCGAGGCGCTGCGGCAGGGCATCAAGGATTATTCCAACTGGCCGACCATTCCGCAGCTGTTCGTCAAGGGCGAGTTCATCGGCGGCTGCGACATCGTCACCGAGATGTTCCAGTCGGGCGAGCTGAAGCAGCTCTTCGCCGAGAAGGGCGTGGTCCAGCCCGCAGCCTAAGTTCCCGCAGCCCCGGAGCCGATCGGTGCGGGCGGGTCCGCCGGTCGCCCTGCTGGCCATGCTGTTCACCATGGCCGTCTGGGGTTTTTCGCCGGTCTTCATCCATTCGCTCTCGGTCGGCCTCGGGCCGGCCGACGCGCTGGTCATCCGTTATGCCATTTCCGCGACGTTCTTTGTCCTCGCCATGGTGCTGTGGCTGCCGCCGCAAATCGCCAGACAGGACTGGCCGCGCCTCGCCCTCATCTGCCTGGCGATGTTCGGCTACAATCTCGGTTCGGTCTATGGTTTCGAGCGGATCGGCGCCGGGGTCGGCGGGCTGATCATCGGCACCCAGCCGCTGCTCATCGTCCTGCTGGCCGCCGGGCTCGGCCTCGAGCGGATCACCAGCTCGATCCTGATCGGGCTCGCATTGGCGCTCATCGGCACGGTGGCGCTGTTCTGGTCGGATTTTCAGGGCGAGATCGGCAGCGGCGTATCGAAGCTCGGCGTGCTTTTCGTATTCCTGGCCGGAGTGTCCTGGGCGATCTACACGGTGGCGGTGCGGCCGTTGGTCGGGCGCTATGGCGCCTTTCAGATCTCGGCGCTGTCGATCATCGGCGCCTCTGTCCCGATGGCGGCGCTGGCATCGCCCCGCACCATCGATGTCGCCCTGGCAATGACGACGCGGCAATGGCTCGAAATGCTCTTCATGATCGTGATGGGGACGCTGGTGTCGGCTGCGACCTGGAACTTCGCCGCCGTGCGCATGCCGCCAGCGGTGGCGGGCATCTTCCTCTATCTTATCCCGGTGATCGCGGTGGCGGCCGGCGCGGCGATGCTCGGCGAGGAGGTCAACGCACAGATCCTGGTCGGCGGTGCGCTGATCCTGAGCGGCGTCGCGGTGGCGCAATATGGCAATCGCTGGCGAAGGGGGAGGGAATGGGGGGTGGAGGCAGGCGGTCGACAAAGGCAGCAGGCAGCAGGCAGTAGGGAAGAGCGCAGCTGACTGCCTAATGCCTATTGCCTGTGCTCCCCCGTGGCGGCCGCGCATCCCGCCGTTGGAAATGCGCGACCACCCGCCCGGCGCGCCGGAGGGATCGCGCCGGAAAGTGCTGCTACTGGGTCGGCATCCCCGCTTGGACGGTCGTCACCATCTGCTGGTGCTCCTGGAGCGTCGGCAGGGTCTTCTCGGCGAAGCTCTTCAGCTTGTCGTTGTCGCCCCCTTCGGCATAGCCGCTGAACAGCGCAATGGCGTCCTGATGGGCCGACAGCTGCTGATCGATATAGAGCTTGTCGAAATTGGCGGCCATGCCTTTGGTTTTCTTCAGTTCGTCCATCATCGATTGATGCTTCTGGTCGAGCTTTTCGGGAATCTTGGCTTTCACGCCGGCGTCCTTGACGGTGTCCTTCAGCTCCTTGCCGGCCTTGGTGTGGTCGTCGATCAGCCTCTGGGCGATGCGCTTGACGTCCTCCGACTTGGACTGCTTGAGGGCGAGCTTGCTGGAGCGGATCTCGAATTCGCCCCCTGCCGCCGCCTGCTTGACGAACTCGCTCGCCTCGGTGATCTGCGGCATGGCAGCGGCCGAGGTGCCTGCCTGGGTTGTCGTTCCCGTCGCATCATTGGACGTCTGTGCCAGGGCGCCGCCAGCAAGCAACATGGCGGCAACCGCGATTCCGGCAAGCAATCGCTGTTTCATCGGTTCAACTCCGTTGGTTCAGTCCGCTTTCGCCAAGGAACGGGTGCTGGACGGGGTTGTTCCGGCAGTCGGGAAGAGCAGAGGTCACTGCCCAATGCCCACGCCTAGCTCCCATGAAGCTGTCGCAATTGTCGAGCGACCTTAACCCAAGGTAGAGACAGGTCCCTGTTCGGAGATCTGCAATGACGGAAGTTGCCGAAACGCCTCCTGCCCGCTGGCTCTATTCCTCTTCGACGATCATCGTGGCCGGCTGCCTCATCGCGCTCATCGCCTTCGGGGTGCGGGCGACCTCGGGGTTGTTCACGGCGCCGATCTCGGGGGCGCATGGCTGGGGCCGCGAGGTCTTCGGCTTCGCCATGGCGATGCAGAACCTGATCTGGGGTCTGGCGGGACCCTTTGCCGGCATGGCCGCCGACCGCTTTGGCGCGATGCGGGTGATCATCGGCGGCGCCTTCATCTATGCCGCCGGCACGGCGCTCATGGCCTTTGCCGACACGCCGGGGATGCTGTTCCTCAGCGGCGGCGTGCTCATGGGCATCGGCATCGCGCTCACCTCCTTCTCCATCATCATGGCGGCCTTCGGCCGGCTGGTCGCCCCGGAGAAGCGCTCCTGGTCGTTCGGCATCGCGACCGCAGCAAGCTCGATGGGGCAGTTCGTCTTTGCGCCGCTCGGTCAGCTGTTCATCACCGCCTATGGCTGGCAGAACGCGCTCCTGCTGCTGGCCGCCTCGACGCTCCTGATGGTCGTGCTGTCGGTGCCGCTCGGCGCCTCCAAGGGCGGGGTCGCGCCCGGTGCGAAGGAGCTCGATCTGTCGATCGGCCAGGCGCTCCGGCGCGGCTTCGGCCATGGCAGCTACCTGCTGCTGATCTCGGGCTTCTTCGTCTGCGGCTTCCAGCTTGCCTTCATAACGGTCCATCTGCCACCCTATCTGATGGAGCGCGGCATCTCGGCGAGCCTCGCCGCCTGGGCGATCGGCATTGTCGGCCTGTTCAATGTCGTCGGGTCGTATCTCGCCGGCGTCTATGGCGGCCATGCGTCGCGGCGGCAAGGTCTGGTGTTCATCTATCTTGCCCGCTCCGCCATCATCGCCGCCTTCATCCTGTTCCCGGTCACCGCCCTTTCGACCCTGCTTTTCACCGCCTCGATGGGTCTTCTCTGGCTGTCGACCGTGCCGCTGACCATGGGCCTGGTCACGTTGATGTTCGGCACGCGCTACATGGCGACGCTTTATGGCTTCGTGTTCTTCAGCCATCAGGTCGGTTCGGCCCTTGGCATCTGGCTCGGCGGCTATCTCTATGACCGCTATGGCACCTATGATCCGGTCTGGTGGATCAGCATCGCGCTGGGGGTGTTCGCGGCGATCGTCCATTGGCCGATCCGCGAGCAGCTTGCCGCGAGCTTCGCCATCCGCGCTGCCCGGTGAGATGCAGGGCCCCGACCATCGTCTCGCCATCGGACTCTTCCTGGCGTTGCTGGTCGCCGCCCTCATTGCCACCATGGTCGCGGTCAGGGCATCGGCACTGCCCGATTCAGCGTCGGGCAAGATGCTGGCGGTGTTCGATCCACGGCTCGACGAGCAGGCGATGTTCGCCGCACTCGTCAGGGCAGGGGGACGGCCGCTGCGGCGGACTTGGCTCCCGTCGGTTTGGGTCGTCGCCAGCGACGCGCCGGGCTTTGCCGGCAGCCTCCGGCAAGCGGGGGCGATCGGTGCCTATGGCGAGCTGCCGATCTCGCCCGAGCTTGCCGGCTGCTTCGCCTATGCCGATGCCCGCAGCCGGGAGCTGTTCGCGTTGCGCCCTTAGGGCGTGACATGATTGGATCCACCCGGCCTGCATTGCTGTCAGCACTTGCGGTGCCCTGCTGCCAGCCCCTTGTTTCAGCAAGAAAATTTCATGCAGCCGCTTGACGGCACAAAGGCCGCCCTCAATCATTGTATCAGGTGGAATCACCACCGGAGGGTCACGGCATGGTCGATCGCGATCTGCAGGCGCAGCTCAGAGGCTGGTCACTGACCACGGCAGAGATCATGTATCGCATGCCCGACTACCGGGACCTGCTGCAGACCTTCATCTGGCAGAATTACGATGTCGCGCCGCGCTTCCCGCGGCTCATCGCCTTCCTGAATTTCTGGTCGCGCAATCTCGATGGGCCATTGCACACCGTGCGGGTGGTGCATAAGGGCCTCGTGTCGGCGGCCGAGCTGCGGCTCGTCGGCTCGGAATGGCGGTTGCACTGAGGGAGCTTACCGCGAATAGAACTCGACCACCTGGTGCGGCTCCATATGAACCGGGTAGGGCACGTCCGACAGGCCGGGGACCCGCGACAGCTTCGCCGTCATCTTCTTGTGGTCGACCTCGATATAGTCGGGGACATCGCGTTCGGCGAGCTGGATCGCCTCGAGCACGGCACCGAGCTCCTTCGACTTGTCCTTGATCTCGACCAGGTCGCCGGCGCGCAGCCGATAGCTCGGAATGGTGACCCGCTTGCCGTTCACCCTGATATGGCCGTGATTGACGAACTGGCGCGCGGCAAAGGGCGTGGCGACGAATTTGGCGCGGTAGACCACGGTGTCGAGCCGGCGCTCGAGGAGGCCGATCAAGTTCTCCGAAGTGTCGCCCTTGAGGCGTGAGGCCTCGTCATAGACGGCGCGGAACTGCTTCTCGGAGATGTTGGCGTAATAGCCCTTGAGCTTCTGCTTGGCCTTCAGCTGAGTGCCGAAATCGGACAATTTTCCCTTGCGCCGCTGCCCGTGCTGGCCGGGGCCGTATTCGCGCTTGTTGACCGGACTCTTCGGGCGGCCCCAGATGTTCTCGCCCATGCGCCGGTCGATCTTGTATTTCGCGGCTGCGCGCTTCGTCATTTCACGGCTCTCCGAAATTCAGGCAAATGAAAGCGCGGGCTGAAAACGGCCCGCGGTCGGGGTTGCTCATACGCCGAGCCGGCCGCCAAGTCAAACCTCCCCTGCCATGAAGGCGGGAAACCACCCCTCATGGGCGCTGCGCAACTGGGTCAGCGGCACGGTTGCAAGACCGAGAATCGCGACGGCATTGCCGGCGACGCTGCCGATCCAGCTTGCCGGCACGCCCGCCGCCTTGGCGGCCAGAATGATCGGCTCGACCTGCTCGGGCCTCGAGGTGACGACATAGCGCGCCTGATCCTCGCCGAAGAGCTGGGCCTGGCCAAAGGTGCGGGGCAGGTCGATCCGGCAGCCGAGATTGCCGGCGAGCGCCATCTCGCACAGGCAGGCGACCAGCCCGCCATCGGAGATGTCGTGGACCGCGGTCAGGACACCGAGACCGATCTGGCGGCGGACGAAGTCGCCATGGCGCTTCTCCTGGACGAGATCGACCGGCGGCGGCGGCCCGTCCTCGCGGCCATGAATCTCGCGCAGATAGAGCGACTGGCCGAGATGCTGGCCGTGCGGCCCGATCAGCAGGATCGCATCGCCCTCCTGCTTGAAGAGGAACGTCGCCATGCACGACAGGTCCTCGATGAGACCGACGCCGCCGATGGTCGGGGTCGGCAGGATCGAGGTGCCGGAGGTCTCGTTGTAGAGCGACACATTGCCCGACACGACCGGAAAAGCGAGCGCCCGGCAGGCATCGCCAATGCCGCTCAGGCTCATCACCAGCTGGCCCATGACGTCTTGCCGCTCGGGATTGCCGAAATTCAGGTTGTCGGTGATGGCGAGCGGTCGGGCGCCGACCGCGGTGAGATTGCGCCAGCATTCGGCGACCGCCTGCTTGCTGCCCTCGAATGGGTCGGCCTCGACATAGCGCGGCGTGACATCGACCGAAAGCGCGATCGCCTTCGAGTCGCGGATGCGCAGCACGGCGGCGTCGCCGCCCGGCAGCTGCGCCGTGTTCGCGCCGATGACATGGTCATATTGCTCGAAGACCCAGCGGCGGGAGCAGAGATCCGGCGAGCCCATCAGCTTGAGGATCGCCTGGGACAGATCGTTGGGCGGTCGGATGTCGCCCTGGTCGAGCGGGGCGGGGTGGCGCGGCTCGAGCCAGGGCCGGTCGTATTCCGGGGCCTGATCGCCGAGCTCCTTGATCGGCAGATCGGCCTCGACATTGCCCAAGTGGCGCACCCGGAAGCGCAGATCGTCAGTGGTGTGGCCGACAATGGCGAAGTCGAGCCCCCATTTGCGGAAGATCGCCTCGGCCTCGGCCGCCTTTTCAGGGCGCAGCACCATCAGCATGCGCTCCTGGCTTTCCGACAGCATCATCTCATAGGCGGTCATGGCTTCTTCGCGGCACGGGACGCGGTCGAGCTCGAGCTCGATCCCGAGGTCGCCCTTGGCCCCCATCTCGACCGCCGAGCAGGTGAGGCCGGCCGCTCCCATGTCCTGGATGGCAATCACCGCACCCGAGTCCATGAGCTCGAGACAGGCCTCGAGCAGGCACTTCTCGGTGAACGGGTCGCCCACCTGGACGGTCGGGCGCTTCTCCTCGGCATCGCCGGCGAAGGCCGCCGACGCCATGGTCGCGCCATGGATGCCGTCGCGCCCGGTCTTGGCCCCGAGATAGACGACCGGCAGGCCGACGCCCTTGGCCTTGGAGTAGAAGATCGCATCGGTCCTGGCGAGGCCGACGGCCATGGCATTGACCAGGATGTTGCCATTGTAGCGGGGGTGGAAATTAACCTCGCCGCCGACCGTCGGCACGCCGAAGGAATTGCCGTAGCCGCCGATTCCGGCGACCACGCCGGCGACGAGGCGCCGGGTGCGGGGATGGTCGGGCGCCCCGAAGCGGAGCGCATTGAGGGCCGCGATCGGCCGCGCCCCCATGGTGAAGACGTCGCGGAGGATGCCGCCCACCCCGGTCGCCGCCCCCTGATAGGGCTCGATGAAGGAGGGGTGGTTGTGGCTCTCCATCTTGAACACGATGGCATCGCCATCGCCGATGTCGATCACCCCGGCGTTCTCACCCGGACCCTGAATGACGCAAGGGCCGGTGGTGGGGAGGGTGCGGAGCCATTTCTTGGAGGATTTGTAGGAGCAGTGCTCGTTCCACATGGCCGAGACGATGCCGAGCTCGGTCAGCGTGGGCTCGCGGCCGATCAGCTTCAGGAAACGCTCATACTCGTCGGGCTTGAGCCCGTGCTCGCGGATCAACGCCTCGGTGATCATGCCGAGACGAGGCTTTCGAACAGCGGCGCGCAGTCGGTGCGGCCATGCAGCCCCTCGATCATGTTCTCGGGATGGGGCATGAGGCCGATGATATTGCCGTCGCGGTTGACGATGCCGGCAATGTCGTTGATCGAGCCGTTGGGGTTGGTGCCGTCGACATAGCGGAACACCACCCGGCCTTCACCCTCGAGCGCCTGGAGCGTCGCCGGGTCGGCGAAGTAATTGCCGTCGCCATGGGCCACCGGCGCCTGGACGACATCGCCGCTGCGGAGCTTGCGCGTCAGGAAGGTCTCGTTGTTCTCGACCCTGAGATGGACCCGGCGGCAGACGAAATGGAGCGAGGCGTTGCGCATCAGCGCCCCCGGCAGCAGTCCGGCCTCGATCAGGATCTGGAAGCCGTTGCAGACGCCGAGCACCTTGACGCCGCGCCGTGCCGCGTCCCTGACCGCTGCCATCACCGGCGCCCGCGCAGCGATCGCCCCGCAGCGCAGATAGTCTCCATAGGAGAAGCCGCCGGGCAGCACGATGAGGTCGAGCTCGCGCGGCAGCTCGGTTTCGGTCTGCCACACCATCTCGGGCGCGCGGCCGGTGAAGCGTGCAAGCGCCATCGCCATGTCGCGATCGCGGTTGAGTCCTGGAAAGACGATAATCGCAGATTTCATTCGGGCGCCGCTTGGGATTGCGAGGCCAGGGCCTCGCGACTCATCGGATCTCGATGTTGTAATTTTCGATGACGGTGTTGGCGAGAAGCTTCTCGCACATATCCTCGAGCTGGTTGCGGGCGGCCGCATCGTCGGGTGCCGGAAGCTCGAGCTCGATGAGCTTGCCCTGGCGGACATTCGCGACCTCGGCAAAGCCGAGAGCGTGCAATGCACCCTCGATGGCCTTGCCCTGCGGGTCCAGCACGCCGTTCTTGAGCGTGATGGTGATGCGCGCCCTCATGCCGGCCGTCAGTCGGTCTTGACCAGCACCGGGCGCGACCGCTCCGGCTGCTCGCTGTCCGGAATGATGCCGAGCCGGCGCGCCACCTCCT
>JBIOYR010000084.1:0-23451 GCA_044870245.1 Aestuariivirgaceae bacterium | reverse complement strand
GAAGCGTTGTCATTGACCGTCACTCCGCTGCTCGGCAATGCGCCGGTGGTTCTGATGACGCCGGAGGAGATTAGCGCGCTCGGCCCAGAACGACCAAAGAGATTGGAAAATCTCAAGCGAATTCGATTTGGAGAGCTGGGTGAGAGACTGTGCTCGGATGAAACACAAGAACGGACGGACGCAAAGGAATTCAGAGTTACCGTTAAGGGAGTCAAATCCAAAGAAACACTTGCTGCGATTGGAAAGGTACTTGAAACCCAGCTTGCGCGCTTTTCGATCGATTTTAACCAATTGAGGATACGCGCGATAGACGGCAAAGATCGGGCGAAAGTCACTTTCAATGTGATTGATTTGCGCGGAGGTGCAGATTTCCAAGCGATAAATGCATTGGAGCACGCCGTCCATTTACTGACCAATCTGCATGATTTCGGGCTCGATGATTTCCTGGCCAGTGTTTGTGACATGCCAGAAGTGCATTTGGCGTTATCTGAGCCTGGCTGGATTTGCAAGACTGTTCTCCCTCCCGGATTTCGGGGACTGTTGGCCTGTATCGAAGCCTTGGTTCGAGCCGGCCATTGCGAAGCGGCCTATCAGCTCTTCTGCGATCTGTTGTCGCCGTATAAAAGGATGCAAGAATCGATTTTTTGCTTGGATGACAGCGAGCACTCGCTGTTGCCCCTGCTCGGCCAGCCCGAGGTTCAGAGAATCGAAGCTTTTACCTACGGATTGTGCTGCAGCGATTTGCTCGAGATCGAAGACGATGCCCGACGGTATCGATACGCAATTCAAACCGGAAAATTCGTGCTGCGTGAGCTGCTGCTGACGCAGAACAACACGGACGATATTCCCGAGCGGCATCTTCGGGTCTTTAAGGTGATTTCATCCCTGTGCGACGACCCGGAGGCAGCCATTTGCGAATTGCTCGACCTGCGGAAATCCCTTCGTGCCGCAGTTTTGCAGAATCCCAAGGCGCGGCAACTGTTGCGGATCGTCGACCCCCATCCGCTGAAGGTTTTTGATGACATCGACCGGAACGCCCATCAGGTCTTTTTCGACAGGCTGCAGAGGCTGAGGGACAGAGGCTTCACCTTTCCTGGCCCTGACGATCCCTTCGGCGCTGCGCCGATCGAGTTTGTCGACGACGCACCGGTCGGCCGCCCGACTATCGAGCGGCTGTTTGAGCTCGCCGAGGCAGCGGTCATGTGCCGCGGGCTAACCAGCTGGGCGACGGGCGTTCTGCTGTTCCTCTCGCAGTTCGTCCCGCATGATGATCATTTGAAGCGCGCGCGTGCTCTGCGCGACCGCATCCAGATGGCTGTCAAATTCGATCCGGATCCTGAAATCGCAGCGACATACCCGGCGGTCGCGAAGGTAACCGACGACGCGATCGCAGAACTCGAGAGCTGATCTCTGAACCAGCGCAACAGAACCTCTCCACACCGAAGACTCACAGCAGATCGACCGGCACCTTGAGATAGACCTTGCCGTCTTCCGGCTCCGGCATGCGCCCGGCCCGCATGTTCACCTGGATCGAGGGGATGATGAGCTTGGGCATGCCGAGCGTCTTGTCGCGGGCTTCGCGCATCTTGACGAAATCGTCCTCGCTGACGCCGTCATGGACATGAACATTGTTGCGCCGCTCCTCGGCGACGGTGGTCTCCCAGGCATAGGCATCGCGCCCCGGCGCCTTGTAGTCGTGGCACAGGAACAGCCGCGTCGTGCCGGGCAGGGCAAAGATCTTGCGGATCGAGCGATAGAGCTCGCGGGCCGAGCCACCCGGAAAGTCGGTGCGGGCAGTGCCGTAATCGGGCATGAACAGCGTGTCGCCGACAAAGGCGGCATCGCCGATGACATAGGTGATGCAGGCCGGCGTGTGCCCCGGCGTGTGGATCACATAGGCCGCGATCGAGCCGAGAGCGAATTCCTCACCATCATGGAACAGCCGGTCGAACTGGCTGCCGTCGCGCTCGAACTCGGTGCCGGCGTTGAACACCTTGCCGAAGGTCTCCTGGACGATGGTGATCCCGGCCCCGATGGCAAGCTTTCCGCCGAGCTTGGACTGAATATAGGGCGCGGCCGAGAGATGATCTGCATGGACGTGGGTCTCGAGCAGCCACTGGACGGTAAGCCCGTGCTCCTTGACATATTCGATGATCTTGTCGGCCGAGGCGCGTCGGGTGCGCCCGGATGCCGCATCATAGTCGAGCACCGGATCGACGATGGCGGCTACCATGGTCGCCGGGTCCGCCACCACATAGCTGACGGTGTTGGTGACCTCGTCGAAGAAGCCGGTGACGTCGGGCTTGGCAGCCATCGCTTGGGTCCTCCTCCTCCTCAGAAACGGGCCGGGAACAGCCGGCGGGGAAGCCGGCCGTCGATCAGTGCCAATCCGAGCGCCACGCCGGCCATGCCCATTATATGGCGCGCCAGAAGCGGTTCGCCCAGCACCAAGGTGCCGAGCAGCGTGGCGTTGACCGGCACGATCAGCGTCACCAGGCTGACATTGCCGGCGCCTGAGCTGCGCAGGATCTCGAAAAACAGCACATAGGCGATGGCGGTGCACAGAAGGCCGAGGCCGAGAATGGCGACGAGCACGCTTGCCCCGCTTGCCGATGCGAGCGCTGCCGGGCCGTCGACAAGCAGCGCGAGCGGCAGCATGACGGCCGAGGAGATGAGCGTCTGCGACGCCGATGTGACGAGCGGCGGGTGATGGGCGAGCCGCCGCCCCCACACGCCGGCAAAGCCGTAGCACAGTGCCGCCCCCAGCACCGTGAACTCGCCGATCACATGCCGTCCGAGTCCGGATATGGCGTCGAGCCCGACCATGCAGGCAATGCCACCGAGCGCCACCGCGACTCCGGCGAGCTGGTTGGTCGCCAGCGGCTCGTCGCGGGTGAAGAGATGGGCGACGATGATGGTGAAGAACGGCACCGTCGCGTTGATGATGGCCGCAACACCCGAGGCAATATCGCGCTGGCCCCAGATGATCAGCGTGAACGGGACGATGTTGTTGATGACGGCAAGCACCATCAGGTCGCGCCATTGCCGCAACCCCTTGGGCGGCCTGAATCCCAGAGCCAGGAGCGCGGCCCACAGGAAACTGGCGCCGCCCGCCACCCTGAGTGCCACGATGGTGAGCGGCGGCAGCCCTTTCAGCGCCAAGGCGTTGAAGAAGAACGATCCGCCCCAGATCGTTCCGAGGATCAGCAGCAGCAGCCATTGGCGGGCGTCCATCTGGCGGCGGATGGCAGGGTTCATCGCGGTCCGTGTCATGGCGAGGGTCTAGCGCGGTCATGCGGCCGGAGCGATCCGTTTCTTGCGCTGGAACAGGATGGCAGCCATGTCGATTCGATCAGAGCTGTGCCGTTCGGCACAAGGCATAGAACTGGATGATGATAGCCACGAGGCGCCAATTTCGGGGAGATCATCATGGGCAGCAACAACGTCAAAGAAGCAGGCAACTCACCACGGACCGGCGCAGCAACGCCGCGAGCACATCAGCCGCAGAATGAACCGAACTTCGAGCTGGTAGCACTCGGACACACTGCGGATACGGTGGCAAATTATGCGCAGCCGATCAGCGTCACGCCGCTGCCGTCCAATGCGACGATCTCCATATTGACGCCGCAGGAGATGAGCCGTCTTGGGCCTGAGCCCCCAGAACGCCCGTTTGAGCAGTTGATGCAGCCGCTCGCCATGACGGATACGCGCGAAATCAGCGCTGTGGTGACCGGGATTGAATCCTATCGCCCGCTCGCTGAAGCAATATCCAACAACCTTGATCGTGAGATTGGGCGTGATCAATTCACGGTGGAGGAATGTGAAGGCGGGACAGAGTTCAGCTTCAACGGCACACTTCATTCAAGCAGCGAGGCCTGGAAAAGGGCATGTAACCTATTCGAAAATCTCTATGCTCTCGGTTTTCGTTCCAATTCTCTCGGGATGAGTTGTGCTGCAGTTGACTTGGTCACTTTGCTGCCAATTGTTCGCCAGGACCTCTCCGCTCGAAAGCAATGGAACATGCCAAGTGAACCAAATCACTTGGATTGGCAAAGAAGGAAGACCTGCATAGACGACCTCATGCAGAATGGTTATTTCGAGGCAGCGTTTATTCTGCTGTCCGATTGCGCGAAGGTGGATCTCCTCGTCATCAAAAACTTCATGGTACCTCGTGCTCGAGAGCTGGGGCGACTATACGATTTCAAGACCGACGATGCTGACCCGCTGCGGGCGTTAAAGCGTGGATTTGCTTGGGAGAGCATCTACCCTGTTCAAGCTGGAAGGATCGTGCTGCGGGATGTTGCAACGGTAGACGACAACTCTACCGAGTTGGAGCAATATCAAATTCAAGCGTTCGAACAAATCGCCGATGATGCCAGGATATTTGATCGTGCTCAATTGGTAGCAGAACTTCTCGATTTACCCGACATCGACCGCGGTGATCTCTTCCGGAATCCGAAGGTGCGGTTCTTGCTTTTGGACATCGGCAAGCTGGAGGAGCTTCGCGATCATTTCGACGCAATCGACAATCACTACAATGCGATCTTCCTGAAAACCAGAAAGCGACTGGAAGAGAAATTCGTCTTGCACAACGATTTCCTGGGGACGGCGAAGATCGAGTCGCGATCGCCTTACACACCGCTATCCGAAAAGAGCATCGAGCAACTCTTTCAGTTGGCGGAGGCTGCTTGCGTGATCGGGTTTGAGGAAGAGGCGGTCGCCGTCCTGGAGTTCCTCGCACCGAGGAACGAGCTATCCGACAAGCAGAGAGCCGCGCTAACGCCTCTCGCAGAGCGAACTCTGATGTTCGCACGTTTCACTCCCGACCGGCAGTTCCGAACGAGCAATTTCAATGCCGTCAAGTCGCGGATCGACGGTATCTTTCTTCCTCCGAATGGGGGAGGCAACTGAGAAGCTGAGAGATGCAAGGGGAGAAGGGATCTGCCACTTTCCCCTCGCTCTCAAAGGCCGGTCCGGAGCTACCGGGAACGGCAACCGACCCATCCACGGCTCGAGCCCGGGAGCGGTCGGTGCGGAGAGGCGCGGAACCGTCCAAGGACGGCTCCGCGCGCAGTGTCTCGCGGTTCCGCATCCGGCGAGACCGGCATCCGCGGCTTGCCTGGCGCTAGCTGGCGCAAGGGGCGCGCGGCGGACGGGAAGAGCGCGCTAGCGACAGGCTCCGAATGTCGGCAACGGATCGCCGCAAAGCCGTCAGAAAACTGCACGCTGTCCCACCGGATTTCACGAGGAAACCATGCTTGCCGTCGATGCTGCCGCCCCGCCTCGACGCTGTCTGCCTTGCTATCGCCCTTTTCCACAGGCCACGCACAAGTGCTTAAGCGTGCTCATAAATCCTTGCAAAGACGGAGCGCGTCATAGATCCCGGCATGGATGTTGCGGGCCGCCACCGCATCGCCGATCCGGAAGAGCTGGAAGGTGCCATGCGGGTTGGTGGCAAGGCTCTGCGGCCGCCCGCCGATGAGTGCGTCATAGTCGACTTCGCCGCGGTTTTGCGATTCTTCCTTGAGCTCGAAATAGAGGTCGGCGAGCGGCAGCGTCGCCGCCTCGACCACAACCTGGTCCACCACGCGCTCGCCGCATTGGGTCTCGGTATAGGGCGACCACAGGCTGGCGGCGATCCGATTGCCCACCCGGGTGAGCGCCGTCACCCGCATCATCGGTGTGATCCGGACATTGGCCCTGTGCAGCTTCTGCATATAGGGCACGAGATTGAGGCCGCCCATCTCGGGGGCGAAGAAGCGCTCGGGCGTCACCAGCTCGAGCTCGGCGCCGCGATCGACCAGCGCCTCGGCGGCGGCCATGCCGGGATGGGCCCCATTGTCGTCATAAAGCAGCACATGCTCGGCCGGCTTGACATCGCCGGCCAGGATCTCCCAGCTCGACACTGCAAGCTCGCCGCCGCCATCGATCGGGGCCGGGGCAGGGAGCCCGCCGGTGGCGATGACCACCACGTCTGGATGATCGGCGAGGACCATGTCGCGATCGGCAAAGCTGTTGAAGTGAATCGTGACCCCGAGCCGCTCGAGCTCGGCCAGCCGCCAGTCGATGATGCCGATGAGCTCGGCGCGCCGCGCCACGCGGGTCGCCAGCCGGACCTGGCCTCCCGCTTCCGACGCCGCTTCGTGCACGATCACCTGATGGCCGCGCTCGGCCGCCACCCGGGCGGCCTCGAGCCCGGCCGGGCCGGCGCCGATCACCACGATCCGGCGGCGCTCACCGGTGCTGCGCGCCACGGCGTGCGGCATGGTCGCCTCGCGGCCGGTGGCCGGATTGTGGATGCACAGCGCGTCATTGCCCTCATAGATCCGGTCGAGACAGTAGGTGGCGCCGACACAGGGCCGGATGCGCGCTTCCTCGCCACGCGCCACCTTGGCGCCGATATGAGGGTCGGCAATATGGGCCCGCGTCATGCCGACCATGTCGAGCTTGCCTTCGGCAATGGCATGGCGGGCGGTCGCCACATCGTTGATGCGGGCGGCATGGAACACCGGGAAGCGTGTCGCCGCCCTGATATCGCCAGCGAAATCGAGATGCGGTGCCGAGCGCATGCCGGTGACCGGGATCACCCGCGACAGCGGCCCGTCATGCTCGATATGGCCGCGAATGATGTTGAGGAAGTCGATCTTGCCGGTTGCGACGAGGCGCCGGCAGATCTCCAGGCCCTCCTCGCGGGAAAGACCCTTGTCCCAGTCCTCGTCCGCCACCAGTCGGGCGCCGACGATGAAGTCGGGGCCGACGGCGTCGCGCACCGCATCGATGACCATGAGCGAGAAGCGCAGGCGATTGTCGAGCGAGCCATTATAGTCGTCCGACCGGTGATTGGTGGCGGGCGACCAGAACTGGTCGAGCAGATGGCCGTAGCATTCGAGCTCGAAGCCGTCGAGGCCGGCCTCCTTCATGCGCTCCGCCGCCGCGGCATAGTCCTTGACCACCCGGACGATGTCCCAGTCCTCCATCTCCTTGGGGAGCGAGCGATGGGCCGGCTCGCGCACCGGCGAGGGAGCGAGCACCGGCAGCCAGTCGGCCTTGTTCCAATTGGTGCGCCGTCCGAGATGGGTGAGCTGGATCATCACCGCCGTGCCATGGTCGTGGCATTCGTCGGTGAGTCGCCTGAGCAGCGGCACGATCTCGTCGCGATAGGCATGGAGATTGCCGAAGGCAGGCGCCGAGTCGCGCGCGACAATGGCGGAGCCCGCCGTCATGGTCAGTGCGATGCCGCCCTTGGCCTTCTCGACATGATAAAGACGGTAGCGATCGGTCGGCAGCCCATCCTCGGCATAATTCGGCTCATGCGCCGTCGACATCAGCCGGTTCTTCAGCGTCAGATGCTTCAGCCGAAAGGGCTGGAGGAGGGGATCATTGGCGCGGTGAAGGGTCGTCATGACCAGACTTTGCCCGCATGTCACCGGGGCCGCAATGATGCGAATGGCGCTGCAACCACAGCGCTGCTAGCTTTCGTGCGATTCGTGCCGGAGGAGAGCGAGACCGATGATCTGTTTTGGCAAAACGCCCTCGAGAGCAACGACGCCGGAAGCAACGACGGTAGCCGAGCAATCCTCGGGCTCGAGGTCCTCGGAGAGGTCGCTCGGCGAAACCGTGGAGCACTTGCCGCAGCACGATTTCGTCGACCCCCAGCGGATGGTCGAGAAGATGACCTCGGGCGTGGCCAAGCCCAACCATGTGTCTAATAAATGCATCTTGGTGTAGTTATAAACAAGCCCGTATACTACCTGGAGGAGAGCGGCAACGAGCCGCCAAGGGTGGTTTGCGGGGGGCGTCATGAGTCGGATTTCGTCGGGCAAATTTGACCCGGTACAACAAAGCCAGAATGTGGTTGATGGCCCAACCCCGGGCCGCCCGATCGCCAGTGAGCCGACACGCTTCAATATCCCGGTCCCGATCGAGATCATCCCATTTGGCCCGACTGTCGGTGAACTGGCGCCGCATCATGAAGCGGAGCCGCCGCCGGTCCTGACCATCGGCAACCCCATCATCGGCCCGACCCCCTCGACCGTAACGACCACCACGACCACCACGACCACACCCGACAGAGGCGAGAGAGTCGGACCAACGCCGATCCTGAGAATGGAAAAACGAGGTTTGAGCGTGCATCGGATGCGCGGCCGGGTTGCCAAGGGGGAAGAGACACTGGCGCCCCGACTCGCGGAGCCCAGCCTCAGCGAAAGCTCCAGCCAGTCGGCCGAGGAGAGTCCGAAGTCATTCGCGCGCGACTTCCAAGTCTTTCGCAAGGTGAACCTGAACAAGAACCGGAGCGAGAGCCGACTGAAAAAACAGCCGAGCGAGCACCGGCTGCCCCGCCTTGCCAAGACCGTCGATGCACGCCCCACCGAACGCGCCGAGTTGAGCCCTTCACCCATGATGAATTCGGCTCCCGATGCACTCGTCAAAGAAACCGACCCGCCGGTTGCATGGAAGAAAGCTTGGCGAAGCAGGATCAGAGAGATCGGGAACTCGGACTGGTGGAGCAAGGCGCGGCAGATGGTCGGGGGGAAGGGGACGGTTCCGGACCTGGATCATCTCACGACGAAGCCTGTCATGCAGGCGGCATACAGGTACAAGTGCACTCCCGAGGAGACGGCCTCGATCTATCTTTACACGAAGGCACTCTTCAGCGATATCAACACGCCTCTGATCAAGGGAATGGATCTGAACAAGCTGCGGCCCAACAGGCGCCATACGCTTCAGACGCTGATCACCAGTGTCGACTGGGGACTACCGAAGCTGCCTGAGGTTCATGAGCCGTTGGTCCGGGTGGTCAAGCTCGAGGAGAGATTCGGCAACACCCTGCAAAAGGGAGCGATATGGCACCAGCGGAGCTACGGATCGTGCGTCAGGGAAGCGGACCGAAATATGAAATGGGATGGCAATTACGAGCTCCGTTTCAAAATGAAAAAGGGTGCCTATGACGTCAGCTTCTTCTCCGACGCGCCGAGGGAGCGCGAGGTTCTGGCAGAGCGCAACCGCGATTTTGTAATCACCAGCCGCACGATCGGAGAGGACGGGCGGGTGATACTCGAGCTGGAAGAGATCTAAAACATATATGAATTTTATGATGCCGACTGTGCCGTTCGTGACACTCGCTTCTGTGATTCACGTCTAAGCTCTCCGGTGCGGATCACGGATCGGAGAGAGGGGATGACTGCCATCGAGCATTTCCTGAATGGACTGCGGGAGCGGTTCGGCGCTGCGCTCACCACCTTGCCCGACGGCACTTTCCAGGCACTCCTGCGCGGTCGCCAGAAGGTCACGGTCGCCTTCGACGAGAGCGCCCGCACCGCCACCATCTGCACGCCGGTCGCCGCCGCGACGCGGGATCTGCCGCCGGCGATCCTCAATGACCTGCTCCAGCGAAATTTTCCGGACAGCAGAATGGCTGGCTCGCTCCTTGCCGCGATCCCCGCCGAGGAGGTGCTGGTGGCGCTCAATGTCGTTCCGCTCTATTCCGCCAGTCCGGAGCTGTTGGCGGGCATCGCCATGGCGCAGGCTCATGCAGCGCTCGAGATGTCGAGCTCGATCCTCGCCAGCCGCAGCGAATCGGGTCGGCAGGATGATGACGACGATGAGTTCGATGACGACGGACCTGGCGATGAAGATGACGAGCAGGACCTGTCCTCGCTGACCGATGGATGGGCCGATCCCGGCAGGGCGGATAACGGAGATGAGAGGGGAGAAGCGTGAGCCATGGCCGAGAAGGGAAAGTTGAGTGCGCGGGCCGAGGCCCTGCTTCAGGATATGGCCCGCGACCACGGGCTGCGTGGGCTCGAGTTTGACAAGGACGGGCTGATCCCGATCCAGACCGGCGGCACTCAGATCGCCATTGCCTATAGCGGTGCCAATGACAGCTTTTTCATGATGAGTGTCATTGATGATCGGGCCGAAGGGAAGGTGGCCGATCCCTGGCGTCACTTTGAGCTCACCGCCGGCCTGGCCGCCCGCCGCACCCGCATTGCGATCGAGCCAAAATCCGGCTCGCTGGTGCTGGTCAGCGAGCTGTTCCTCGCCGGCATCGACTATTGGCAACTGGCAAAGGCGATCGAGAGCTTCGTGAAGGACTGCCGCGAGGTGTTGCTGGCGCCCGCCGGCGGCGCTGGTCACGGCGCCTCGCTGCCATTTTTCGCCAATGACCAGGAGTTTATCCGCGCTTAGCGCATGCTCCAAGCGGATCGCTGCTACACACCCTGCTCGGTGACGATCAGGTCCATCGTAATGTCGTGCGGCTGCGGAAAGATGGTGGCGAGGCGGGCCTGCGCGAGCCCGACGCCGATGGCCAGCGGCGGCCGGTCCGGCTGGGCCAGAGTGCGGTCGAAATATCCGCCGCCATAGCCGAGCCGGTAGCCCGCATCGTCGAAGCCGACGGTCGGCGCCAGCACCGCGTCAGGACGGATCGGCCGGCACTGGCGCGGCACCGGGATGTTCCAGAAGCCGCGCTCCAGAGGTTCGCCGGGCGACCACTGCCAGAACGAGAGCGCAGCGCCCTTCTCGATGATCACCGGCAGCGCGGTGGCGATGCCGTCTTCGGCCAGCAGCGCCGCCAGCGGCCTGAGGTCGAGCTCGGACTTGATCGGCCAATAGAGGCTGACAGCCTTCGCGCCATGGTCGCGGATCGCCGCTTGGACGAGGGGGATGATACGGGCTGCCGCCTCGGCTCTCGCCTCATGGCCGAGCGCGGCCCGCATCTCGAGCAGGCGTTGACGCTCGCTGCGCCGCCATGCGCGAACGGCAGGCCAATCATTGCCGGAGATTGCTGTCATCATTCTGCTGCCACAGCTGGCAAACGCCGCGTGGCGAAGATCGTTTCGTTGCCGGCATTCGGGTCATGCGGCACGAGCAGCGACAGGCAGAGTGCAACGCCTGCCATGGCGGCGCCGATGACGAACACCGCCGAGCTGTCGATGTCCCAGACGATCCCCAGCGGAATCGGCAGAAGCACCGCGGCAATGTGGTTGATCGAGAAAGCGACGCCGGAGGTCGGGGCGATGTCGCCCGGGTCGGCGATTTTCTGGAAATAGGTCTTGTGGGCGATCGACATGGCGAAAAACGCATTGTCGAGAACGTAGAGACCGGCGGCGATCCACGGATTGGCGACCAGCGCATAGGCGAGGAACACCAGGATCAGCCCGCAATGCTCGAGGATCATCGAGCGGCGGTCGCCGAGCCGGCCGATCAGCGCACCGAGTGCCGGCCCCAGAGCCATGTTGATCGCGGCGTTGATCAGCAGCAGCAGCGTGATGCTGGAGACGTCATAATGGAATTTTTGCACCATCAGGAAGGCGGCAAAGACGATGAAGATCTGCCGCCGCGCGCCGCCCATGAACACCAGGGCATAATAGAGCCAGTAGCGCGACCTGATCACGATCTGCTTGCGCTGCGGCACCTCCTCCTTGAAGCGGGGGAAGGCGATGGCGATCAGCGCGGTAAGCAGCAGCGAGATCATCCCGCCGGCGGCGAACAGCCAGACATAGCCGAGGCCGAGCCAGCGCCAGACCAGGAAGATCACTCCATAGGCAGCGATGGTGGCGCAGGACGACGCGGACAGCACCCGGCCGAGCAGGCGTGGCGCATTCTGCTTGTCGAACCATTGCAAGGACAGCGACTGGGCCACCGTCTCGTAGTAATGGAAGCCCAGCGACTTGATGAGGGTGGTCGTGTAGAAGCCGAGCGGGCTCGGGAACAGCCCCGTCATCGCGACACCGGCCCCGATCACCATCAGCGACAGGAGGCCGAGCGTCTGCTCGCGCATGATGAGCAGGAGCAGCACCGCAGCGAACGAGAGAAAGCCCGGGATCTCGCGCACGGTGTGCAAGATGCCCATGTCGGTGCCGTCGAAATGGATGGCGTCGATGGCGAAATTGGTGTGAAGCGCGTTCCATGTTGCGAAGGAGAGGTAATTCGCGACCGACATCAGCATCAGGGCGCTGACCGGCGTGCGCCAGCCTTCGGCGCGCTGGGCGCTGACCTCCTCAGCCATCGATTTCTCCGCTTCTGCAGATGCCTGCGCCCATGCACACGGCCCTTAGCACGACCATCCTATGAAGCCCTATCGAGTTTCACGCATGGGACGTGTGCAACTTATATTCCTCTACAACCTCTCATCTAAGTTTTGTGTCCCATCTGCAACAGGCGCTTGAGAAAAGGTTAACGGCAATCTCAGGCCACTTGCAGCGAATCAATAAACGCGAAAAGGTGAACTCGATCATGGGGATGATCATTGCTTGGCAGCAGCTCGAAACGGGGTTCGGGCAGCGCCACTGAGAGGGGAGACTGAAGCGGGGTGGATGCGGGGTCCGCCCCGCTTCCCTATTTGGGCCGAAGCTCATGGCCACGCGCCTCCGCCGCGACGGAATTCCCCTTATCCCTGCGTCTCCGCTCAGACATAGAAATCGTGAGGAGAGTTTATGAGGAGATTATTCGCCCTCATCGCAGCGGGCCTGGCTGCCCTGACCAGCCTTGGCTTTGCCGCCGGTGATCTGGCTGCCGATCCGTCCGGCCACTACCGAGGTGGTCACGGCATGAGCGAGCGGATTCGCGACTTCGCGGAGCGCTATGACGCCAACAAGGACGGCAAGATCAGCCAGCAGGAGATCGACCAGAACCGCACTGCCTGGCACGCCGAGTTCGACATCGACAAGGATCTCGGCCTGACGCTTCAGGAGTTCGAGCGGCTGTGGCTCAAGGCGCGGCATGTCGCGATGGTCCGCGATTTTCAACTGTTCGACCGCGATGGCGACGGCAAGGTCACGGTCGAGGAGTACAAGCGCCCGCTCGCCGAGATCGTGGAGCGCCGCGATCGCAATGGCGACGGCGTGCTGAGCAAGGAAAACCGCCCGCGTCGTGGGCCACGGCACCACGACATGGGACATGAGCACGACGATCGTCGGGATGGGGACAACCAAGGTTCCCGCCAGAACGACGGCTGATCTCTGCCAGCCCGGCGATCATTGTGGGGGCCCGCTCGCATCGCGCCGGCGGGCCCTTTGTGGTGAGGAGTGAGTAGCGAATGGCGATAGGCCAGGACCCCCTGCACATCGATTTCGGGCGCGTTCTCACTTGACAAGTTCGATCTCGCTTGGCCGCCACTGCTTGGTGAAGAACGGCTCAAGCGGGCTGTAGAGGCGCAGGATCGTGAACCAGCCTTTGCCGGGCATCGTCTGGATCCAATTGCCACGCGCTACGCCTGCGGGCTGCTCAGGCGCAAACCATAGGGTCGTCGAGCCGTCGGCGTTCGGCTCCGCGGCCGGCGAGGGATAGCTCTGGCTGCCGGCGCGCGGATAACGCTGCGGCGTGTCGAGCATCGATCGGGTCATGTTGTCGTATACCGTGAATGACCAGAAATTTTCCTCCGGGATGCCCTTGGGCAATGTCGCCTTGTAGGTTTTCGCCCCATCAAAATAATTCTTGTCCGCATCCGTCACCGCCAGCAGATATTGTGAGCCAATGCCGGGAAGGCGCATGGCCATGCTAGGGGTGATGCCGGTGATGCCGTAGAAGAAGTTCGTACGCGCATCCATCGTGCGGTAGCCGGAGGGCGGAAAGGGCTTGACCCCCTCGGGCGTGATCATCGGGATAGGCGTCTCGAACTCGTAACCGGTCACGAAGAGGAAGTTGAACCACGACGAGTTCGGATAATAGAACCAGCTTGGCTGGCGCGGGCTCATGAACAGGGCGCGCGAGGTTGCGTTGGCGACCGCCACCGCCTCGGTCATGATATTCTTCATGCGCGTGTCGGGAGCGAACGTCTTGCCCTTGATGATGCCGATGGCCGCGACCGGTCCCATCAGCTCCGGGTCGAGCGAGGTGGCCGGCTCGTGCTGCACGACCTCGTTCAGCATCTCGTAGAAGCTCCAGTCGTTCGGCGGAATGGTGTTCATCACTTTGCCGCTGCCTTCATGGAATACGGTCGGCGGCGGCGGCGTAATCCGCCCGAGCTTGGCCTTGCCCGCCAAGAACTCCGCGATCGGCGTTCCCACGCCGCCAGGCTCGTAGGGATAGACCTTGGTGAATTTCCGGATTGTCTCGACCACCGGCTTGGGATCCTTGTGGTTCTCGAGGAACGACCGGCCGAACCACAAAATGCTGTTGGTGCGGGCGCGCGCGATGAAGAACCCGCCGTCCGGCAGCTCACTCTTATAGTCCGGCGGCACGATCAGGTACTTCCCGCCTTCACCGCGATCCGGACCGGGCAGGCCGAGATCGACGACCCAGCAAAACCAGGCATCCTGTACGACGCCAAGAAACTTCGGCGGCGTCTCTACCACCATGGGTCCTTTGCTGAGATCAAGTGCGCCCATGACGTAGATTGTGTCGGCATTGGCCGTCAGGAACAGCGACCTGGCATCCATCAACTCGGAGAAAACGAGCACCTCGTTGTCCTTGACACCGATGCTCTGCAAGCCCTTGCGCAGCGCTTGGATGCTGACGCCGCGCATGTTGTCCATGAACGCGCGATACGCGTAGGTGAAGTCGAGATTGTCGAAAAGCTTATCGGCGGTCGCTTCATTCGGCGCGCCGTCCTTGAACTCGAGCGTGCCGATCCGGGTCTGGACATGGTCCGGCGTGGTGATCGACGCAAGGGCTTCAGGAGCTGGCTGAGCAAAAGCTTGACTGCCCTGGACAGCAATCGCGGCGAGGATGATCGTCAAGGCGGAGAATCCAATGGGTCTCATGGCTCACTTCCAAGCGCTGGTTGACTCGACCCTCTCCTTGAAAATGTTTGCTCACTTTGTGACCGCAAAGCGACAGGAGGGTTTCGCGTCGTTCACGACTGCCTACTGCCTGACGCCTCCTCCAGCACCGCCTCCGGATCATCGTCGCGGGCAAAGGCGAGAAAGTCCGCTTCCGATTCGATCGCCCCCTCGAGCAGGCGGTGATAGTCCTGGCGGGGCACGTCGATCGCCCCGAGCGCACGCAGATGCGGCGTGGTGAATTGGGTGTCGAGCAGTGAGAAGCCGCCGGCGTTCAGCCGCGCCACCAGGTGAACCAGCGCTATCTTGCTGGCATCGCGCTCGCGCGAGAACATCGACTCGCCGAAAAAGGCTCCGCCGAGCCGCACGCCATAGAGCCCGCCGACCAGCCGCCCATTCTGCCAGGTCTCCACCGAATGGCAGCAGCCGAGCCGATGGAGCTGCGTGTAGAGCGAGCGGATGCGGCCGTTGATCCAGGTGTTCGGCCGCCCGAGCGCCTTGGTGGCGCAGCCGTCGATGACTTCGCCGAATGCCGTATCGATCCGGATCTCGTAAGCGGCGTGACGGATCGCCTTTCGCAGGCTGCGGCCGACATGGAGCCGGTCGAGAGGAAGCACCCCGCGCACTTCCGGCTCCACCCAATAAAGGGCACTGTCCTCGGCACTCTCGGCCATCGGAAAGATCCCGGCGGCATAGGCGCGCAGCAGCGTTTGCGGTGTGATCGTCGTCATCAGGGACGAGCTTAGGCGCGGGCGAGGAACTGCTCAAGCCAGTGGATATTGTAGCGCCCGTCGATGATGTCGGGATCGGCGAGCAATTCCTGGAACAGCGGGATGGTGGTCTCGACCCCCTCGATGACATACTCGCCGAGCGCCCGCCTGAGCCGCATCAGGCATTCCGTACGGGTCTTGCCGAACACGATGAGCTTGCCGATCAGGCTGTCATAATAGGGCGGAATCCGATAGCCGGCGTAAAGCGCTGAATCGACCCTGACGCCGAGGCCGCCCGGCACGTGAACGGCATCGACAAGACCCGGGGACGGCGCGAAAGTCTTTGGATTCTCGGCATTGATCCGGCACTCGATGGCATGACCGGAAAAGGTGATGTCCTTTTGCGCGAAGGGCAGCTTCGCCCCGGCCGCGACGCGGATCTGCTCCTGCACCAGATCGAGGCCCGTGATCATCTCGGTGACCGGGTGCTCGACCTGGAGCCGCGTGTTCATCTCGATGAAATAGAACTCACCACTCTCATACAGGAATTCGATCGTCCCGGCCCCGCTATAGCCGAGCTTCGCCATGGCGCTGGCGACGCGCTCGCCGATCTGCTCGCGCTGCGAGGCATTGAGCGCTGGCGACAGCGCCTCCTCCCAGACCTTCTGGTGGCGCCGTTGCAGCGAGCAGTCGCGCTCGCCGAGATGGACGGCGCGCCCCTGTCCGTCGCCGAACACCTGGATCTCGATGTGACGGGGGCGGCCCAGGAACTTCTCGACATAGACCGCATCGTCGCCGAACGAGGACTTGGCTTCGCTCTGGGCGGTGCGGTACGCCACCTCCATGTCCTCGGGGCTTCGCGCCACCTTCATGCCGCGGCCGCCGCCGCCGGCAGCCGCCTTGATGAGAAGCGGATAGCCGATCTCGGCACCGAGCCGCAGCGCCGCCGCGACGTCGGGCACCGCGCCCTCCGAGCCGGGCACCACCGGGATGCCGAGGACCTGGGCGGTGCGCTTGGCCTCGATCTTGTCGCCCATCATGCGGATGTGCTCGGCACTCGGGCCGATGAAGCTGATGCCGTGCTCGGCCAGGATCTCGGCGAAGCGCGCATTCTCGGCGAGGAAGCCATAGCCCGGATGCACCGCCTCGGCCCCGGTGATCTCGCAGGCCGCGACAATGGCCGGGATATTGAGATAGCTGTCGCGCGCCGAGGGCGGACCGATGCACACGCTTTCATCGGCAAGCCGCACATGCATGGCATTGGCATCGGCCGTGGAATGGACGGCGACCGTCGAGATGCCGAGCTCGCGGCAGGCCCGCAGCACCCGAAGGGCAATCTCCCCGCGATTGGCTATCAAGATCTTGTCGAACATCACTCAATGATCATGAGCGGCTCGTCATATTCGACCGGTTGCGCATCGGCCACGATGATCTCCTTGACCCGGCCGGAGTTTGGGGCAGGGATGGGGTTCATCGTCTTCATCGCCTCGATGATCAGGAGCGTCTGCCCCTGCTTCACCTCCTGGCCGACCTCGACAAAGGTTTGCGCGCCAGGGGCCGGTGCCCGATAGGCCGTACCGACCATCGGCGACCTGACGGTCCCCGGATGGACCTCGGCCGGGCGCGGCGCCGATTGCGTGGCGTGGGCCTCCGCCGCCCCGGTCGCATGGGTTCCGGGCGAGACCGCGCCGCCCGCCTGGACGACCTGAATGGGCCGCGCCACCCGGACCCGCAGCCCGTTCTGCTCGATCTCGATCTCGGACAGACCTGTCTCGTTCAGGAGTTCCGCCAGCTCCCGAATGATCTCCCGGTCGAAACCTTCATGCTCCGAGGTGGGCTTGGCCTTCGACATTCTCCCATCCGTCACGGCGCACGCGGTGCGACAAGCGGGGCGATGGCCTCCAGAGCGAGCTCATAACCCAGGGGTCCGAAGCCGCAGATCACACCCGTGGCGAGTGGCGACACGAAACTCTTATGACGAATGGGCTCGCGCTTGTACACATTTGAGAGATGGATCTCCACGAGTGGCACCGTGAGCATTTTCAGGGCATCGTGCAGCGCCAGCGACGTATGGGTGTAGGCGGCGGCGTTCAACACCACGCCCGAGGCCTCCTGTCCGGCGCGCTGGACCATGGAGACGAGCTCGCCCTCGCCATTGGTCTGGGCGAAGAGAATCGAGATGCCGAGCCGCCCGGCGGCGGCACGGCAGCGCTGCTCGATGGCGGCCAGAGTCTCGCTGCCATAGATCTCGACCTCGCGTGTTCCGAGGAGGTTCAGGTTCGGCCCGTTCAGGACGTGGACTGGTCTGGTCATCGGATCTGGTCTCGCAGGGGCAGCCATTGGGAATGTGGCATCGAGCTCCGATCACTGCCGACCGCCTGATACCTACCGACTCCTCAGCAGGATTTGCAGCCGCCGGCCTCCTTGACCGCTGCCACGGCGCTGACCAGCCCGTCATAGCCGGGTGCACCCGGAATCAGCGTCTGGTCGATCACGAAGGCAGGCGTGCCTTGAATGCTCAGCGCTTCGGCAAGCGCATGGTTATCGGCAAGGATCTTCGCGACTTCGGCGCTTTCCATGTCGGCCTTGAGCTTCGGGATGTCGAGGCCGACCGTCTTGGCGACCGCGAAGACCTTGGCCTCGTCGACGGTGCCGCGCTCGCGCATCAGCGCAAGATGGAAATCCCAATATTTGTGCTGGCGGCGGGCGGCGATGGAGGCTTTGGCGGCGCTGACCGAGCCCGGCCCGAGAATGGGGAACTCCTTGATGACCAGCCGCACGTCCTTGTCCTTGTCGATGAGTTTCAGGACATCGGGAAGCGAGTGGCGGCAATAGCCGCAATTGTAGTCGAAGAACTCGACGACGCTGATCTTGCCCTCCGGATTGCCGGCGACATGATCGTTGGCCGACCGGAAGATCTCCTTGGAGCGCGACGAGATCACCGAGATCGCAGCCTGCTTCTCCGCCGCTTTCTCCTTCTTGTCGAGCGCATCGATGACTTCGCGCAGCACCTCGGGATGCTTGAGCAGATAATCGCGCACCATGGTGCCGAACTTCTCCTCAGTGAGGCCAGTCTCGGCGGCGCTCAATGCCGTAACGGCAGCCGCCGCCGCGAGCAGCCCGAGACCAAGCGCGCCGGCGCGAAAAATCGCACGAAGCTTCACCATGATTTCGCCATCTCCAAATCGTCAGACCGCTGGCTTCATAGCGCCTTTGCCAGCCGCGCTCTATCGGTCTTTCTTGCTGTAGTTCAAAATGTCGTTAGCTTTCAACCACTCAGGGCTGCCCTCGGCAAATGATTTAAGGGCCCGCTGGGCCTTTTCGGTGGCGAGCTTCTTGTCGCCCTTGAGAGCCGCCGCCTCGGCCGTCGACAGTTCCGCGAGCGCGATGTTCCCGAGGCGCGCCTGGGCCTGGGCCCGCAGCAGGTGGACACGCGACATGCTGGGCTCGGCTCGCTGAACCACTTTCAGGACGGCAAGCGCCGCCTTGGCGTCGTCCGGCCGCTCCGTCCCGACCAGCGACTGGGCCAGCATAAGGTTGATCAGGCCGTTATTGGGCAGGAGCTCCACCGCGTGCCTGAGCGGTGCGATCGCCTCGGCCGGTCGGCCGCCCTCCAGCAGCGCCTGGCCCTTCAGCTCCCAGAAATAGGGGTTCTTCGGCACTTCGGCGATCAGGCTGTCGATCTCGGGGATGGCATTGGGCAGATCGCCGATGCGAAACGCCGCGATCGCCCTGGCATAGCGAGCGGGGAGCGTGCGGTCGCTCGGGGGATATTTCTGGTAGACCACCTGGGCCGAGTTCAGGAACCCGAACAGCTTGGCCTGCATCAGCTCATGGCGCATCACCAGGGCCGGCGGATCGGGTTTGTCGAAATAGGGGCTCTTTTTGACGATCTGCTCGAGATTGCGGATGCGATCGAGCGGCATCGGATGGGTCAGCGCATAGGGGCTGACATAGCGCGTCGAGGCGATCGACTGATTGGCGAGCGTCTGGAACAGGTCGAGCATGCCCCTGCCGGACTGACCGGTCCTTTGCAGGTAGCTGGCCGCCGCCTGGTCGGCCGACGCCTCCTGGGCGCGGGCATAGGCGAGCATGCTGCGTTGCGCCATGCTCTGTCCGCCCATGATCAGGGCCTGGCCTGTCTGGCCCGCCGAGGTGCTGCCGCTCATGGCGGCGCCCACGATGGCGGCCGCCCCGAGCAGCGCCCCGACAATCGCCATGTTGCTTGCCTTGCCGAGCTCATTGTTCATGCGGGCAAGATGGCCGCCGGCGATATGACCTGTCTCGTGCGCCAGCACCCCGATCACCTCGTTGGGTGACTTGGCCTGCTGCAGCAGCCCGGTATGGATGAAGATGCGCTGGCCTTCCGCCACGAAGGCGTTAATGCTCGAGCTGTTGATCAGATAGACATGGACAGCGCCGGGCGCGAGACCTGCCGCCTTGAAGACGTCGCGGGTATAGATCCGCATCAAGCCTTCGATCTCGGCATCGCGGATGAAGACAGGCTCGTCGTCGGCCCGGACGGGAACCGGCGAAGCCTCCAGCAGCATGGCTAGGGCGGCGGCGCCCGCCACCAATTTCCTCAGGAGATCGCTGGGCCTCATCTTCATGCTGATGCCTGCCTCTGTCGCCGTTAATTGCGGCGACACTGAGGAAATCTCGGGAGAACTGAAAGAGCTCCAGTCGGCCTTAGGCAGTAGGTCGTGGGCGGTGTTCCCTATTGCCTATCTGCCCACTGCCTACCTTCGCCTACTGCCTCATCTACGCCACCACCCGGCCTTGGGCGGACCGGAGGTCACCGCTGTCTGCTGCGGCGGGTTCCACCGCTTGCTCCCGTCGGGCTCGACATCGGTGGGCACCGAGATCTCGTCGATCGGATGCTCTCGCCCAGGTGCTTCCTCGGACGCAGGCGCCACCTCCTCCGCGGTCGGCTCCTCCGGCCTGGCGACTTCCTCCGGCGGCGGCTCGGGAGCGGCTGTTGCCTCGACCTCCTCCGTCACCTCGGCAGCCTCGCTCGCCTCGGCCTGGCGGCGCTGCCGGCCACGTCCATCGCCCCGCTGCCGCCGGCGCGGCTGCTTCGACGCCGATCGCGCCGCTGTCGGCACCTCGGCCGGTGCTTCGCCCTCGCCGTCGCCGGCTGCGACTTCCGCCTCGACGCCAACCTCCTCGGTCTCGTCCGTGCCCTCGGCGGCAGGCTCATCACCGCCGCCCTCGGCGGCAAGCTCATCACCCCCGCCCTCGGCGGCAAGCTCATCTCCTTCCCGCTCGCGGGTCCGGCGGCCACCGCGCCGGCCACGGCGCCGCCGCCGCCGGCGCCGCCGTTCGTCGCTGTCATCGCCACCATCCCCCTCGGCACGGGCTTCCGATTCGGCGGTGTCGGCCTCCTCCTCCGCCGCCTCTTCTTCCTCGATCGCCTCTTCGGAGGCCGCCTGATCGGACTTTGCCTGCTCCATCAGCGGGGTATCCATCCTCACCGCCTGCAGCCGGCGCGCCGCCACCGCCCGCTCGCCGGCGCGCTCGATCACGCTTTCGGCGGTGCGGATGTCGGCGGATGGCACGATGAAGATCGAGATCCCGTAGGTGGCCTCCAGCACCAGCAGATTGTCGCGCTTTTCGTTGAAGATGTAGACCGCCACGTCGGGATGGCACTTGACCGTGAGGTTCTCGGGCTTGCGCGACAGGAGATAATCCTCGATCCCGCGCAGCACCGACAGCGCGCAGCTCGCGACCGACCGCACCACGCCGCGGCCTTCGCAATGCGGGCAGGGCTTGGTCGATCCCTCGACCATTCCCTGGCGCAGCCGCTGACGCGACATCTCGAGCAGCCCGAAATGGCTGATGCGCCCGACCTGAATACGCGCCCGGTCGTTCTTCAGCGCTTCCTTGAGGCGCCGCTCGACCGAACGGTTGTTGCGCTGCTCCTCCATGTCGATGAAGTCGATCACGATGAGGCCGGCAAGGTCGCGCAGGCGAAGCTGGCGGGCGATCTCGTCGGCAGCCTCGAGATTGGTCTTGAGCGCCGTGTCCTCGATATTGTGCTCGCGGGTGGCCTTGCCGGAATTGATGTCGATCGACACCAGCGCCTCGGTCTGGTTGATCACCAGATAGCCGCCGGAGGGCAGGGTCACGGAAGGGGAGAACAGCGAATCGAGCTGGCTCTCCATCTGGAAGCGCGAGAACAGCGGCCGGGTGTCCTTATAGGCCTTCACGTTGCGCGCATGGCTCGGCATAAGCATCTTCATGAAGTCCTTGGCCTCGCGATAGCCTTCGTCCCCCTCGACCAGGACCTCGTCGACATCCTTGGTGTAGAGGTCGCGGATCGAGCGCTTGATCAGGCTTCCTTCCTCGTAGACGAGACTCGGCGCCACCGATTCGAGCGTCAGGTCGCGGACATTCTCCCAAAGGCGGATCAGATAGTCGAAATCGCGCTTGATCTCCGCCTTGGTGCGCTGCGCGCCGGCCGTGCGCACGATCAGTCCCATGCCCTCGGGAACCTCGATGTCGCGGGCCACCTCCTTGAGACGCCGCCGGTCGGTCGAGTCGGTGATCTTGCGCGAGATGCCGCCGCCTCTGGCGGTGTTGGGCATCAGCACGCAATAGCGTCCGGCAAGCGACAGATAGGTGGTGAGGGCCGCGCCCTTGTTGCCCCGCTCCTCCTTGACCACCTGGACGAGAAGGACCTGGCGCCGCTTGATCACCTCCTGGATCTTGTAGGCGCGACGCATCGGCCGCCGCCGCTGCGGCACTTCCTCGAGCGCGTCCTCCGAACCCACCGATTCGACGGAGCGCATCTCGGCCGTCTCCTCGACTGCCTCGACGCCCTCGCTCACCGGATGGGACGGGGCCTCATCCTCGCTGGCCTCGGCCGGTTCCTCGGCGCCGGCCGGCGGCGCCGGGAAGGCTTCGGCCTCGCTCACCCGATCGGCCGGGTCGGCGGCCGCCTCTTCCTCGCCGTCGGCGGCTGCTGCCTCCTCCTCGGCGCTGTGGCGGGCTTCGTCGGCCTCCTCGCGCAGGAGCGCCTGCCGGTCGGCGACCGGAATCTGGTAATAGTCCGCATGAATTTCCGAGAAGGCGAGAAAGCCGTGGCGGTTGCCGCCATAGTCGACGAAAGCTGCCTGGAGCGACGGTTCGACCCGCGTAACCTTGGCGAGATAGATGTTGCCCTTCAGTTGCTTGCGCTGAGCGCTTTCATAGTCGAATTCCTCGATGCGGTTGCCGCGCACAACCACAACGCGGGTTTCCTCTGCATGCGCGGCGTCGATAAGCATTCTGGAGCCCATATTGGCCTGTCCTTGGCGCATCGCGGCAACGACGATCCGGCCGGCCGCTGTCCGGGCTCATGGCCTCCGGAGGCGCTGGCGCGTGCGCGATAATGGCTGGCCCATGCGCTGCCGCTGAACCGCCTTTCGGCGGATCGCTCCTGCCCGAACCGGGCAGCGCGAAGTTTTATCAGCGATGGCATGGCCCAGCCGCTCTTTCCTTGTGTCCGAAGGGTTCTCCGGACGGTTCTCAATCAGAGTGCACCGCCGTCCCGGGATGCCATCTGTCGTCGCGGCCGGTGGAGGGACATGGTGCCCGGACCCCAAACCGGCGCGGAATTTCTCACCCGCGCACACATGAGGGCGATGCGGCCCCGATACGCGATGGTGCAAGCACGAGGTTGTATGCACTCCCTTTCGCCATTGCAAGCCAAACTCCCGTGCTGTCAGTCACAATCAACCATGAGTTTTCTATGGAATCGCAGAAATCCGGGATTTTTCGGGGTATTGACAGCGTCATTGTCAGCGCGTTGTCAGCGCGCGGTTCGGTGGAAAAACGGCCGGCGCCACGATCAGCCCGCATAATGGATCAGCCATGTCCCGAGTGCCGAATCGGGTAGGAGATGGGGAGCGCCGCACTCGACCCCGTCGATAGGAACCCTGGAGGCTTGGTAGGATTATGTTGGCAGAAGGTGGAGCATTTGGCTCGTCGCAGGCATGGACCCTATGAAGCGACACTTAGGGATTAGTCCACGGTAC
>JBIOYR010000083.1:0-4555 GCA_044870245.1 Aestuariivirgaceae bacterium | reverse complement strand
TGGTGCCCAGGGGCGGAATCGAACCACCGACACGCGGATTTTCAGTCCGCTGCTCTACCAACTGAGCTACCTGGGCTTCCGTCAAAATTGGTCATGGGATCAAACGGATCGGGCTTATAGGTGATCGAGGCGCAGCTGTCCATGCATTTTGCGGATCAGTTTCCATTCTTCCTGTCGTCTGGCGATGTCTCGTCGCCGCCAGCGGGTTCACCGGCAATGCCATAGCGCTCGCCCAGCCAATGATGAAGATCGCGGTCGGCGCAGCGCTTCGAGCAGAACGGGAAATATCCGGCAGCGGGCGGTTTGCCGCAGATCGGGCAGGGCTTGGCCGAAACCGGCGCGTTCCTGGATGCGTCGGCCGAACCAGTGCTCATGCCGCTGCCGCAGCACTCATCCAGGTGTAGTACACCGGATATCCGGCTCCCTGAAGGAGACTGATGGTCTCGAACAGCGGCAGACCGATCACTGCCGAATGCGAGCCATAGAAGGAGCGCACAAACACTTCAGCCCGGCCCTGGATCGCGTAGGCCCCGGCCTTGCCACGCCATTCATCGGTGACGAGATAGCTTTCGATATCCTCGCGGGTGAGGCGCTTGAACCTGACCTTGCTTTCGACGACGCGGGAGCGCACCGCGCCCGAGGGCGCGACGACCGCCACGGTCGAATAGACCCGGTGGGACCTACCGGAGAGCAGCCAAAGGGCCTTGGCCGCCTCGTCGATCGATTGCGGCTTGCCGATGATGCGCTTGCCGACCGCCACGACGGTGTCGGCAGCGACGATGAAGCGCAAGGGTCCAAGCGCATCGACCAACGGCGAGGCGGCAGCGGTGCGAGCCTTCTCCACCGCCAGGCGCGCCGACAACGACCGCGGCGTCTCACGCCTTTTCGGAGTCTCGTCGATGTCGACCGGGTTGAGCAGATCCGGAACAACGCCGGCCTGTTCGAGTAGCGCCAGGCGCCGCGGCGAGGCGCTGGCGAGGACGAGCTTGACCTTGGTGTCCGTCATTTGGATGCCGTTGAGTGACAGGAAAGGCAGGTCATTTGAACCGGTATGTGATGCGGCCCTTGGTGAGGTCGTAGGGTGTCATCTCGACCATGACCTTGTCGCCCGACAGGACGCGGATGCGGTTCTTGCGCATCTTGCCTGCGGTATGGGCGATGATCTGATGACCATTGTCGAGCTTCACCCGAAAGGTTGCATTGGGCAAAAGCTCAGTCACGACGCCCTCGAATTCCAGCGGTTCTTCCTTAGCCATACCCCTCCATCCCGGGTGTTCTCAATGCAAAGCCGGCGGGACAATGAGCGCCTCTCGGCACAAAATCAAGCGTCAGCGGCACTAGACGCCGCGAGCGGCAAGCGTGCCGAAACGGTCACGTATCCGCCTCATGAGGCCGTCGCGGACCTGGCGATAGGCATCGAGAACCTGCGTGCGATTGCCGGTCGTCCCGGAAGGGTCGAATGTCGGCCAGTATTCGGCTTCGATGGCCATGGTGCGGGTGAGCTCGAGGGCACGGTGATGCGCTTCGGGCGACAGCGAGATCACGAGATCGAAGGAGGCGTCCTCGAGGTCCTCGAAGCTCCGCGGGCGATGGCGGGCAATGTCGATGCCGAGGTCCTCCATGACGGTCACGGCGAAGGGGTCGAGATCCTCGGGGCGCACGCCGCAAGAGGCGACATAGATCTTGTGGCCGTAAAGATGGCGCATCAATCCCTCGGCCATCGGCGAGCGAATGGCATTGTGGCTGCAGGCAAAGAGAACGGCACCGGGAAGATCGCCGGCCATCTGGTTCTCCGCCTAACCTCGCCAGTGAAGGACGCATACCAGCGTGAACAGCCGTCGAGCGGTGTCGAAATCGACGTCCACCTTGCCGTTCAGGCGCTCGATCAGGACTTCGCTGCCTTCGTTGTGCAGACTGCGCCGAGCCATGTCGATTGTCTCGATCTGGCTCGGGGTCGATGTGCGAATAGCCTGGTAGTAGCTTTCGCAAATCATGAAGTAGTCCTTGATGATGCGACGGAATGGCGACAGCGCCAGCCCGATGACGATGCAAGGCGCCCCGCCGGCATTGGCGATGTCGAGCAGCAGTCGTCCCTCGGCGATCGACAGGCGCAAGGTATAAGGGCCGTCATTCCGGTCGGGCAGCGTGAAGGTGTTGGACTCCACCAGATCGTAGATCGCTACCTTGCGCTCATGCTCGATGTCCGGCGAAGACGATGGGGCGAGGCTGCCATCGAGAATGACTTCCTTGAGGCGGTTGTCGCCCACTTCAGGGCTCTTGGTCATGGGTGGGCACTCGCCCCGATTCCCAGGCGGGTCCCAGATCCTCGAGAGTGATCTCGATGCATTCGACATCGAGGCGGATGGCACCGCCACCGGAGAAAATGAGCTCGATCGTCCCCTCTGGCGGAGCGGCCCCCGGGATGAAGGCGATGGCGAGCAGCGACAGCACCGCATTGGGTGCGCCCTGGCGGATCTTGTGCGCCTTGATGCCTTTGACACGGGCGAACTGAAGCCCGGCCGGCCGGCGCTGCGGCTTCGCATCCTCACCGGCGCCGACCGCCGCTTCCCAATCAAAGCGATTGGCGACCAGAACGAGCTTTCTCAGCCGCTTGAGATGGCGGATGTCGCCTACCCTGACGAGGGCATCCTGCATATGGACCGAAATGACCGCGAGGTCGTCCGCGTCAAGAGCGCCGAGTTTCAAGAGCTCCATCCAGGCGCCACCCCCTCGCGCTCATCCGCTTATGCGTTCGATATCTGCCCCGCAGGCGGCAAGCTTGCGCTCGAGCGTTTCAAAGCCGCGGTCGAGATGATAGACGCGATGCAGCATGGTCTCGCCTTGGGCCGCCAGAGCAGCGATGACCAGCGACACCGAGGCGCGCAGGTCGGTTGCCATGACCTGGGCACCGGTCAGCTGATCGACGCCACGGACGAGTGCGGTGTCGCCGCTCAGCGTGATGTCGGCGCCGAACCGTGCCAGCTCCTGCACATGCATGAAGCGGTTCTCGAAAATGGTCTCGCGAATGGTCGATAAGCCTCTCGCCCGGGTCATCAGCGCCATGAGCTGGGCCTGGAGATCGGTCGGGAAGCCAGGATAGGGCTGGGTGTCGACGGCCACCGGATCTATGGCGTTGCCGTTGCGCATGACCCGCATGCCGCGCGGTGTCTGCGAAATCTCCACGCCGGCCTTGGCCATGGTGTCGACAAAGGCATCGAGATGTTCGCTGCGGGCGCCGTCGAGCAGGATGTCCCCGCCGGTCATCGCAGCCGCCATGGCATAGGTGCCGGTCTCGATACGATCGGGAATGACGTTGTGAACCGCGCCGGTGAGCCGGTCCACACCTTGGATCACGAGGGTCGATGAACCGATGCCGTCGATTCGCGCTCCCATCTTTGCGAGGCATATTGCGAGGTCGGCCACTTCGGGCTCGCGGGCGGCATTTTCGATGACGGTCTCGCCGCGGGCGAGCGCTGCCGCCATCAGCGCCGCATGGGTGGCGCCGACCGACACTTTGGGAAATACGATGCGGTTGCCGGTGAGCCCCTTGCGGGCGCGGGCAATGACATAGCCGCCATCGAGCTCGATCTCGGCGCCGAGTCTTTCGAATGCAAGGAGGTGGAGGTCGACCGGGCGGGTGCCGATGGCACAGCCGCCGGGAAGCGAGACACGCGCCTCGCCGCAGCGCGCGACGAGCGGCCCCAGAACCCAGAAGCTGGCGCGCATCCGGGATACCAGCTCATAGGGCGCCTCGGTGTCGACGATGGTTTCGGACGTAAGATGGATGGTCTCGCCGCGATGCGCGTCCTCGCCGGCGCGCTTGCCGTCGACCCTGAGGTCGGTGCCATGGTTGCGAAGGATCCGCAACAACATCTGCACGTCCGCCAGGCGCGGTACATTCCCTAACGTCAATGTTTCCGGCGTGAGCAGGCTGGCGATCATCAATGGCAAGGTCGCGTTCTTCGCGCCACTGATTGCGATGACTCCGTTCAGGCGATTGCCGCCGCGGATGCGTATGCGATCCATGTTTGCCCCGCTTACCTCTCCGAGAGCCCCGGCACCTCTCTCTTGATCCCGCTGAGAGTGTGAGGCCTAGAAGCACAAAATTCTGCTAAAGGGCAAGGTCTGCGAAACGTTAACGATCCGATTCCTCTCCGATGCTCTCGCCTGTCGGTTGATCGTCCGATTTCTTGCTATCCTGGCTGGCACTTGTTGCGGCTTTTGCCTTGCGACGCAACAGATTGGCGCGCAACGCCTCGGCGAGGCGCTGCTTGCGGGACTGGGGGGTCATTGGCGCGGAACGGTCCATCGGGCGCAACGCTGAACTTCTCGAACAGTCAATTCTTGTCGCACGATCGCTGCCATCCGTCGACATTGCGATGATCGGCGGTAACGGACGGCGGCGGACGCAGCGCTGCAGCGTTCGGCTTGATCAGTGACAAAGTCGCGTGTTAAACGCGCCGTCGTCCTTCCCTCGGCTGCCGTAGCTCAGTGGTAGAGCACTCCCTTGGTAAGGGAGAGGTCGACAGTTCAATCCTGTCCGGCAGCACCAGGA
>JBIOYR010000082.1:0-3686 GCA_044870245.1 Aestuariivirgaceae bacterium | reverse complement strand
CCCAGCCTTGCCGATCAAGGTGAAACCCTCAATCAAAGTTGAAGTCAATGTCGGATGCGCCAACCGAGATCCTCACGACACCGCGCCAAGACGATCTTGATCTGATCCGTATCGTCAACAGGGTCGGATTGTCCATCAGGCTGCTGCCAAATGGCGCGGTCTTCGCCATCGAGCACACGGACGGCAGCCGGCAAATCATGATCAATCAGGTACTTGGTTCGCCGATTGCGGGCGGCATGGGACGGCTATTGCTGCGCACCGGTGGTAATGCACCGATGACGCTTCCTCTCATCGGGCCCGAAGCGCAATGCCGGGTCGGAGCAGCCGAGGACCGCTTTGTCTGGGAAGGAGAGAAATCCGGTGTGCGCCACAAGGTCAGCCTTTGGTTGCATGCGGCCTCGAACATTTGGCTGTGGCGCGTCGAAGTGGTCAACCTTCGCGATACGGAGCTGCCCTGCGATGCGGTCCTGATCCAGGATCTCGGCCTCGGCGAACAGGCCTTCGTGATGAACAACGAGGCCTATGCGAGCCAGTATATCGACCACCATGTTGCTCACCATCCTCGTATCAAATATGTCCTGATGAGCCGGCAAAATTTGCCGCAAGGCGCCAGGCACCCCTGGGCGGCCCATGGCTGTCTCGAGGGTGCCGTCGGTTTCGCAACCGATTTCCGGCAGTTGATGGGGCCGGCTTACCGCGACAATGATCGCTTCGATCTGCCATTCGGCGACCGTCTACCCTCGTGTCGACTTCAGCACGAGACGGCGTGTGCCGCTCTGCAATCCGAAGCGACGACATTGGCCCCAGGCGCCTCGACAGTCTGGAGGTTCTTCGGTGTCTACCTGATCGATCATCCTGCAGCGTCGTCTGATGATGACCTCGACCGGATCGATGCGGTCGAGAGCGCTGGTGAGGATTGGGAGCCGCGCGCAGTTCATCTTGATTTGCCGCCACGCAGCATTCTGCAGGATACCTCATCTGCCTTCGCCGACAGCTTGGATGACGGAGCGCTCGAGAATTACGGGCCGCACACCCACACCGAACGCGCGAACGGCCAGTTGATGTCGTTCTTCACTCCCGGGGAGGTCTATAGCCGGCACATCGTGCTGGGCGATAAGGAGCGGGTGCTGATACGCCGCCATGGCGCGATGCTTTTCAGCGGGCAAGAATTGCTGCCGAGCCAAGCGGCACTATGCACCACCTGTTGGATGCACGGCGTGTTCGGTGCACAGCTCACCATCGGCAACACCTCCTTTCACAAGCTCTTCTCCGTTTCCCGCGATCCCTATAACATCACCCATGGCAGCGGACTCCGCATGCTGATCGAAACCGAGGCTGGATGGCGCTTGTTGACCGTTCCATCCGCCTTCGAGATCGGGCTGGGCGACTGTCGCTGGATCTATCGCCTCGGTGGCCGGACCATCACTATCTCGGTGATCGTCGCTGCTGAAGAACCTGCTGTGCAATGGCGGGCAACCGTCGATGGCGAACCGTGCCGCTTTGTCATTTTCGGCCATATCGTCCTCGGCGAACATGAATTCGCCCATTGGGGGCGCATGGAGATCGACAAGCAGCGCAAGCGATTCACCTTTCGACCCGACCCCGACAGTCTCTGGGGGAGAAAATACCCGGAAGCGACCTATTGTCTCGTGACCAGCACACCTGACCAGTTTGATTTGATCGGCGCTGACGAGCTCCTCTACTTTGACGGCGAACGACGCAACGCCGCCTATGCGGTGATCCGGACTTACCCGACAACCGGCTTTGCATTCGCTGTTGTCGGCTCGATGACCAATTCAAAAGAAGCCGAAGCATTGAGCGCGAGGTATTCAGAGCCGGTCGACGACAGGACGATGTTGATTCAGTCCGATCGCTTTTGGCACAAGCTCACGCGTGGCATCCGCATCGAGAGCACCGGCACCGATGAGGAAGCTGCCAGAGCCATGGACACCATCTTCCCCTGGATGGTTCATGACGGCATGGTGCATCTGAAGGTGCCGCACGGTCTCGAACAATATAGCACAGCTGCCTGGGGTACACGGGACGTGTGCCAGGGACCGATCGAATTGCTGTTGTCCCTCGAACATGACGAGCCTGCCAAAGACATTCTGCGGATCGTTTTCGCACAGCAATATGAAAAGCGCGGCGACTGGCCCCAGTGGTTCATGCTCGAGCCCTACTCGGCCATTCAGGATCGCGATGCGCATGGCGATGTGATCGTTTGGCCTCTCAAGGCTCTGTGCGACTATATCGAGGCGACAGGAGATTTCGCCTTTCTCGAGGAGCTCGTCCCCTGGCGAAGAGAGGATAATTTCGAGAAGACGGCAAATGCCATTTCGATCGCAGACCATGTCGAAAAGTTGATGGCGACCGTGCAGCAGCGCTTCATCGCCGGGACACATCTGATCCGCTACGGAAATGGCGACTGGAATGACTCTCTCCAGCCGGTCGACCCCAGCAAGCGGAACTGGATGGTGAGCAGTTGGACAGTCGCGCTTCTCTACCAGCAGCTTTCCCGCTACGCCGAGATACTGCGACGATCCGGGCAGGCCGGCAAGGCTCAGGAATACGATACCCTTGCCGCCGCCATGCGCGAGGATTTCGATCGCCTTCTGATGCGAAGCGGCACAGTCGCAGGCTACGCTGTCTTCGGGCCCGAAGGCGGCCCGCCAGAACTCCTGCTTCACCCGGATGATGATCGGACGGGTATCTCCCTTTCGCTGCTTCCGATGATACAAGCGCTCGGGACGATGTTCACTCCCGAGCAGACGCGCCACCACCTCGATCTCATTCGGTCATGTCTTTTGTTTCCCGATGGTGCACGCTTGATGGATAGACCGATGGTCTACCGAGGTGGAACAGAGAGCATCTTCCGACGGGCGGAGTCGGCATCGTTCTTCGGGCGCGAGATCGGGCTCATGTATGTGCATGCGCATCTGCGCTATGCGGAGGCGATGGGCCTTCTTGATGAACATGAGGCGCTGTGGGGGGCCCTGCTCGTCGCCAATCCCATCGCTGTCACGGATCGACTGCGCCATGCGTCGTTGCGGCAGCGAAACACCTATTTCAGCAGCAGTGATGCGGCTTATTGCGATCGCTATCAAGCGACGACGGAGTGGAGTCGCGTCAAGGCAAAGACGATCACCGTCGATGGTGGATGGCGCATCTATTCCAGCGGACCGGGAATTTATGCGAAGCTGTTGATCCAACACGCACTCGGGATCCAGCGACATTTCGGTCGTCGGATCGTGAGGTCCGGCTGGACGATCTCAGGACCGAGCGTTCTGTGAACGTTCCTTCCAAGAGCCGCTGGAGGGTCGCCGCGAGCAGCGGCGATCCGCGGCTCGCCGTCGACGATCATTACGCGACATATTGGGCACCGGAACCGTCGCAGAACCCGTGGATGGAAATCGACCTTAGCGAGGCCGCTACACTCGGAGGCCTCGAAATCTACTGGGGCAACAGGGCCCCAACTGGAGCGTATGCGTTTCAGTGCTCGCTGGACGGCAAAGCCTGGTCGCATCTCTGCGGCACCCGGCATGGCGAAGGTGGGCAGGACGTCTTTGCCTTTCCGCCGACGCGGGCGCAGTTCCTGCGCTGGAACTATGAGAATCATGAACCGGAGCGAGGACAGGAGATTGTGGAGATCAATCTCTACGATCCCGCAAATGCCGCGTCGGTCCATG
>JBIOYR010000081.1:0-12853 GCA_044870245.1 Aestuariivirgaceae bacterium | reverse complement strand
GTCCTCGATGACGAGGGCCTTTTCGGGCGGGAACAGAAACCAGCCGGCGAGATGGCAGATGAGCGCGACGACGGCAATGGCGATGGCAAGTGGCAGACGCTCGACGCCGAGGACGGCGAGGGTCACCGCGGCGGCGCCGATATAATTGAGCTGGATTCCGGAATCGCGGCCGAGAAAGGCGATGAAATAAAGCATGGTCGAGAACAGCACCGCGGTCAGCCACAGCGCGGCAGCGCTCAAGCCGTAGCGGTGGAGCAGGGGGACCGAGGCGGTGCAGATGGCGGAGATCACATTGCCGACGACGAGCGGGCCGAGCGCTGCAAGATCATGGGCGGCATAGGTGACGGCATAGGTCAGCGAGGAGATCGCCGCGAGATAGCCGGTGACGTTGGCGATGATCAGGCCGCGGCGGCGGCGCGGCGGGTAGCCGGCGGTGCCGGCGAGCAGCATCGTCTCGAGAAACTCCGGCAGCCTGATCGGGATGGCCCGGAGGGTGGAGAAAGCGCTTTCCCGCTCGCGCATCGCGTTTCCTAAATCGCCATGCCGCGTTTGCGTCCCTCGTAGATCGCCATGACGGCGGTGCGCGGCGCCACCGCATCGCCGATGACCGAGACGGGGAGCGAGGAGCCGGCAAGTGCCTCGGCGAGCGTGGTGTCGGCGATGTTGGTGCAGGAGAGCACCAGCGAGTCGGCCGCGATCCGCTCATCGGGACCGCCATAGGCGAAGACGGTGGCGGCATTGCCATGCCATTCGCGGATGGCGCTGTCGGTCATGAGGCGGGCGCCGAGCGCGCGCAGACGCATGCGAAGCTGGACATCGGCGCTGGTGCGGGCCATCTCGGCCATGGCGGCGGCGGCGGGGGTCACCAGGATGACCTCCGATCCCTGCTCGGCGATGAAGAGCGCGGTGCCGGAGCCCTTCCAGTTGGCGCCCTCGTCGAGAACCATGACGCGGCGGCCGAGGCGGGCGCTCCGCTGCATCACCTCCTCGGCCGACCAGACATTGCCGCGCTCAATGCCGGGGAGCGAAGGAAATTGCGGCAGAGCGCGCTGGAAGCCGGTGCCGGCCGGCTGCGAGCCGGGGGCGAGGATCACCTCGTCGGCGCCGAAGGCGGCAATGTCGGCATCGTCGAACAGCGTGTTGAGCTCGACCCGGACCTGGAGCCTGGTCAGCTGCCGTTCGTACCAGTCGAGGAAATCGAGGATCTGGCCGCGGCGCGGCTGCATGCCGGCGAGGCGGAACTGGCCGCCGAGGCGCGGCGAGGCTTCGACCAGCGTCACCTGATGGCCGCGCTCGGCGGCAACCCGCGCCGCCTCGAGGCCGGCGACGCCACCACCGACGACGAGCACGCGCTTCGGCCTGGGCGCCGGCGTGAAGCGGTCGCCGCCCCATTCGAACTCGCGGCCGGCCGAGGGGTTGATCAGGCAGGAGATCCAATAGTCGCGGAAGCGGCGGCCCCAGCACATCTGATTACAGGAGAGGCAGGGCCGGATGTCGTCGGCGCGCCCGTCGCGGGCCTTCAAGGCGAGATGCGGGTCGGCGATCTGGCCGCGGACGATCGACACCATGTCGGCCTGGCCCGAAGCCACGACATAGTCGGCGTTCTCCGGCGTGCGGATGTGGCTCTCGGCCTGGACGCGGGCATGGCGCACCACCGACTTCAACGCCTCGGCATAGGGGGCGCCGAGCTTGTCGGGGAAGAACGCGTTGGGAATGATGCCGGTGTGATCGAAGTAGCTCCCGGTGCCGCAGGTGACATAGTCGATCAGCTGGCGCTCATCGTGCCAGGCGATGATCTCCTGCATGGCTTCGACCGACAGCGCGACGTCGATCTCGGGATGGAGGCTCACCGCCATGCCGATGATGAAGTCGTCGCCGGCGGCGCGGCGGATGCGGCGGATGATCTCGCTCGAGAAGCGGGTGCGGTTCTCGAGGCTGCCGCCCCAGCGGTCGTCGCGGCGGTTCGACCATGGCGTCCAGAACTGGTCGATCAGCGCGTGATAGGCGGCGAAGAGCTCGATGCCGTCGAAGCCCGATTGCCTGGCGCGGCGGGCGGCGGCAACGAAAGCCTCGATGATCTCCTCGATCTCGGCCTCGCTCATGCGGTGGCTGCCGTCGCTGTCGTGGAAGGAGGGGAGTCCCGACGGCGACCAGTTGGGCTGAAACGAATTGTCGAAGTCGCCATGCTGGCCGACATGGTAGAGCTGGTGGAGGATCACCGTGCCATGGGCATGGACGGCGTCGGTGACCTTACGGAAGTGCGGGATGATCTCGTCGGTCGAATGGCGGAAATTGCCGCGGGTCAGCACCGCGGTGCGGTGGACCGGCACCGGCTCGACCACGATCATGGCGGCGCCGCCGAGGCTGCGCTCCTCGTAATAGGCGCGGTGGCGCTCGCCGGGGAGGCCGCCCTCGGACATGTTGGCGGTGTGGGCGCCGAAAACGATGCGGTTGGCGAGAGTCTTGTGGCGTAGCTGGAGAGGCTGAAAGAGGGCAGGGAAGACGGTCGGCATCGGCAGGCTCCGGTTCGCGGAATTGTTGCCGAGGGGCGGGCGGGAGGCAATGGGGCTTTACGCAGACCGGGTTTTCACCGCAGTAAGGGACCATGAACAATCCCGATGCGCCGCTTCTTGCCGGGGTCGACACCGGCGGCACCTATACCGATGCAGCCCTGATCGACGGCGCGACCCGTGAGGTCAAGGCGACGGCCAAAGCGCTGACCACCCGGGGCGACCTGGCAATCGGCGTCAATGAGGCGCTGGAGCGGGCGCTGACGGCGCTGGAGGCGGGGGCGGCGCGCCGCATCCGGCTGGTGGCGGTGTCGACGACGCTCGCGACCAATGCGGTGGTCGAGGGCCATGGCAGTCCGATCGCGGTGATCCTCATCGGCTTCGACCCGCAGATGGCGGGGCGCTCGGGCCTTGCCGCGGCGTTCCCCGGCATGGCGATCGAGCATGTGGCGGGCGGGCACGACCACAATGGCGATGCAGCGCGCGCCCTCGATGAGGCAGCACTCGCCCAAGCGATCGCCCGGCATCAGGACACGGTCGAGGCCTTCGCGGTGGCCTCGGCCTTTGCGGTGCGCAATCCGGCGCATGAGCTCCGGGCGCGCGAGATGATCGTCAAGATGAGCGGCCGGCCGGTGACGCTGTCGAGCGAGCTCAGCTCGTTGCTCGATGCGCCGCGACGGGCGCTGACGGCGGCGCTCAACGCCCGGCTGATCCCGCGCATCTCGGCGCTGATTGCGGCGGTCGGCCAGGCGATGGAGCGGCTCGGTATCGCGGCGCCGCTGATGATCACCCGGGGCGACGGCACATTGGCGCTGGCCGAGCAGGTGGCGCTGCGGCCGATCGAGACGGTCTTGTCGGGGCCGGCGGCGAGCCTGGTCGGTGCCGCCAGCCTGTCGGGGCTCGAGGACTTCATCCTCACCGACATGGGCGGCACCACGACCGATCTCGGCATTCTCCAGAATGGCCGGCCGATCGTCAGCGAGGCGGGCGCGGAGATCGGCGGCTGGCGCACCATGGTGCGGGCGATCGATGTCAGGACGGTCGGGCTCGGCGGCGACAGCCAGGTCGGCTTCGCGCTCAATGGCGCGATGTCGATCGGGCCGGAGCGGGCGGTGCCGGTGTCGCTGATCGGGCAGAGCCACCCTATGGTGATCGACGAGCTCGATCGCCAGCTCGCCGATCCGGAGGCGCTGTCGGGGGCGGGGCGGTTCGTCATGCGGCCGCTCGGCTCGTCGGCGGCGACCTTGCCCAGGATCGAGCTCTCGGCGCGCGAGCGCGAGCTGATGGCGCTGATCGGCGAGCAGCCGAAGCCGGTCAGGCGGGTGGCGGTATCGTCAGGGGCGCAGCGCAGCCTGGCGGCGCTCGCCCGCAAGGGGCTGGTGCAGATCGCCGGACTGACGCCGTCGGATGCGGCGCATGTGCTCGGGCTGCAGGACAACTGGTCCCGCGAGGCGGCGTTGCGGGCGGCGCTGCTGGCCGTCAGGACGCGCAGCCTCAAGGCACCGACCGAGGAAGCGGCGCGGGGCCTCTGCGAAGAGGTGTGGTCGGAAACGGTGCGGCTGTCGGGCAAGGCGCTGCTCGACGTGGCGATCGGGTCGGGCGGCGAGCGGCTGGACGGGGCCCGTCTCGTGATCGATGCGGCAAGCCGCGGCTGGCGCCGGATCGGCCTCGCCGAGGTCAGTCTCAAGCCGGGGGTGCCGGTGGTGGCGGTCGGCGGGCCGGTGAAAGTCTACCATCCGGAGGCGGCGCGGCGGCTCGGCTGCGACATCGTCTTTCCGGATCATTGGGCGGTGGCCAATGCGGTTGGGGCGGCGAGCGGGGTGGTGGCGCGCACGGTCACCGTCGCGATCACCGGCGATGGGGCGGGATCGTTCCGGGTTCATCTGCCGCAAGGGGTGAGGCCGTCGACAACGGCACGGGAGGCGCTGGCTGTCGCCGAAGCGGAGGCGCGGCGGCTCGCCAGCGCGGCGGCGCTCGCCATGGGCGCGACCATGGTCGAGGTCTCGGTCAGGCGCGACCTCAAGCTCCTGCCGGATGCAGTCGACGACAACGGGCTGTTCGACGGCGAGGTGACGGCCGAGGCGATCGGGCGGCCGCTTTAGAGCGTGATCCCGCTAGGCGGCAAGCTCGCGCTGGGCCTTGAGCTTGATCGCGGCGCTGGCATAGCCGCCGGCCGCACCATCGACGAAATGCACATGATCATCGCGCATCGGCGAGGGGACGAGGCAGGTCATCAGCGCCTCCTTCTGCCGATGCAGGCCATAGATGCAGATGCCCTGGGCGTGGGCGGCGGCGAGATCGCGCTCGATCCGATCGGCGGTGGCGAGCGAACAATCGACGGTCAGCTTGAGGCCGTCGTCGAATTTGCGGAAGTCGGTGTTGATGGCGGTCTGACGGAGATAGTGATCGGGCTCGAAACCCTTGACCTTGATGCGGTAACGCAGCACCGCCCATGAGAAATGGGCCAATGCCCAGGTCCTGGCGAGTGCCACCAGACGGCCCAGGGGGCGGCGAATCGCCCGCGCCTCGAGATCGAAGCTCGACGGATCGAGCGCCGGCGTCGGTCCGGTGGCGGGCACCGGGCGGCCTTCATTGTCGCTGCGCGACAGGCGTCCGAGCAGGGTGGCGACAAGGGCTAGAAAGCGCTCGTCGGGGTCCCCCTGGGGGACAACGATCAGCGACAGGACGACGCCCTGCTCCGAGCCGATCGGGGCGTAGCGGCAGGACAGGCCGGTGAGATCCGGGTGCTGGCCGGAGGGCGCAGGGGCAATGGCAAAGCGTCCAAGCTTCATCTGCCCCTCGGCCCAGGCCATACCGCCGCCGGCGAACATCGCATAGCTGACGGCGGGGGAGGCGGCGAAGCGCGCGACCGTCAGGTCGAAGCCAGCGTCGCGGATGTCGGTGACGCCGATCAGGGCAGCGCGCAGGCGGAGCCCCATCTCCTCGGCGGCCCAGGTCACGGTGCGGGACAGCGCATCGCGGACCGCCGGTCCCGCATCCGGCGATACCGCGAAGCTTGCGCCGTCGCCGCCGAACACGAAGGGGAATCGACGTCCGCCGGTGGCGTTGAGCACCGCGGCGATGACCGCCGCCCCGACCATGTTCACCGCCTTGTAGCGGCCGGCGGCAATCGCTCCGGTCGAATCGACGACATCGGCGACGCCGACCAGCCAGTCGGCGGGCAGGGGCCGGTAGTTCTCGGGGTCGAGCACATGGGCGAAATCGGAGAACGGGTCGATCGCGTCGTAGAAGCCGGGGCTGCTCGTCATGAGGATCCTCTGTTGCGCGCGGCGGGCCGGCGCTCGCGGTAGATCACATAGAGGCCGCTCGCGATGACCACCAGACCACCGGCAAGGGTCCAGCGGTCGGGAACATCGCCGAACACCAGAAAACCGATGATGATCATGGGGATGATCTGGGTGTAGACGAAGGGCGCGAGCACCGAGGCCGGGGCGCGTCGGTGGGCCTCCGTCAGCATGTAGTGACCGGCGGTGCCGAAAATGGCGGCAAGCCCGAGAAGCCCCCATTGCCAGGCTTCCGGGGTCTGCCAGTCGACGAGCGCCAGCGGCACGGCGCCAAGCGCCCCGGTCGCCGTCACATAGAACAGCGAGGTCAGGGCCTGGTCGTGGAGCCCGACATGGCGGGTGGCGATCTGGTAGAGCGCGCCGCACAGCGCGCTCAAAAGGGAGGCGGCCATCGCCCAATGGAAGCCCGCCGTGCCGGGGCGGACGATGATCAGAACGCCGATGAAACCGACAATCACCGCCAGCCAGCGCCGCAGGCCCACCCGCTCGCCGAGCAGCCATGGCGAGAGCACGCAGACGATGAGCGGGTTGGAGAAGGTGATGGCCGAGGTCTGGGCCAGCTGGATGTAGTTCAGCGCCAAGAAGTTGAATACGGTCGAGCCGAGCAGCAGCAGGCCGCGCATGGCGTGCAGCTTGCGGTGGCGGGTCACCAGCAAGCGCGCCCCGCCCATGCGCCAGACAAGGATCGTCACATAGGCGCTGGCGATGCCGTAACGGAAGCACACCACCATGGCGGTCGACAAGGATTTGACGGTGTATTTGGCCGTGGCGTCCAGCATGGCGAAGGTCGTCACGGCCGCGACCATCAACAGGATGCCGGACAGATTATGCCCCGGCTTGTCCGAATCTCTTTTGTCGGTCATATGTTTGGGGAGGAAATGTTTCTCACGCCATGAAGCGCGACCTGCGCCAATCCCGAGACGGTGAGCTTGTCATAGAAGGCAAAAGGCTGCCCGTCACCTTCCGTCGTCGCGCCAATGCCCGCCGTATCATTCTGCGCATCGACCGGTCCGGGCTCGGGATCGTCCTGACCCTGCCGCACTACACCTCGCAGCGGGCGGCGCTGACCTTTGCGGCAACGGAGAAGGACTGGATCCTCGATCGCATCGCCCGCAGCCCCGAGCGGGTCCCCTTCGCGCCCGGCCAGCGCATCCCCCTGCGCGGCCGCAGCCATCGGATCGAGGCGGCTGGCGGGCGCGGCACAGTGCGGCTCCTCGCGACACCCGAGCCAGCCATCCTGGTGCCCGGCGGGATGGCGCATGTCGAGCGGCGGCTCGCCGACTGGCTGAAGCGCCAGGCGGCGCTCGATCTTGCCAGGGCGTCGCACCTCCATGCCGAGCGGCTCGGCGTGCGCTTCACCCGGGTCGCGGTGCGCGACACGGCAAGCCGTTGGGGGTCGTGCTCGGCCTCGGGAACGCTATCCTATTCCTGGCGGCTGATCCTGGCGCCGGCCTTCGTGCTCGACTATGTCGCTGCCCATGAGGTGGCGCATCTGAAGGAGATGAACCATGGCCGGCGTTTCTGGTCGCTGGTGCATTTGCTGTGCCCCGAGGCGGATGTGGCGCGACGCTGGCTGAAGACCCATGGCAACGGGCTTCATCTCTATGGGCAGTAGGAAAAGAAGGCAGTAGGCAGTAGGCAGATAGGCATTGAGTGGTGCACTTCCCTACTGCCTACTGCCTACCTGCCTCCTGCTCAGTCGAGCTGGTCGATCATCTCGCGGCGCTGGCGCAGCCGCTCGCGGCGCTGCGCCTCGGTCAGCGGATAAGGCCCATCGTCATAGATTTCGCTGTCGGGGTAGATCGGCTCGCGCCGCGGCGCCGAGCGGGCCCGGCCGCCGAACAGATTCTCCAGCGCCTCGAAGAATCCGCCGACGCGGCCGCCGCCACCGCCACCATCGTCGAAATGCTCGCCGCCGGCCATCGGACCGTCGATGCCGGCGCCATAGGGCGGGCGATAATCGCCAGGAAGCGGCTCCGAGGGGAGGCTCGCGTGGAGAGGCCGCATGATGTCGACCCAGATGGCGGCGGGAATGCTGCCGCCGGTGACCTTCTTGGTCGGCGAGTTGTCGTCGTTGCCGACCCAGACGCCGGTGAGAAACTGGGCGGAGTAGCCGATATACCAGGCGTCACGATAGTCCTGGCTGGTGCCGGTCTTGCCGGCGACGTCATGGCCGGGAAGCGCCGCCCGACGGGCGGTGCCATTGGCGACGACCTCGCGCAGCATGCTGTTCATGGCGCCGAGCTCGTAAAGGCCGACGACCTTGCCCGGACCGCCGCCATGGCGCTGATAGAGCACCTTGCCGTCGCGGGTGGTGATCCGGCTCACCACATGGGGGATGACGGCAAAGCCGCCATTGGAGAACGGCACATGGGCGCTGGCGAGCTCCAGCAGGGTCACCTCGGAGGTGCCGAGCGCGATCGAGGCATTGGCCTGGAGCGGCGACAGGATGCCGAGCCGCTTGGCGGTGGCGGCGACGTTCTCCGGCCCGGCTGCCTGCGCCACCTTGGCGGCGACGGTGTTGAGCGACAGCGCCAAGGCCCGGGTCAGGCTGACGGGGCCGAGATATTGCCGGCGGTAGTTCTCGGGCGACCAATTGCCGATCTGCACCGGCTCGTCGACCTCGACCGATTCCGGCGTTGCGCCCTGCTCGATGGCGGTGAGGTAGACGAAGGCCTTGAAGGCGGAGTCGGGCTGGCGCTTCGCCTTGACGGCGCGGTTGAACTGGCTCTTGGCATAGGAGCGGCCGCCGACCATCGCCTTGATGTCGCCGAGCCCGTTCATGGTCACCACCGCAGCCTGGGTGGCGTTGAGCTTGGCGCCCTCGCGCTCCAGATGGCGACGCACCGAACGCTCGGCGGCGGTCTGAAGCTTGCGGTCGATGGTGGTCTCGACGACGATCGACTGGTCGAACTTGCCGACGAGGTCGGGAAGCTGCTCGCTGACATAGTCGACGATATATTGGGTGGCCGGCAGGTAGTTCGACACTTTCACCGGGGTCTTGAGGGTGGCCGACCGGTCGGCCTCGCTCTGGCTGATGAACCCGGCTTCCACCATGCCGCTGACGACCAGGCGGGCCCGCGCCGTGGCGCGGTCGGGATGGGTGATCGGATTGTAGGCCGAGGGCGCCTTCAGCACCGCCGCCAGGATCGCCGCCTGGGCGAGGTTGACGTCGCGGGCGGAGCGGGAGAAGAAGCGCTGTGCGGCGCGCTCGATGCCGACGGCGCCCGCGCCATAGTAGACGCGGTTCAGATAGAGCTGCAGGATCTCGTCCTTGGTGAATTTGCTCTCGAGCCAGAAGGCGAGGATCATCTCCTGAAACTTGCGCTCGATGGTGCGGTCGGGCTGCAGGAACAGGTTCTTGGCGAGCTGCTGGGTGATGGTCGAGCCACCCTCGACGACCCGACCGGCCTGCAGATTGGCGGCGCCGGCGCGCAGCAGGCCGAGGAAGTCGACGCCGAAATGCTGATAGAAGCGACGGTCCTCGATGGCGATGACCGCCTGCGGCACATAGGCGGGGAGCTCGTCGAGGCGCACCTCGTCGCCGAAGAACGAGCCGCGCTCGGCCAGGACATTGCCGTCTTCGGCAAGCAGGATCATGCCGGGCTCGCGCTCCGGGATCTTGAACAGGCCCTGCTTGTCGAGGCTCAAGAAGGCATAGCCGATCACCGCGACAGCAACCAGCGTGCCCCACAGACCCAGCGTCATGATCCAGGACAGCACGGTGAAGATCGCCGGGCGGGGGCTGCGCCGTTCGCCGAGCCGGCTTGCCCCGTCGCGGCGCCAGGACGAGCGGCGATCGGAGAATAGCTTGGGCTCGGCGCGTTCGTCGCCGCGCCTGCCATTCCTCCCGCTCCTGCTGAACAAGCCCATCGTCTCGGCTGAACGTTAGACCCAAAAATGACCGTAAAATGTTCTAGGGCATAATGTCTTAAGGTGTACCCACCTCCTGCGCCTCAGACATCGAGATTGGCCACGCTCAAGGCGTTCTCACGAATGAAATCGCGACGCGGGTCGACATCGTCGCCCATCAGCTTCGAAAACAGGTCACCGGCCTCGTCGGCCTGGCGGATCTGAACCCTGAGCAGCGAGCGGGCATTGACATCGAGAGTGGTCTCCCAGAGCTGCTCGGGGTTCATTTCGCCAAGCCCCTTGTAGCGCTGCAGCGTCACGCCCTTGCGGCCATGGGCGAGCACCGCGTCGAGCAGCGCGACCGGCCCGCGGATCAGGGTTTCGCTGTCCTTGCGCTTGAGGCGCGCCGCCTTGCCATAGATCTCCTGAAGCTCGCTCTTCCGGCGGTCGAGGCGGAGCGCATCGGCAGACGAGATGAGCTTGCCGTCGATCATCCGGACCTCGCGCACGCCGCGCACCTCGCGGGTGAAGATCAGGCCGCCATCGGGCGTCGGCTCGCCATGCCAGCCGCGCTCGGTTTCCTCGGACAGGAGATCGAGGCGGCGGGCAATATAGGCAACGGCGGCCTCGGCCTGTTTCGGATCGCTCAGCACCTCGGGCGAGAGGGCGCCGGCAATGGCGGCCTGCTCGACCACGAATTGCGGGTAGCGGGTGTGGAGGCCGTCCAGCGCCGCCCGGACGGCGATCGCCTCGGTGATGATCGCCTTGAGATCGGACCCGGCGCGCTCCTCGCCATTGGCCAGAATCAGCACCGCGTCCTCGAGACCCTGATCGATGAGGAAATCCTCGAGCGCCTTGGCGTCCTTGAGATAGCGCTCCGAGCTGCCGCGCTTGACCTTGTAGAGCGGCGGCTGGGCAATGAAGAGGTGGCCCTCGGTAATGATCTCCGGCATCTGGCGATAGAAGAAGGTCAGCAACAGAGTTCGGATATGGGCACCGTCGACATCGGCGTCAGTCATGATCACGATCTTGTGGTAGCGCAGCTTGCCGACATCGAAGTCATCGCGGCCGATGCCGGTTCCAAGCGCGGTGATCAAGGTGCCGATCTCGGAGGATGACAGCATCTTGTCGAAGCGGGCACGCTCGACATTGAGGATCTTGCCGCGCAGCGGCAGCACCGCCTGGTTCTCGCGGTTGCGCGCCTGCTTGGCGGAGCCGCCGGCCGAGTCGCCCTCGACGATGAAGAGCTCGGCCTTGGCGGGGTCGCGCTCCTGGCAGTCGGCAAGCTTGCCGGGCAGCGATGCGACGTCGAGCGCGCCCTTGCGGCGGGTCAGCTCGCGGGCCTTGCGCGCCGCCTCGCGGGCGGCGGCGGCCTCGATCACCTTGCCGACGATCGAACGGGCTTCGGCAGGATGCTCCTCGAACCAGGCGCCGAGGCCCTCGCCGATGATTCCCTCGACCGCCGGGCGAACCTCGGAGGAGACCAGCTTGTCCTTGGTCTGGGAGGAGAATTTGGGGTCGGGCACCTTGACCGACAGCACCGCGGTCAGGCCCTCCCTGGCATCGTCGCCGGTCAGGGCCACCTTCTCCTTGCGGGCCAGCCCGCTTTCATTGGCATAGCTGTTGACGACGCGGGTCAGGGCGGCGCGGAAGCCGGCGAGATGGGTGCCGCCATCGCGCTGGGGAATGTTGTTGGTGAAGCACAGCACCGTCTCGTGATAGCTGTCGTTCCACCACAGGGCGCATTCGACGGCGATGCCGTCACGCTCGCTGCGGATGGTGACCGGATCGGAGATCAGCCGGTTCTTGGCGCGGTCGAGCCAGACGACGAAAGCCTCGACGCCGCCGACATAATGCATGGTCTGCTCGCGCGGCTCGACACCGCGCAGATCGGTGAGGGTGATCGAGACACCGGAATTGAGGTAGGCGAGCTCGCGCAGGCGGTGCTCGAGCGTCGGATAGTCGAACTCGGTCTTGCTGAAGGTCACGGGCGAGGGCAGGAAGGTGACCTCGGTGCCGGCGCGGCCAGCGGCGTCCCCGACCACCCGCAGCGGCGCATCCGGGTCGCCATTGGTGAAGCTCATCGCGTGCTCCCTGCCGTCGCGGAAGATCCTGAGCTTCAGGACCGACGACAGGGCATTGACCACCGAGACGCCGACGCCGTGCAACCCGCCCGAGACCTTGTAGGAGTTCTGGTCGAATTTGCCGCCGGCATGCAGCTGGGTCATGATGACCTCGGCGGCGGAAACGCCTTCGCTCGGATGAATGTCGGTCGGGATGCCGCGGCCATTGTCGCAGACGGTGCAGGAGCCATCGGCATTGAGGGTGACGGTGACGCGGTCGGCATGGCCGGCCAGCGCCTCGTCGATGGCGTTGTCGACGACCTCATACACCATGTGGTGAAGCCCCGAGCCGTCATCGGTGTCGCCGATATACATGCCCGGACGCTTGCGCACGGCATCGAGGCCCTTCAGGACCTTGATGGCGTCGGCGCCATAGCCGGCGGCCGGGCTCAGGGGAGAGGATTCGCTGTCTGTCATGCGGTCGGTCACGGGCAACTCATTGGCAATTTGTCGAAGGGGTCAGCTGGCCGGCCTCGATGCCGAGGAACGCGGCATCGTTGCGGGCAGCGGCAAACAGCAGCTCGTCGGTGCCGGTCATGAAGGCCTGGGCACCCAGCTCGCGAAGCTCGGCGAAGAGCCCGGCCCGGCGCTCGGCGTCGAGATGGGCAGCGACCTCGTCGAGCAGGAGCAGCGGCGCAAAGCCCTGGAAATTGTCACGCACCGCCCGGGCATGGGCGAGGATCATGCCGATCAGCAGCGCCTTCTGCTCGCCGGTCGAGCAGCTCTCGGCGGCGATGTTCTTCGGCCCATGGGTCACCAGGAACTCGCTGCGATGGGGACCGGCGAGGGTTCGGCCGGCGGCCTGATCGAGGCGGCGACCATCGTGCAGGACCTGGCGATAGGCATCCTCGGCCTTGACCGCCGGGCCGTTCCTGATGGCGTCCTCGACACCGCCCTGGACGGCGACCGCGACCCACGGGAAGGCTCCGCCGAAACGTGCAGTCAGGGTCTGGCCGACATAGGCGGCGAGGGCATCGAGGGCGCTGACCCGCGCGGCGGCGAGCGCCACCGCCGATTCCGCCATCTGGGTCTCAACGGCGCCGAGCCAGCGGGTATCGAGCGG
>JBIOYR010000080.1:0-15773 GCA_044870245.1 Aestuariivirgaceae bacterium | reverse complement strand
CCGCCGAGACCCGCGAAGAAAGGATGGGCATCGCCCTCGCCGGCGATCTCGATCGTCGTCACCCCGATCTCCGGCGCCGCTGCATAGCCGACCTCTCCGCCGAGCGCCGACGCCAGCAGCTGATGGCCGAAGCAGATGCCGAAATAGGGCCTCGCCCTGTCGCTGACCCATTCGCGGATCGCCTGCTTCTCCGCGCGCAGCCAGGGGAACTCCTCCTCCTGCCAGGCCTGCTGGGTGCCGCCCAGCACCAGCATCAAATCATAGGGTTCAAGCGACGGAATTTCTCCGCCGCGATGCAGCGCGACGATATCGCAGCGAATGTCCATCGCCTCGAGCAGCGCGCCGATCCGCCCCGGCGTGTCGTCGTTGAAATGCTGGAACACGAGGGCGCGTCGGCTCATGGCGATCACCGGATTGGCGGGAGGACAAGCTCTTGGGCCCGGCATTGCCGTGCCTCATTGGGTCCGCAGGCGGCGAAGGCGCCGCCGCGGTCGAAGCAGATCCTGAGCTCCTGAAGGCGCCCGCGGTCGCGCCGGTTGCCGCAGGAGATCGAGACCATCGCCGGCTCGAGCCCGGGATTGGCCTTGATGAAATCCTCGATCATCTCGCTCGGCGCCACGCTGATCGGCTGGTCCGGCGAGCGATAGCGGTCCGGGACCTTGACCTTGGAATAGAGGCTGCGCGACAGCTCGAAATAGGGCTGCTGATCGAGCCCCGAGCAGGTGCCGTGCTTTTTCCACTGAGCGATGACGAGCCGGCGCGAGGGCATGATGTCGAGCATCTGGCGCACGACCGGCTCGGCGAGCCAGGAGGGATGGCGGGTGGCGCAGTATTGGGGCCACCCGCGCTGCCATTGCGGCCACAGGCCGTGCAGCACGAAGGCGTAGCGCCGGCCGCGGCCGCATTGCTCGGCATCACCCTGTCCGGCCTCGCTCGCGCAATAGGTCGGCGACCATGACAGCGCCATCGCATAATAGTCGAACCGACCGGCCAGCGGCTCGCGGGCCGCGGCGCTGTCGCCGCCGGCATTGAGCGCGAGAGCGGCGATGACGGCGGCAAGAAGAAGTCGCCGCCCCTGCCTCAGCTGCCGCGCGGCGACGGCGATTTCCAGCATGCGGCGAGCTGAGCCCGAGGGCGCGTTCCCGGCGGCAAGGGCGCCCGGGTCTCCGGACAGGTTTCGGCGATGATCTTCCATGAGGTGTTGTTGAGGAACATCTCGCACCGGGCCAGCTGGCCGCGGACACAGACCACCTCGCCGAGATCGTAGCTCAGGCCCGCATTGCGGCACTTGCACCCCGGGCCGGGTCCGGCACTCGCGCCAATGGGCAAGCAGGCCGAAAGCGCACCGGCCAGAACCAACAGCCGCCATATGCCAGGGTCTATCCCATTGATCGAAATATTAGCCTGGAAATCAAACGAGTTGCAAATCGACGGCCTGCGGCCCGCGGCCATGCCTGTCCGGCTGGATCGCATAGGACAGCTTCATGCCCTCGCTGAGATCCGGCAGCCCGGAGCGCTGCACGGCGGTGATGTGCACGAAAATGTCCTTGCCGCCGCCCTCCGGCGAGATGAAACCATAGCCCTTCGCCTGATTGAAGAACTTCACAGTACCTCTCTGGCGCTGGTTCATGGAAAAGTCACTCCCTCGTTCCCTTCACGTTAAGCTCCGGCCGCTCGTGTCCTCACGCCGAACGGCCCGGTGGAGCAAGCTCCTGCGCCGGAAAGTCAAGCAACGGTGCGCCCTTTGCGCCGAAAGCAATCATAACCGTAGGCACAAGCTTTGCCCTTTGCGACCGCTCCTGATGGTTGCCGCCGCATCAATAGCCTTTATGAGGGAGGGTGGGACGGCCGACAAGTGAAGTTTTCGTGCCGAGGATTGAAACCGCGCCTCTGCTTGGGTAATGCTAGCGTCGGGAAAGTCGGGAGAGCACGCATGTTCAGCCGCAGTGTCGTCTGCTGGTTCTTAGCCAGCGCGGTGGTCGCCCTTGCAATTGCGCCGGAGGCGGCCTTTTCCAAGCCTGTAGTCAGGACCCGGTACCAGTATTTCATGGTGTCCGGGATCAGTGCCTCGGCGCTCCACCAGTCGATGGTCCAGCGCGGGCCGACCGTCAATGGCGACAAGGCCTATGCCGCCACCGAGGTCGCCGGCGGCCAGGATGGCTCATTGGTCGCCGGTCCCTCCGGCTGCCGGATCCAGAATTACCGGATGAAGCTCGACTTCACCATGCGGCTGCCAAAATTGCGCCCCGGCGTCGCCTTGTCCCCGGCGGTGCGCAGCCGCTGGCAGGGCTTCGAGAGCTTTGTTCGGCGCCATGAAGGGGTCCATCGCGACATCTGGATCGCTTGTGCCGCCAATGTCGAGCAGGCGGTCCGCGCGATCAATGCCAGGAGCTGCGAGGCTGCCCAGGCCATGGCCACCGGCATCCTCAATCAGATGTGGCGGCAATGCGCCAAGAAGCACGATGCCTTCGATGCCGCCCAGCGCCACCCGTTGATGCGCCAGCCCTTCATCGTTGCCGCCAATGCCGCGCCGGCGCGGCTGACCACCGGCGGGTCGCGGGTCAGGGCGGCCAAGGCGATCAGGACGCGCGCACGGTGACAAGGGCGGCCGGCCAGGACGCGTCGCCATGAGCGAACCGACCTTGCCGCTTCAGGCGGCGATCCTGCCGGTCACTCCTTTCCAGCAGAATTGCGCGCTGCTGTGGTCGCCCAATACCATGCATGGCGTCGTCGTCGACCCCGGCGGCGATGTCGACAATATCCTGCGCGGCCTGGCCGAGCTGGAGATCACGCTCGATCGCATCCTGCTCACCCATGGCCATATCGACCATGCCGGTGGCGCCGCCGAGCTTGCCGAGCGCACCGGCGTCGAGATCGTCGGCCCGCATCGCGATGATGAATGGCTGCTCGCCCGCCTGCCGGAGAGCGGGGCGCAATACGGCATTCCTGCCCGCATTGTCGAGCCGGACCGCTGGCTGGTCGAGGGCGATGCCGTCGAGATCGGCGACCGGACCTTCGAGGTCCTGCACTGCCCGGGGCACACTCCCGGCCACATCGTCTTCGTCAATCGCGGGCTGAATTTCGGGCTGTTCGGCGATGTGCTGTTCCGCGGCTCGGTCGGCCGCACCGATCTGCCGCGCGGCAGCCATGACGACCTGATCCGCTCGATCAGGACCAAGATCCTGCCGCTCGGCGATCAATTCACCTTCCTGTGCGGCCACGGCCCCGGCTCGACCGTCGGCGAGGAGCGGCGGTCCAATCCCTTCCTCGTGTAGGCAGCAGGCAGCGAGTGCCTGATGACTGCCTGGTGCCTATTTGCCTACTGCCATAACAAATACCGCCACCCGGCTGCCCAGGCGGCGGCGGCATCAATTGGGATCGGTTTGTGTCGGAACTCAAGCAAGCTTGATGTTGGTTGCCTGCTGGCCGCGTCCGCGGCGATCGTCCTCGACATCGAAGAAAACCGTGGTCCCCTCGCGCACCTCACGGATGCCCGATCGCTCGAGCGCCGTAATGTGAACGAAGACGTCCTTCGAGCCGCCTTCGGGCGTGATGAAGCCATAGCCCTTGGTGGTGTTGAAGAACTTGATGGTGCCCTTCTGTTGCGCCATGAAAGGTATCCTTTCCCGCTGGCCGCGTGTCAGTGAGTTTAGCCAGTCCGCACGCCCTGCACGCGCTCAGGGCCTGCCGCGTCGAACGTCGGGAAAGGTACCGGGCTTCTTGAGGCCCGGGAATCTCAGCCGCATGTTCCGAAGCCACACCCCACCACGGGGCATGCCGGCGGCATGAGATATGCGACGGTCCGTGTCCCTTTGCAAGCTTCTCGTCGATGCTGGACATCCTTAAGTTTCAGCATATGCCGTGACGGCAGAGTTCTTGCAACCTTGGGGCGACGGAACTCTTTGTCTCGATTTCAATTTGACCTTAACCATCGCCTGCTTACATGCTGCGAAAGATTACCTCAGCGACTACGAATGGTTGCCGAGATTTCGCCATGTCTGAGGTGTTCTTGGACGGGGTAGAGGAGGGGACGTCAATGACCACGCCGACGCGCCGCGATCTGTTGAGCCGCCGCCGGCTGCTTCTGGCGGGGGCCGGGCTCCTGACGGCGGGCGCGCTGCCGAAGATCGTCCATGCTCAGAGCTTTGATCCGACCGCGATCGGCCGTTGGCTGAATGGCGACCAGTTCCCCGATTATCCGCCGGTTCCGGGCCATGGCGCTGCCGTCCCAAGTGATCCGAATTACACCGGCACCACCCGGCCGCTGCCCGGCCAGCCGCCGGGCCCACCGCCGCCCGGCATGGAGCCGGACTATCCGATCCCGCCGATCAACATGCGGATGATCCCACCGCAATACCGCCGGCAGATCGTCGAGTATCGCGGCGGCGAGTGGCCCGGCACGATCATCGTCGATTCCGACAACCGCCATCTTTATCACGTGATCGAGCAAGGGCTCGCGGTGCGCTATGGCGTCGGCGTCGGACGCGAAGGCTTCGAATGGTCCGGCCGCGCCAAGATCGGCCGCAAGTCCAAATGGCCCTGGTGGTTTCCGCCGAAGGAGATGGTCGAGCGCGACCCCATGGCTCGACCCTTTGCCAATGGCATGCCGGGAGGCCCGGAGAACCCGCTCGGAGCGCGCGCCCTTTATCTGTTCGACGATCACAACAAGGATACGCTGTTCCGCATCCACGGCACCAACCAGCCGACCTCGATCGGCAAGGCGATGTCGTCCGGCTGCATCCGCATGCTGAACCAGGACGTCGCGGAGCTCTATCTGCGCTGCCCGATCGGCACGCGTGTCGTCGTGCTGTCGAGCAAGGCGGTGAATTTCCCGACCGCCGGCGTGCCCTCCGGCGACGGCGTCAATTGAAAGCAAGGCAGTAGGCAATAGGCATTAGGCAGTGCACTTCGCTACTGCCTATTTGCCGACTGCCTTTATTTCCCCTTCTTCCGGAACGTCCGGGTGCCCGGCTTGCCGCCTGACGAGCCGGGGCGCCGACCCGGCGGCTTGGGCTGCGGCCAGGCGCTTTCCGGCGCCTTGATCCGCGACCGGCGGTCCTGGGCGGCGCTCGGATCGCGGGCCAGCGGATCGTCCATCACCGCAAGCTCGACCGCCTTCAGCCGCTTGACCTCGTCGCGCAGCCGAGCCGCCTCCTCGAACTCGAGATCGGCCGCTGCCGCCCGCATCCGCTTCTCGAGATCCTCGATGACCTTGCCGATATTGTGCCCGACCAGCGGTGCCGCCTCCTCGGCGATCCCGGCATCGACCAGCACATGGTCGCGCTCATAGACCGACGACATGACGTCGGCGATGTTCTTCTTGACGCTTTCCGGGGTGATGCCGTTGGCGGCGTTCCACGCCATCTGCTTCTCGCGCCGCCGGTCGGTCTCGGCCATCGCCCGCTCGATCGAGCCGGTGATCTGATCGGCATAGAGGATCACCCGCCCGTCGACATTGCGGGCCGCCCGGCCGATGGTCTGGATCAGCGACGTCTCCGACCTGAGGAACCCTTCCTTGTCGGCGTCGAGAATGGCGACGAGCGCGCATTCCGGAATGTCGAGGCCCTCCCGCAGCAGGTTGATGCCGACCAGCACGTCGAACGCCCCGAGCCTCAGATCGCGGATGATCTCGATCCGCTCCAGCGTGTCGATGTCGGAATGCATGTAGCGCACCCGCACACCCTGCTCATGCATATATTCCGTCAGGTCCTCGGCCATCCGCTTGGTCAGCACGGTGACCAGCGCCCGGTAGCCCTGCTGGGCGACCTCGCGGCATTCGGCGATCAGATCGTCGACCTGGTTCTTCACCGGCCGCACCAGCACCGGCGGGTCGATCAGCCCGGTCGGCCGGATCACCTGCTCGGCGAACACCCCGCTCGTCCGGCCGAGCTCGAAGCCGCCCGGTGTCGCCGAGACATAGACCGTCTGCGGCCGCATCGCGTCCCATTCCTCGAAGCGCAGCGGCCGGTTGTCGATCGCCGACGGCAGGCGGAATCCGAACTCGGCAAGAGTCGCCTTGCGATTGTAGTCGCCGCGGAACATGCCGCCGAGCTGCGGCACGGTGACATGGCTCTCGTCGACGAACACCAGCGCATTGTCGGGGAGATACTCGAACAAGGTCGGCGGCGGCTCGCCCGGCTTGCGGCCGGTGAGATAGCGCGAGTAGTTCTCGATGCCGGCGCAGGACCCCGTCGCCATCATCATCTCGATGTCGAACAGCGTGCGCTGCTCCAGCCGCTGCGCCTCGAGCAGCCGCCCGGCCTGGTTGAACTCCTCGAGCCTGAGCCTGAGATCCTGCTTGATGTTCCGGACCGCCTGGTCGAGCGTCGGCTTCGGCGTCACATAGTGGGAATTGGCGTAGACCTTAACCGATTCGAGCTCGGCCATCTTCTGGCCCGTCAGCGGGTCGAACTCGGCGATCTGCTCGACCTCGTCGCCGAACAGCGACAGCCGCCATGCCCGGTCCTCGAGATGCGACGGGAAGATCTCGACCGTATCGCCGCGCACCCGGAAGGTGCCGCGGAAGAAATTCCCGTCATTGCGGCGATATTGCAGCGCCACCAGGTCGGCCAGCAGCTGGCGCTGCGAGATCCGCTCGCCCTTCTTCACCTCGAAGGTCATCGCCGAATAGGTCTCGACATCGCCGATGCCGTAGATGCACGACACCGAGGCGACGACGATCACATCGTCGCGCTCGAGCAGCGCCCGGGTCGCCGAATGGCGCATCCGGTCGATCTGCTCGTTGATCGAGGATTCCTTCTCGATATAGGTGTCGGTGCGCGGCACATAGGCTTCCGGCTGGTAGTAATCGTAATAGGAGACGAAATACTCGACCGCATTGTCCGGGAAGAAGCCCTTGAACTCGCCATAGAGCTGCGCCGCCAGCGTCTTGTTGGGGGCGAGAATAAGCGCCGGCCGCTGCGTCTGCTCGATGACATGCGCCATGGTGAAGGTCTTGCCCGAGCCGGTGACCCCGAGCAGCACCTGGTCGCGCTCCAGGACCTTGATGCCCTTGACCAGCTCGTCGATCGCCAGCGGCTGGTCGCCCCGCGGGCCGAAGGGCGAGACGATCCGCAACCGGTGCCCGCCCTCCGACTTCTCCGGTCGCGGCGGCCGGTGCGGCGTGAACATCGGCAGGTTCGGCATGTCGGGCCGAAGATGCTGCAAGCCCTCCCGCGGCCCCGACGTATCGGCCCGGGGGTCCGGGCGAAGCCCACGGACCTCGCCCTCCGGATACCCCTCGAGCGGCTTCGCCGGCGCCTCGCGGAAACCGCCTTGCTGTCGTGAATGTCCCATCGGCCGGGAATATAGGCGCTGACCGCCGCCCTGTCAGGGGGGCTGAGCAGACCCGCGACGGCGTCCTCCAGTCTCAAATATTTTCTTTGGCACGTGCCTTGACGTGCTCGAGGAGGATCAGGCCATTCGTGACGTTGATCTTCCGGTCTATCGCCCAGGCGAACTGTGTATACCTCTCAAGCGCAACGATTACGTTCTCAAGCGAGTCGGAATATTTATCGGGCAACCTATAGAACACCCCTTCATCGGTTCCCCATATGGTGAATCCTAACCTTACGAGCTCCCTCTGGGATTCACGCAGATCTTCTGCCGTGACTTTATGATCCAAACCAAGTTCTCTTCTGACTATCTCTGTTCTTATCTCTACCTCGGCCAGATCTGTATCATTCAAAGGGCAGAAACGCGGAACCCGGGCGGGCCGCGAAAGATCCTCGATGCATTGCCTCAGGAAATGGAGCAGGCCTTGGGCTCTCGCTGATGCGTCCTTGTCATTGAGGGACTCCGCATAGAAGGCATATTCCTCGACCTTTTCGATCGCCGCCTCGCAATCCATTTTGGAATAATCAGCCGGAACGAAAAAGTAGGGTTTTCCGACCTCGCCCAAACGAACTTCAGCAGGGTCCAGCCTCATTTGCTTGAGTTCCTCCGATGCTCGGTCGAGATCGCGCCTTTCGACCTTCGCCATTTCCTTCCCATTCAACAAATCCCTGACCCAATTGACGGCGAATTTGTTGACCGGCTTGTCGGGGCGGGGTGGCGGAAGGGCCTTCTGCGAAGTTCGCGGTGCGCCACCGGAGCCGTCCTGCAGCAGCCGTTCTCTGATCCGTCTCTCTGCCTCCTGGCCGGTGGCCAACGCCCCAGAGGACGGATGCGCATCGTGCGAAGGCAGTGTCGTCGCAGAGTTGCACGGCACCGGCGGAGTCTCCGGCTTTCTCGGGACCTGCAGATAGTGAACAATCGGGATCGGCTCCGGCGCAGGTTTGGGAGGTCGCTTGCCTTCGGAATCAAACAGACTATCCGCCTCCGGACCGTTTACATCGGCGTAGAGATCTTCCGAAAACAACCCAGGATATTGCGGAATTTCATCATATGCAGGCAGAACCTCCGCCGTGTTGAGTCCGCCTGGCGTCCTCAGCAGATGCTTCAGCTGCGCCAGAGCTGCCTGATCGTGCGGGATCGGCAAATCGGCATTCCTTGGTTTAACTCCACCTATTTTCCACATCTGAACTCTCCCCCCTTTATCTCTGGCACGCGCGCTCCCCATGAATGCGCGTCGGGCAAGCTTTACCGCATCCGCGAGAGGGGGCCTGTGCCGTTCGTCACAGGGGCGAATCACTTTCGCCGAAAGACCTGGCAAGGACTTTTTCGCGCGAGATTTTCGGGGATAACTGCTCAATTTCGCGGGAATTGACCGCATTTGAGGTCTTCATCCACATATATTTACTGTGAAATTGCGGATATAATGCAACACGATGGCGTCCGGGGACGCCTCGGGGTGGAAATGCGTAGAGCAAGGTGACGTCCTCGAGTGCTCGGGAGAAGTGTCTCCCGGGCCTGATCGATGCCAGCCTTTGGGCAGTTGGAACAGCGAGGTTCCAGGAGGAACGAATGAATCTCAACACTGCACTTGCCATCGTGATCGGCGTTCTTGGCGCCGTTGCCACATGGCTCTATGTCGGCCCGCTGGCCGGCCTTGGTCTGCAGATCTGGGCGACCTTCATCGCCTGGGCCTGCTTCTATCACACCGGCGGGGGTGAGGCCGGGCTGAAGAACACGATCGCTGCCAATATCTGGGGCGCCATCTGCGCTACCGTGGCTCTGGTGCTCGTGGCCAAGATGGGTGGCGGCGCAATGGGCGCCGGGCTGTGGGTTGGCCTGACCGTCGCGGTGATGATCCTCGGCGCCCAGGTTCCGCTTCTCGCGTCCATTCCCGCCGCGGTCTATGGCTATGCCGCCGTGGCCGGCTATGGCCTGTTGAAGGGTGGCGACGCCATGGACTTCGGTCTCGGCACCGGCCCCTTCACCACCATTGTCGTGTCGATGGTGGTCGGTGCCGTGCTCGGCTATGTGTCGCAGAAGATCGCCACCGCGATCACCGACGGAGCGCGCGCCCGCGCCTGATCGGCTTTGCTTTCGGAAGGCGGGGCGACCCGCCTTCCGTTTCTGCAGTTCGAGGTGCTACGCGCCGAATTTCTTTTTCAGGGCGACCGCTTCCGGCGACTTCGGGTCGAGCCTTTCATAGGCGGCTTCGTAAATCTGCCTCCAGATTGGATACTCCGGATCATCGAAGTTCGCTTTCGATTTCTTGGCGATCCGCACGACATCCGCGACGATCCGGACCTCACCGACGCGGGCGGCAGCAACGGCCAGCCGGTAGAGGCGTGCCGAGTCGCCCGGTGCAGGGTCGACAAGGGAGCCGGCAACCCGATAGTTGCCGCCGGGACCAGGTTTCCCCGAGAAACTGAGTCCGATTTTCTTGCACCCCTCAATCTCGATGGCGAAGTCGCGTTTTATCTGGTCTCGTTCAAGCTCTTGCTCGAGCACCTGCAGACGCGCCGCGTGGTCGGGAACTTTCTCGACTCGATCGGCTAATTCTTTCTCGGACACCGCTCTGCCGCTGCTGCTCAATTCGTCTTTGCCCCAGATTTCGATCTTCGAATGTGTTCTGACATTGCCGACCTGATTTGTCATGTTCTCCTCGCTCGGATGTGATGCTTCGACCGAGTCGGCTTACCAGAGCGCACGACTCCCCCCTGTGCCGTTCAGCACAGCCTGCGAGCACTTTAGGAGCTCTCCTCGTCCGAATAGACGATCGGATCGCTGTCATCGTCATGGAGGGCCTCGGTGCGTCCCAGCGCGAACGACCTCAGAAGGTCGTAGCCTTCAAGACCCTTCAAAAAGTGCTTCGCGCCGTCGAAGGGCAGAACGGATCTGTTCTCTTCGAGTAGCATCATTGCCGCCTCGAAGATGAGGTAGGCCGGTTCGGGAGAAGCATAGCGATAGACGATGTCAAGCGCTTCGCAGGCGACGCGGAACTCCCCACTCGTCGGGTCCATCATCACGGCGGCGAGCACCAGGTCCTGCAATTGGTTGATTTCATCAACCGAAAGCCATTCACCCTTCATGGGTTCCTGCACCATGAGGCCGAGCGAATAGCGGCACTTTCGACTGGCTGCATAGTAATTCCGGCACGCATCGCTGTCCTGCCGGCTCCACATGAGCCGCCGAAGCCACGAATGAGACACCACGCTGTAGGGGCTGCCACAAAGGCCGTCCAGCGCCTCTCTTTCGAGCGTGACAGCCACCCAGCCAACCACCTTCATGACATTCGGGTCGATCGACACCGGTCTTCGGTCTAGCGAGCGCATCGTGAGCTCGACCGTCCACATGGCGAGCCCATCCTTCTTGACAGTCGTGCCCAGGCAACGTTGAGCAAGCGCGTAGAGAAAATGATCCTCCGGAGAGTCCGACTTGACCATCGTAGGGAGAATCTCAGGGAACGATTCATGGATTGCATGTATCAGTTCGCGACCATGGTCGCCTCCCCGACCGAACACCGCATCCTTGCCGGTCAGCAATTCATAGGCTGCCTCATAGTCTTCTTTCCGGATCAAGGAGCGCAGACATGTTTTGTGAAGCCACAATTGAGCCGCCGCCGATTGGTGTTTTCGGCAGAGATCGTTGAGCGACGACTTGTCGAAAGTCCGTGCACTCTTGGCAACCGCTTCCAGCACATAGGGTTCAACCGAGTCTGGCCGCCGATCCAATGACCGCAATAGCAGCTCGGTCGCCAGCATTTCGTATTCAAGATCGCCGGAAAGTAGATAGATGAGCTGACCTTCCGGTTTACCGAGGCTGCTTAGCAGACGGAGCCCGGCCATTCTGCCGATCGTATAGTTGAGGTGGTGGTCGTTGGGGCCATGATTGGAATCGAGATAGACCGCATCCCTGCTGGCCAGCAGCGCATAGGCCGCCTTGTACTCTTTCTTCGATATCAGACTGTCCAGGCAGTCACTGATTGCCTCGTCCGCTTCCGTGATGGCGCACACATCGCCGTTCTGATCGCGAAAGAACGTGATGCTCGGATCGCAGAGCGCAATCAGAATGTTCTTTTCATTGCGTATCTCTTTGGCAGCCGCCACGAATTTCTCCCCGACGTAACCGAGGACTTGGCAATTGCTCCTCAGTGTCCTGATCTTATGCCGGCATAGATCAATGCGCGGGTCGTTGGCATCGGCCTTGATCCTGAGCTCCCAAGCGCCGCTGTCACTTTCCTTCAATTTGTGTGCGACGCTGCCGGAACTCTCCCAGAGCGTGAGCAGGCAGTCGACTAGGTGAATCCGCAGCGCATCGTCGGAATGCTTCGAAAAGGTGAATACGGCCCTTCCCGCCTTCTTGTCATAGGATCCGTCCACGCTTGGGAAGGTTGGCTCGCGCGGCGTTTGCGGCGGGGCCGTGTTGTGTGAAGAAATCGTCCCGACCGTCGTACCGAGCGATAGGTTCGCCACCGGATGCTGGCTGCCATCTTGCGACAACCCCTCCTGTTGAGCGCGTTGGATCAGCCCTTGATAGTTTGGACTGTCGGTGTCGTATTTCTCGCCTTGCGCGAAATAGTCCATAGCGATGCCCCCTTGATCTGACCAAGTCTTAGTCGAGATTGCTCCAGAGCATTGTGCCGTTCGGCACAGCATCCCATGATGGGCCATGAACTACCGCCACGCTTTCCACGCCGGCGGCCATGCCGATGTGCTGAAGCATGTCGTCCTCGCCGCCATGATCGAGCGCCTCAAGGCCAAGGCGACGCCGTTTCGCGTCCTCGACACCCATGCCGGCATCGGCGTCTATGATCTCAAGGGCGATGTCGCGGCCCGCACCGGCGAATGGCTCAACGGCGTCGGCCGGCTCTATGAAGTTAATGGCGCAGCGCGGCTCCTGTCGCCGCCGGCCGAGGCGGTTCTGGCGCCCTGGCGCAGTGCGGTCGCGGCGGTCAATGCGCCGGGCGAAGCGCTTCGCCGCTATCCAGGCTCGCCCGAGATCGCCCGCCTCGGGTTGCGGCGGCAGGACCGCCTGGCACTCAACGAGCTCCATCCCGAGGATCATGCCCGCCTCATTGCCGAATATCGCCGCGATACGCGGGTCAGAGTCACCTGCCTCGATGCCGCGCTTGTCGTCAAGGCGCAGCTGCCGCCACCCGAGCGGCGCGGCATCGTCCTGATCGATCCCGCCTATGAGGCGGCGGGCGACCCAGAGCGCGCCCTTGCCATGCTGGCCGAGGGCCACCGCCGCTTTGGCACCGGCGTCTTCGCCCTGTGGTACCCGGTGACCGGCGATCCGCTGTCGACCACGCTCAGGCGCAAGGCGCGCGCGCTCGCCCTGCCGAAGATGATCGATGTCGCTCTCGACGTCCGCAGACCCGCCGGCCGCGGCCTTGCCGGCTCGGGCCTCCTCATCGTCAACCCGCCCTGGCGTCTCGCCGAGAGCCTGCGCGACCTCCTTCCCGAACTGGCCGAGCGGCTGCGCCAGGACGATGGGGCCAAGGCGGCGGTGACGGTGCTCGCCGGCGAAGAGCTCGCGCGATGAGCGCGACGACGCTGCCCGACGATCTTGCCGGTGCCGAGCCCTTCTGCCCGTATTACGGCAGCTGCGGCGGCTGCCAGCTGCAGCATGTTTCCGACGATGCTGCCCGAAGCTGGAAGATCGAGCGCCTCGAACACGCGCTTTCGGCGCGCGCCGTGCCGCTGCCGCGCGACGGCATCGCCTATGTTTCAGCCGAAGGGAAGGGGAGGCGCCGCCTGACCCTGCACGCCCGCCGCGATCGCGGCACCCTCGTAGTCGGCTATATGGCTGCCCGCAGCCACCGGATCGCCGCCATCGACGCCTGCCCGGTCGCCGTTCCGGCCTTGCGGCGATCGCCGGCCATCGTCGCGGCCCTGGCAGAGGCCGCTGGCCGCTTCAAGGCGATCGATGCCCAGTTGACGGCGACTGCCACCGGCATCGATTGCGATCTGCGCGGCCTCGATCCCTCGCCCGAGCAGCGCGCCGCTCTCGCCGCGATTGCCGACGAGCACGACCTCGCCCGGCTCACCCTCGCTGGCGAGCCGATGGCATTGCGCCGCCAGCCTGTCCTGCGCATGGGCCGCGCCGCCGTGGTGCTGCCGCCCCAATCCTTCCTCCAGGCAACTGCTGAAGGCGAGGCCGAGCTCGCCCGCCTGGCGGTCGCGGCCTGCAACGGCGCCCGCCGGGTGGCGGATCTGTTCTGCGGCGTCGGCCCGTTTGCCCTGAGACTCGCCGAGGCCAGGCCGGTCCTCGCCTATGATGCCGACGCGGCATCTATCCAGGCCCTGAGACAGGCCGCCGCCACCCCTGGGCTCAAGCCGGTCACCGCGAAGCCGCGCGATCTCTTCCGTCATCCGCTCGGTGTCCAGGAGCTTCAGGCGGTCGATGCCGTCGTGTTCGACCCGCCGCGCCAGGGAGCCGAGGCGCTGGCGCATACGCTTGCCCATGCCAAGCTGCGGTGCGTCATCGCCATCTCATGCGACCCGCGAACCTTCGCCCGCGACGCCCAAATTCTGCATCAAGGCGGCTGGCGGCTGACGAGCCTCACCATCGTCGACCAGTTCCGCTGGACGACGCATCTCGAGATCGCGGCTCTGTTCCACCGCTGACATGGTCAGAGCGACTTTCTCGTAAATTCCCTTTGCCGTCCGGCGGCGGTGGTGTAGGGAACCGGGCGTTTATGCCCAGAAGAACCGATATCGACACCATCCTGATCATTGGCGCCGGCCCGATCATCATCGGCCAGGCCTGCGAGTTCGACTATTCCGGCACCCAGGCGGTCAAGGCCCTGAAGGCCGAGGGCTACCGGATCGTGCTGGTGAACTCCAACCCCGCAACCATCATGACCGATCCGGGGCTTGCCGATGCCACCTATGTCGAGCCGATCACGCCGGAGATCGTCGCCCGGATCATCGAGCGCGAGAAGACCGAGCGGCCGGACGACAAGCTCGTCCTCCTGCCGACCATGGGCGGACAGACCGCCCTCAACACCGCCTTGACCCTCAACCGGCTCGGCATCCTCGCCAAATGGGAAGTCGAGATGATCGGCGCCAAGGCCCCGGTCATCGACAAGGCCGAGGACCGCGAGCTCTTCCGCGAGGCGATGACCCGGATCGGGCTCGAGACGCCGCGCTCCATGCTGGCCCATGACGTGATCGAGGCGCTCAAGGCGCTCGACTTCGTCGGCCTCCCCGCCATCATCCGTCCTTCCTTCACCTTGGGCGGCACCGGCGGCGGCATCGCCTATAACCGCGAGGAATATCTCGAGATCATCGAGCGTGGCCTCGATGCCTCGCCGACCAACGAGGTCCTGGTCGAGGAGTCGGTGCTCGGCTGGAAGGAATACGAGATGGAGGTCGTTCGCGACCGCGACGACAATTGCATCATCGTCTGCTCGATCGAGAACATCGATCCGATGGGCGTTCACACCGGCGATTCGATCACCGTCGCCCCGGCGCTCACCTTGACCGACAAGGAATATCAGATCATGCGCAACGCCTCGATCGCGGTGCTGCGCGAGATCGGGGTTGAGACCGGCGGCTCGAATGTCCAGTTCGCCGTCAACCCGGCCGACGGCCGCCTGGTGGTGATCGAGATGAACCCGCGGGTGTCGCGCTCGTCCGCGCTCGCCTCCAAGGCGACCGGTTTCCCGATCGCCAAGGTCGCGGCCCGCCTCGCCGTCGGCTACACGCTCGACGAGCTCGCCAACGATATCACCGGCGGCGCCATGCCCGCCTCCTTCGAGCCGACCATCGATTATGTCGTCACCAAGATCCCGCGTTTCGCCTTCGAGAAGTTCCCCGGTGCCGAGCCGCTGCTCACCACCTCGATGAAATCGGTCGGCGAGGTCATGGCGATCGGCCGCACCTTCCAGGAGTCGCTGCAAAAGGCGCTGCGCGGTCTCGAGACCGGACTCTCCGGCCTTGACGAGGTCGCGATCGACGGCTGGGGGCAGGGCGACGACAAGAACGCCATCCGGGCCGCCCTGGCGCGTCCCACGCCCGACCGCATCCTCAAGGTGGCGCAGGCCTTGCGGCTCGGCTTCAGCGTGGCCCAGGTCCATGAGGGGTCGAAATACGATCCCTGGTTCATCGGTGAGATCGAAGGCATCGTCCGCATGGAGGAGCAGCTGCGCGCCTGGGGCCTCCCCGACGATGCCGACAATCTGCGAACCCTCAAGGCCATGGGTTTCTCCGATGCCCGGCTCGCCACCCTGGCAGGCATCGCCGAGAGCGATGTCACGGCGCTCCGTCACCGCCTGAACGTCCGGCCGGTGTTCAAGCGGATCGACTCCTGCGCCGCCGAGTTCGAGGCGAAGACGCCCTACCTCTACAGCACCTACGAGAGTGCCGGCACCGACGGCGAGGCGGCCGACTGCGAGGCCTGGCCGAGCGCGCGGCGCAAGGTGATCATCCTGGGCG
>JBIOYR010000079.1:0-6825 GCA_044870245.1 Aestuariivirgaceae bacterium | reverse complement strand
CGCCGCGTCGGTCCCGGCATGCACCACCGTGAACGGCAGCCCGAGCGCATCGACCCGCTCGTCGTCATAGCCCTCCCACGTCACGGGCCCGCCGAGATAGCGCCCCTTCGGTGCCGTCTCGGGTGTGGAAAAAGCCTCGGCGCATTTTGGATCCTTCAGCGCCTCCCAATTCGGCAGGCCGGGGCATTTCTCCTTCATGTAGAGCGGATACCACCACTCTTCCTTGGCCTTCGGGCCGAGCTTGCCCAAGCGTTCCGTCTGCTTCGTCTGATCGGAAGCCTTCATCGCCTCGCCGGCGGTGGTGTCCCAATATTCCATGCCGATGGTGAGGTCGCCATTGGTGAGCCCGGTGGTGAGGCTCGAAAGGTAATCCGCGGTCGGATATTCGACGGTGTATCCGAGCTTCTCCAGGATGCCGCCCAGGATCTTGGCATTGAGATTGACGCTCGTCCAATCGAACAGCGCGATCTTGATCGGATCCTTGGATTCCGCGTCGGCCCGCGCCGCATGCGGCGTCAGCACGAGCCCGGCAAGCACGCTCGTGACAAGCACTGCTGATGCGATTCTCATTGTTGTTGTCTCCTCCCTGAGGCGGTGGCGAAGGTTCTTCCGCCCCGAGGGCCCAAGTCTCCGCCGACCCGATGGCGGGAGTCAATTGGAAGGCGGGTAGGCAGCAGCCAGTAGGCAGTAGGCAGTAGGGAAGAGCGCCGGTTACTGCCTAATGCCTATTGCCGACTGCCTTTTTTCCGTTTGTGACCTTCCCCACAGACGCCGGCCGGCCGCCCTGACACTGTGCGCGCAGCAAAACAGGGAGACGAAAATGGTGTCCGATTATCAGGAAGAAAAACGGGCCGGTATCAAGCAGGCCCTCGCGGCCTGGGCCGTCCTGCTCCTCGTCATGGCAGCGGTTCAGTTCGGTCACCTGCTCTGGTAGCTCGAAAGGACCTGCTCCAACGGCAATGCCAGCCGATATTTCGGCGTCGAATCAGGAAGATGACCGTTCTTTCAATCCTTTGCCAGGGCGATCCGGACCAACCGTTCCTTGACGCAGTCAAGGCCGCCGATCAGCCCATAGCTGCCGACAATTCCGGCAAAGGAATAGGTCACCACCTTGTCACGATGGACATAGCTGCCGGCGAGCCCGATGATCTCGCCGGCTCGCGCCGCCTGCAACAGCCGTTCCAGCTCCTCGATGACGGTGGCGTTCGGCTGCCCTTCAGCTTGCGTCTGTACCTCCGCGCCGAACAAATTGACGACATTGTCTGCCATCTTACGATTGCCCCCTCACAAGTGTCGTAAACCCCGACGCGACTCCTGTCTGCCCCATCACAATCTCGGGTGAGTCGCCAGTCCAGGCAAATAAAAAAGGCGCCCCGAAGGGCGCCTTCATCCTTTTTTAACGAATGGCAACTTTTTTAGCACATCTTCACGTCGAGCTGCCTGTTTTCCGGCTGGTCGCGGTCGATCCATAGGTTCCGCTCGAGGCGCCGCTGCTGGTCGACGTCGTTCCGGGTTCATTGCCGAAACCGGCAGTCGTGGTGCCGCTCACCCGGATATTGTTCTGGACGTGTTTCACGCCCGACACCGACTCGGCGACATCTTCAGCCCGCCGCCGTTGTTCGCGGCGGTCCACCGTGCCGGACAGCGTCACCTCGCCATTGAGCACGGCGACCTCGATTTCGGTGGCATCGACCAGCCAGTCATCGCCCAACCGGTCGGACACGTCCTCGCGGATCCGGTCGTCCGAGCGGGCATAACCCTTTGGCCCGCGCCCGCGATGGTGTCGATACTGACCTTCATCGCTGCCGAACCAGGAGGAAACCGCTTCCGCAACCCGTTCGATGAAGCCTCGGTCATCCTCGCGCTGGTTCTGGAAGTCACCGCGGCCAAAATCGCCGCCATAACGGCTGCCATAGTCCCGCCCATACTGGCCATAGCCACCGAAGCTGCCTTCGCCATAGCGGCCGAAGCCCGACCGGCTGCCGCCATAGCCCAAGCCCCCGTAAGTGCCCCGTTGATCGCGCCCGTAATCCGAGCCGCTCCATCGCCTGGCCTCGGGACGGTCGAAATCCGAGCGGCTCCAGTCGCCTGACCGGTTCCGGTCGCTTCTGCCGAAGTCACCACGACCGAAATCGCTGCGACCGAATTCGCCACGCCCGAAGTCGCGGCCATAATCGCCGCCGCCGAACGACTGATCGCCGAACGAGCTGCCGTAATCCCGGCCGCGGCCATAGTCGCGGCCGAAATCGCCCCGGCCCTGACCATAGTCGCTGCGGCCATAATCGCTGCGCCCGAAGTCGCCTCGGCCAAACTCGCCCCGCGAGCCGAAGTCCCGGCTGCGATAATAGTCCTCGGTTCCCTCTCCGAAGCCGCGCCGTGACTCGTCGCCCGAGCGATAGGAGCTCCCTTCGCGGCGCCAGTCGTCGTCCCGACCCCATCGCTCGTCACTTCTGAAGCGGTCTCGCTCTGCCATCTGTTCCTCCTGTGGGTGAAGCTGTGTGAAGCTGGTGCCGTGGCGCTGCACGCCGCTCGCGCGACGGCATGCAGGACAACGTCCGTGCCCTCCACCTGTTCCTTTGCCGGAATGGCTGCCTTGCGCCCTCTTCCGCGACCGTTGACTTGACTTGCGAATTTCGCCGACGGAGGCTTGAGGCGGCGATCGATGGGATGTCCTTCATGAATTTTGCACCTGGTGAAATCGGTGCCGCTGCCGCGCCGCTCAACCGTGCCCGTTCAATGCCGGCAGGTTTCTACACCGATCCGGAGATCTTCCGCCGCGAGCGCGAGAAGATCTTCCTCAAGCACTGGTTCTTCCTGTGTCGCGACGACCAGCTCCCCAATCCCGGAGACTACCGGAGCTTCGACACGCCCGGCGGGCCGGTCGTGCTGCTGCGCAGCCGTGACGGTCAATTGCGCTGCTTCGCCAATTACTGCCGCCATCGCGGCTCCATTCTGCTCGAGGGCAGGGGCAACACCGGCGGGCGGATCGTCTGCCCCTATCACGCCTGGAGCTATTTCGACGATGGCCGCCTTTATGGCTGTCCCGACATGAAGGATGCCGAGGGCTTCGACCGCGTGGAGAACGGTCTCGTGCCGCTCCGGCTCGAGTCCTTCGCCGGCTTCCTCTTCGCCAATTTTGCCGATGGCGGTCCTTCTCTTGCCGAGCACCTTGGCGACATGCCGGAGCGTTTTGCCTCGCACCGGCTCGACCGCATGCGCTGGGCCTGGGACATCGTTCTCGAGCCGCGCTGCAACTGGAAGCTCCTTCTCGAAAACGCCATGGAGACCTACCACACCGGCATCGTTCACAAGGCGACGGTCGGAGCCCAGCACTCGCGCACCCTTCCTGCCAAGGGGGATTGGCTGTGCATCCAGGTCATCTCCGGTCGCAGCATCGCGACGCTGCCGGGCGAGGAGCCGCCATTTTCGCCGATCCCGGGCCTCGATGAGGATGCCCGCCAGGGCACCTATTTCACCCTGATCCTGCCGACTTGCCAGTTCGCCGTAGCGCAGGACTCGATGTGGTGGCTCAACGTAACCCCGCTCGCCCACGACCGCTCCCGCCTCGAGATCGGTGGCTGCTTCCCCGAGGACGTCCGCTCCGATCCGCGCTTCGCCGAGGCCGAGGCCTATTACCGGCGCTGGGAGGCGGTCGGCCGCGAGGACGTCGGGATCCTCGAGAAGCAGCAGCTGGCGCTGCAATCGGTGCTCTACCGTCCAGGGCCCCTGTCCTGGCGCGACGACATGGTGCAGGCGCTCGGGCTGTGGGTGCTGGACCGCCTTGATCTCGTCTGAAACGTGAGCCCCTGAATGGCGCCCCTCGATCCGCTGTTTCGACCGCTGGCGCTCAAGGGCGTCACCATCCGCAACCGCTTCCTGTCGACGAGCCACGCCCCGGGTTACGCCGCCCATGGCAACATCACCGATCGCTACATCGCTTATGAAAGCGAGAAGGCGAAGGGCGGCGTCGGTCTCGTGCAGTTCGGCGGTGCCACCGCCGTCTCGATCGAGAACTCCTTCCACTACGGCCAGATCAATGGCGCAGTCGATGCCGTCATCCCGCAATATCGCCGGATGGCGGCCGCTCTCCATGGCCATGGCGCGGTTTGCACCGTGCAGCTCACCCATGGCGGCCGCCGCGAGCGCTGGGACGACATCAACTGGCTGCCGGCCTTCGCGCCATCGCCACTGCGCGAGCTGATCCACCGATCCTTCCCGGCGGAGATGGAAGCGCACGATATCCGCCGTATCCGCGATGATTATGCCGCAGCTGTCCGCCGGGCCCGCGACGGCGATCTCGATGGCGTCGAGATATCGACCCAGGCCGGAACCCTCATCGAGCAGTTCTGGTCGCCAGCGATGAATCGCCGGCGCGACGGCTATGGCGGCAGCCTGGTCAACCGCATGCGCTTCGGTCTCGAAGTTCTCGAAAGCTGCCGCCGCGCCGTCGGCGACGACTACATCATCGGCATCCGCATGCCGGGCGACGAGCGGCTGAAGGAGGGCCTGACCCAGGAGGACTGTCTCGAGATCGCCCGCTTTTATGCCGCCTCCGGCCTCATCGACTTCATCAGCGTGGTCGGCGGCACCGCCGTCGACTACAAGGCAAGCGCCGAGATCTGGCCGACCATGTGGCTGCCCTCGGCCCCCTATTTGAAGCTCGCCGCCGCCATCCGCGCCGAGGTCGCGATCCCGATCCTCCACGCCACCCGCATCACCGATGCCGCGACCGCCGTTCACGCCGTCGGCCAGGGCCTCGTCGACATGGTCGGCATGACCCGTGCCTTCCTCGCCGACCCGCATCACATCGCCAAGCTCGGCAGCGGTCGTGAGGCGGAGATCCGACCCTGCGTCGGGGCGGGCTACTGCGTCGACCGCGTGCTCATGGGAAAGGACGCGCTCTGCCTCCACAATGTCGCCACCGGCCGCGAGCTCACCCTCGACCATGTCATCGAGCGTGCCCCGGGGGCGCCCAAGACCGTGGTGGTCGTCGGCGGCGGTCCGGGCGGCCTCGAAGCCGCGCGCGTCGCGGCCTTGCGCGGTCACCGCGTCGTGCTGTTCGAGGCCTCGGGCGAGTTGGGCGGCCAGATCCTGCTCGCCGCCCGGGCCAGCTGGCGGCGCGAGCTCCTCGGCATTGCCCGCTGGCTCGCCGGCGAAATGACGCGGCTCGGCGTCGATGTCAGGCTCAACACCCTGGCAGCGGCCAGCGACGTCGTCGCCGAGACGCCGGACGTCGTCATCATCGCCACCGGTGGCCTGCCGGAAACCGGCGACTTTCCCGGCCGGGAGCTCGCCGCGACGGTATGGGACGTGCTGTCCGGCGATATCGCATCCTTGCGCGACGGCGGCTGCCGCGAGGCGCTGGTCGTCGACATGAGCGGCGGCCACGCGGCGCTGTCCTGCGCCGAGGTGCTGGCGTCGAAAGGTGCTGCTGTCGAGCTGGTCACTCCGGACCGGGCGCTTGGCCTCGAGCTGTCCGACACCAATCTCGGGGCCCATATGGCCGAGATATACAAGGCGGGGATCAGGGTCACACCCGACACCAGGCTCCTCGCGGTGAGCCGCAGCGGCAACGGGCTGACCGCCCGTCTTGCCAACAGCTATTCCGGTGCCGAGAGCGAGCGGCAGGTCGATCTCGTTGTCGCCGACAGCGCGACCCTGCCCAATGCCGATCTTTATGAGGAGCTGAAGCCGCTGTCGCGCAATGAGGGCGTCGTCGACCTCCACCACCTGGTGGCGGCGCGGGCCCAGCCCGCCGATGAGGGTGCCGGCGACCGCGGCAGCTTCAGCCTCTACCGCATCGGCGATGCCTGGGCCGCCCGCAACATCCACGCGGCGATCCTCGACGCCATGCGTCTCTGCCGCGATCTCTAGCGAGCCTTCAGTTCTGGTCGAAGCCGCCGATCTCCAGCGCCCGAGTGATCTGGCTCTGCAGCCGCTCGGCCGGCGGACTGAGCGGCTGGCCGACCAGCAGGGCGAACTCCGCCTCCTTGAGATCGGGCAGCGTCTCGCTGTCGATCATCTGCAGGTCGCCGGGCACCATTCCGCGCGGCAGCACCGTGGTGCCAAGGCCGGCCCGCACCGCCGCCAGCGACCCGGCGAGCGAGCTGCAGGTATAGGCGATGCGCCAGGCGATCCCCGCCCTGTCGAGGACTCCGATGGCCCGCCGCCGGTACACGCAAGGGGCGGGTGCCACCACCAGCGGCAGCACATTCTCCTTGGACAGCGGCAGGTTCGTCGCCGTCACCCACACCAGCGGCTCGCGCCACACCCGGGTCCCGCCACTGGCGAGCGACGGCTCGCGCATGATGAGAGCGAGATCGAAATTCCCCTGGCGGTACCGTTCGATGAGATTGAGGGTAAGGTCGCAGGTCACCTCCAGCGCGACACCGGGATAGGCCTGCGAGAACCGCGCCAGCACCCCGGAGAGATGCATGGTGGCGAAATCCTCAGGCGTGCCAAGCCGCACCGTCCCGACCAGGTCGGGCTCCTTGACGCGGGCCAGGAGATCGTCGTTGAGCGCCAGGATTCGCCGCGCATAGTCGAGCAGCACCTCGCCGGCCGGCGTCAGCCGGACGAGCCGCGGATTGCGCTTGAGCAGCGATCTGCCGACCGCCTCCTCCAGCCGCTTCATCTGCAGCGAGATGGCTGGCTGGGTCCTGAGCAGCCGCTCGGCAGCCCGGGTGAAGCTTCTGGTGTCGGCGATGATGACAAAGGCCCGGAGCAGATCCGGGTCCAGGCATTGCATGCGCGGATCATTGGTAATTCTCGACAGTTCGATTTCGCAGGTCATGGGCCCCCGATATGGATTTACGTGGTTGACGC
>JBIOYR010000078.1:0-44571 GCA_044870245.1 Aestuariivirgaceae bacterium | reverse complement strand
TCCGCATGGCCGTCGCAATGCAGCGCCGCATTCGGGAATTGCAGCGCGAGTGGCGGGAGGCAGGCCACGAGCGGCCGTTCGAGGTGCGCATGGCCATCAACACCGGCTACTGCACTGTCGGCAATTTTGGCAGCGCCGACCGCATGGACTACACGATCATCGGCAACGAGGTGAACCTCGCCTCGCGACTGCAGTCCCACGCCGAGCCTGGCAGCATATTGATGACCCACGAAACCTATTCGCTGGTCAGGGACATCGTCCCCGCCGAGGAGCAGGAGCCGGTCCAGGTCAAGGGATTTGCCAAGCCGATCCGCAACTACCGGGTGGTCGGGCTCTATGATGATCTGGTCGAGGACGGACGCGTCATTCGTGATGAACGCGACGGCTTGCGCATTCTGCTCGACCTGCAGAAGCACGACAGGTCGGCGGCGATCGAGATCATCGAGACCGTTCTGTCCCGCCTGCGCGCATTGCCGGACCGGCAAGGGCTACGCTCTACTGAATGATCCTCATATAGGGAGGTCCGCGACGCCTCGAGCCGGGTCGAGACATGTGCGCCATGACCTGGTCGCGCGTTCCGATCATCGAGAGCCGACCACCATTCAGGACGGCAATTCGATCCGCATGCGTCAAGAGCGCAGGTTGATTGACCAGGATCACGATGGTGGTGCCAATGTCTCTGAACGCGCCGAGTGCATGTGCGAAGGTTTTCTCTCCATTCGCATCGAAGCTGCCATTGGGCTCGTCGAGCACCAGCAGTGCCGGGCATCCGTAATAGGCACGTGCAAGCGCTATCCGCCGCCGCGCTCCGCTCGAAAGCCAGCAATCTTCAGGGCCGATCATCGTGTCGTAGCCCATCGGCAATCTGAGGATCATCTCATGAGCACCTGCCAGATGCGCTGCCTCGATCACATCGCTCGAGCTCCCCTCGCCCATACGTGCGATATTGCGGTAGACCGTTCCCGGAAGGAGCTCGGCCTCTTGCGGCAGATAGCCGATATGCCGTCCGATCTGGCGATGGTCGATCATCGAGATGTCGATTCCATCGAGCTGTATGGCTCCCTCCTGCCATTCTGCCAGGCCCAGCATCAGCCGGGCCAATGTCGATTTGCCGGCACCGGAGGGTCCGGTGATTGCCAGCACCTCGCCTGGCCGCGCATCCAGGCTCAGAGCCTGGATCACCGGCTCCTCGACATTCGGCGGCGTATAGGTCAGGCCTTCGATCGTCAGATGGCCGAACGGTCGCGGCAACAACATGGTCTGCCCGTCCGACGGTTTCTGGCCGAGATTGTCGCGTATGCGCCGCCACGCCTGCCGTGCCGCCCTGGCACGTTGCCAACTGTCGGCCGACTGGGCAATGGGTATCAGGGCGCGCGCCACGATGAGCGCTGCGACGATCATCGCTCCGATGGTCAGCTGATGATTGAGGACGAGCCAGGCGCCGGCACCGATCACCGAAATCTGGATGGCGAGCTCGAGAAACCGGGAGACCGAGACGACCAGGGCGAAGCGGTTGCCGGCTTGGTCATTCAGCTGCACCGCCTCCTCGTTTGCCTCCCGCCAGCTCTTGGCCAGCGCGGCTCCCATGCTCATGCTCTGGACGGCGTCAATGTTGCGGAACGCCGTCTCGGCGCTGCGCAACCCGTTCATCGAGGCTGCTTCGGCATCCTTCGACACCCTTGCGGTGAACCGCGCCGACACATGGACAAGACCGAACAGCAGAACAGCCCCGGCCATTGCGATGAGCCCGAGCAACGGGCTGAGCCCGTAAAGGACGAACAGGGGCAAAGGTATCCACAGCACATCGAACAATGCCACCGCGCTCGCGCTGCAAAGGAAGGCTCTGAGCACGCCCAGCTCGCGCAAGAGCTCGGTGGAGCAGGGCGTGGCGGATCGCGGCTCATCGAGTTCCTTGAGATAGGCAAGCGGTGACAGCGAGCGCTGGAGCCAGCCGCCCAGCCGTATCAACATCCGGCGCCGCATGATATCGAAGGCTGAGAGCATGGCCACCGCCATGATCGCGATCACCGAGAGATAGACGAGAGTGTCGTGACCTCGGCCGATCAGGACTCGGTCGAGTATCTGCATCATGAAGATTGCTGTCGTAAGCGTCAGCAGATTGATGACGAAACTGGAAGCCGCCACACCGAAAAACGCGGAGCGGACCCGCTTGCGCAAGGAGGACCGAGACTTCCTGGCTTGATGTGGCTTGGCGTCCCTCCTCTTCGGCGCCGGCGACTCGAGCGCCGATGCTGCAACGCTGCGCCGGATCCTTTGCACCATCACGGTGCCGATGAGGATCGCCAGGGCCAGCGTGCATCCGTAATATTGAAGGATCCTCGCTGCATCAACCGCGAGAGCCACATGCATCCGGTTCGCCATTGCGAGAAACGTGGCGAAGTACCAGCTGACGGCCGAAATTGCCGCGATCGTTATCAGCTGGAAGCGCATCACCCGCGTGAACGCGCCGAACAGGCCACGCCCTTCGTTGCGCGACAGGGCAGGCAGACAGACCTTCTCGACGAGGATGCCGTTGATCGTGAGGATCACGACGATGATCAGCTTGGCCTGAAACTTCGGATCGACAAGAAGCTGCGGGGCATTCGCCGCATCGAGGAAGAGCAACCCGAGCCCTGAGGTCCACAACAGGACGAGGCCGAGCTTCACGGCGGGCGCCAACCTCCGGACGAGGACGATATCGAAACGACGTACGCGACGCCCGAAGAGCAGCGTCGCAAGCCGGAGATCGAGGATGAGGACTGCTCCGACGCAGAGCAAGAGGCCGGCAAGGTGAACGATCAGCAATGGCGGGTTTGGCATGAGAGAAGAGCCCCGAATTCCGTCCCCTCGGATGAACGGCGACAAGCCGCGTCGGCACATTTGCTTGCTGCAATCGGGCTGGTTTGTGACGCGCCTGGAGCCATCGTTTTAAGCGGTGGATAAGCTGAGGAAACTCTGCCCTTGTGCCTTGAAAGGGCCGTTTTGCTTCAGGCGCCCGCGATGGGATTGGTGTCGTCCCAGGAGAAGAATTCCCAGGCTATCTGCGCCGCTTCCCGGCATGTGCACCAATGGACCGAGGTTCCTCTGACCGGATTGCGGTCGCGGCCGGCGCCGGCGGCGCCCTTCGGCACGGGGCGGCCGTTCAGGACATCCGTGCCTATGCCCTTGATCTGTATCCTGCCGATCCCTTCCGGCTCGCGCCAGATCACGATGACGATGTCGCTTTGATCGAGAATGCGCTGCACCGGCTCGCTCGCGTCGATCGTCAGGGCACGGTTCGCGTTGGCGATCCGGACGAGCATGTTGGACTCGGAGCTGGTGACGACCTCCATCGAAAAATCCAGGCTTGTGCTGCCAAGACGCCGCGCTTCGAACCGCGCCCGTGTTATCGCCGCCAGCGAAGCATCCAGCCGTGACGTGTAGACCGGCTTCAGCCGGACGACGTCGCTCTGCTCGGCGCCGCTGACTGCGTAGCCGGCCAGATAGGTTCCGCCCGGAACGACGCCGACCAGGGGAGCGACGAGCGCGTTGTCCTCGCAGAGATAGCCCCCTATCGCGGAATTCCTGGCATTCGTCGCAGTGAAGAACGGCACGCCGTCATGCTGCCCCAGGGCGGTGGACTCGAGCGATTGTAGGTCCGACATGTGAATGTTCCCTGCCGACTGATCCGGCCGGTAGCAGGCACACCGAATCAGAAAGCCCCTCAAACCCGGTCGTACCGAGGAACTGCCCGAACCGCGGCGTTAAGATGGCGCAGGGCAGCGACATCAACAGTCCGTGCACGGGCAAATCGTGAGGTGACCGGTCCGGATTGAAAGCCCACATTAGGGCTTAAAAGACAATCGAACCGGAGTCGGCACCACGTGAAGGGAGGCGATGATGGCACAGGATGAAAAGAAGCTGAAAGGTCCGGACCTCGGCCAGGGTATTCCTCTCGATGCCGTGCCGCGCGCAGGAACGCTGATCGGACATGCCGATGGCGAGGAGGTGGTCCTGGTTCGGGTGGAGGATGACGTGTTTGCCATTTCTCCCCACTGCACCCACTATCATGGGCCGCTCGCCGAAGGTCTCGTGGTCGACAGAACGGTGCGGTGCCCCTGGCATCACGCCTGTTTCGACCTGCGCACCGGTGAAGCGCTTCGCGCGCCGGCCTTCGATCCGATCGTCTGCTGGAATGTCCAGCGGCAGGACGATCTGCTTGTGGTCCAGGGCAAGCGTGAGCGGCCGGCGGCAAGGCCCGACCCCAATGGCGGTTCGGCCCCCGATCGGATTGTCATCATCGGCAGTGGCGCGGCCGGATTTGCCGCTGCGGAGATGCTGCGGCGCGAAGGTTTCCAGAACCAGATCGTGATGCTGAGCAGCGACGATTCCCTCCCCTACGATCGCCCCAACCTGTCCAAGGACTATCTCGCGGGCACCATCCCGTTCAAATTCGTGCCGCTGAAGAGCGAGCGCTTCTATTCCGAGAAGGCCATCGAGGCGCGCCTCGGCGAGACGGTCGTCGGCCTCGATGTCGGCGCCCGGGCAGTGACTCTGGCGGGCGGCGATGCCGTCCCCTACGATCGCCTGCTGCTGGCGACCGGAGCAGAGCCGGTGCGTCTTGATGTCCCTGGTGCCGATCAGCCCCATATCCGCACTTTGCGATCGCTGGCGGACTGTCGCGCCATCATCGAGCAGGCCAAGGCGGCACGCCGGGCGGTCGTGATCGGGGCAAGCTTCATCGGGCTCGAGGTCGCCGCCTCGCTCAGGGCACGCAAGCTCGAGGTCCACGTCGTCGCCCCGGACAAGCGTCCGATGGAGCGCGTGCTTGGTCCGCAATTGGGCGATTTCATCCGGACGCTTCACGAGGAGCACGGGGTGGTCTTTCACCTCGAGAACAAGCCGGCCGCTTTCGATGGCAATATCGTCAGGCTGGAGCAGGGTCCGCCGATCGAGGCGGATCTGGTGGTCGTCGGCATCGGAGTGCGACCGCGATTGGCGCTTGCTGAGCAGGCCGGCCTCGCTCTCGACCGGGGCATCGCCGTCGATGAGTATTTGCAGACCAGTGCGCCCGGCATCTACGCCGCCGGTGATATTGCGCGATGGCCGGATCGCCATTCGGGCCAGGCCATTCGCGTCGAGCACTGGGTTGTCGCCGAGCGACAAGGCCAGACCGCGGCCCGCAACATGCTCGGCCATCGAACGCCCTTCGACGCCGTGCCCTTCTTCTGGAGCCAGCACTACGATATTCCCGTCAACTATGTCGGTCATGCCGAATCATGGGATGAAATCGCGATCGATGGCGACATCATGAAAAAGGACTGCGTGCTGCGCTTCAAGAGCAAGGGGCGGGTCGCTGCGGTTGCCTCCATCTTTCGTGATCGCCAGAGCCTCGAGGCCGAGGTGGCGATGGAACGGGAAGTTGCTTGAATTAGCGGCACGCTCCGTACACTGCCTAGGGCCCGGACCCTTTAGCTCACACGCATTCACCCCGCCCCCTTACTCCCTTCTCCCCCGCAAAGCGGTGGGAGAAGGTGCCCCGGAGGGGCGGATGAGGGGGCTTTTCGGATGCCGGAGTCACGTCCCGGTCGGTCGTGAACAGAGCATTTCACGACTGTTGCAAAGGTCCCCTCACCCGGTGCTTCGCACCACCCTCTCCCACGCTGGCGCGGGGAGAGGGGAGTAACAAGGGCGGCGGCGCGAAAGAAAGGCGCCTATTGAGCCCGGACCCTACTGCCTATTGCCTACTGCCTACTGCCTTTTGCCTGTTGCCAGATGCCTGATCCGATAGAGCTGGCGTGGCGCGCTGAATTGGCCAATCATGTCCATCATGCCGATCAAGATCCTGTGCGTCGCCGGGGCCCGCCCGAACTTCATCAAAATCGCGCCGCTGATGCGCAGCCTTGCCGCCGACCCCCTTTGGGATGCGCGGCTCGTTCACACCGGCCAGCACTATGACGAGCGGCTCTCGAAGATCTTCTTCGACGAGCTTGCGATTGCGCCTCCCCGTTTGTCGCTCGCAGTTGGATCGGGCTCGCATGCCGGCCAGACGGCGGAAATCATCCGGCGTTTCGAGCCGGTTCTCGAGGCGGAGCAGCCAAGGGCGGTGCTGGTGGTCGGCGACGTCAACTCGACGATTGCCTGCGGCCTGGTGACGGCGAAGTTTCAATTGCGCGACGCCTTCACCTTTCGTGGAACCACACGGTCCCGTCCGGTGCTGATCCATGTCGAAGCGGGCTTGCGAAGTTTCGACGACGAGATGCCGGAAGAGATCAACCGTCGACTGACGGATGCAATCTCCGATATCCTGTTCGTGAGCGAGGAGGCCGGTCTCGTCAATCTCGAGCGCGAAGGCGTCGCGGCTCATCGGGTGTTCCTGGTCGGCAATGTGATGATCGACTCGCTGCTGCACGCGCGCGACCGCGCCATGCATTCGCCCATTCTTTCGCAACTCGGCCTTGAAGCCGGTGCCTATGGCGTATTGACGCTTCACCGCCCCTCGAATGTGGACGATCCGGCAACGCTCGTGGAGCTGCTCGGCCTTCTCGACCGCGTCGCTGCGCGCCTGCCGCTGGTGTTCCCGATTCACCCGCGCACCCGCCAGCGCTTGGCAGCCTGCGGGGTGGCGCTCGCGGCCGATCGCTGGAAGACCATCGAGCCGGTCGGCTATCTCGACTTCATGAAGCTGCAGGCGCAAGCGCGGGTCGTGTTCACCGATTCGGGAGGCATTCAGGAAGAAACGACCGTCCTCGGCGTGCCCTGCGTGACGCTGCGCGACAATACCGAGCGGCCGGTGACGCTGCTCGAGGGGACCAATATCCTTGCCGGCACGAATGAGGCAGGCGTCCTGTCGGCATTCGAGAGGGCGCTCGCCATGGAGCGCAAGACCACGCTGCCGCGCTATTGGGACGGCCAGGCGGCGCAACGCATCTCGTCCCTGCTCGGAGAATTGCTCCGCTCTTGATGGTTCGCACGGTCCGAGAATGGCCTTCATCCCGTCTGGATGCGACAGCGATAAGCTGTTGAAATTCCGCTACTCACCGTCGGCGAATTGTGGGTGGCCGCGCTTTGACCCAAAACGCGTCAGCTTTCGGTCAAACACCAGACATTGAGTTGTCCTGCCGGTATATAGGATGGGCCTGGCGGCGGCGGTGGTGTTCGGGGCGAACCGGAGGGGACCATGGTGCGCTTGAGGTGGTTTGCGGCCATCATTCTGGCCGCGCTCATAGTCGGGGCAGGGGCTGCGGAGGCGGCGAGCGTCCAGATTTCGATCAACAAGATCAGCCAGAAGATGACCGTCTCGGTCGATGGCAGTGAGAAATATGTCTGGCTCGTCTCGACGGGGGCGTCCGGCTATTCGACGCCGAGCGGCTCCTACAGGCCCTTCCGCATGGAGCGCGACCATTTCTCGAAGGAGTGGGACGACGCGCCGATGCCGAATTCGATCTTCTTCACACCCGAGGGCCACGCCATCCATGGCAGCCCCTACACCAAGAGCCTGGGCAGACGGGCCTCGCATGGCTGTGTCAGGCTCGCTCCCGAAAATGCCGCCACGCTCTATGCGCTGGTCCAGCAGGCCGGGATGAAGAACACCAGGGTGGTCGTCATAGGCGGCCTGGATTTCGGCTTCCTCTCCACGATCTCGCGGCCCAGATGGCTGCGGGACCCGGCGCGCAGCCTCGGCGAGCTGTTCCGCAGATAGGGTGCTTCTGGCAAATTGGAGCGGGCGAAGGGAATCGAACCCTCGACATACAGCTTGGGAAGCTGATCTACAGATTAGACGCGTTCTGATTATCCTGGAATTTCAATAAGGACATCTGCGTGCTGCTTAAATTGTCTGCCCATGCGCAGACTCATGGGCATACTCCCAACGCGCGCTTCGTTGACAGGGTTGGCGCTACTCGCATGGATTTAGCTATGTTATTCGATTGGTTACACGCACCTGGGATTTTCAGGTCACTGCATTTGTTTGACATCGGGACACTTCGCATTCGGGCACAAGCGGACTCTCGAAGGGTCCTTTGACGGTGCAAGCAGTGGCCGAAAATGCCGATCTCGCAGTGAGAACTGACTTCGTTGCCCACTGCGGGTGAGCTATCGACTTATGGGAAGTCATGTTAAGCTTTTCGCTGGCTGGAGAGGCGCAATGACAGATCTTGCCTCCTGGTTGACGAGGCTGGGGCTTGGCAAATACGCAGACCTTTTTGCTGCGAACGAAATCGATTTCGATACGCTCCCTTACCTGACAGAGGACGATTTAAAGGAGATTGGATTACCACTAGGGCCGCGCCGCAAGGTGCTGGCAACCCTCCTGGCGCTTGCGCCTGGGGCGAGGACGGTCCCGTCGCGGCGAAGCGAGGCTGAACGCCGCCAACTTACGGTGATGTTCGTTGACCTCGCCGGTTCTACGGCACTCTCGGTGCGCCACGATCCTGAGGATATGCGTGAAACCATTAGCGCGTATCAGAGCACCGTTGCGCGGGCGATAAGCGGCTTCGAAGGCCACGTTGCCAAGTTCATGGGCGATGGAGTGCTCGCCTATTTTGGCTGGCCACGCGCCCATGAAGACGAGGCTGAGCGAGCGGTCCGCGCCAGCCTTGCCGTCGTTGAATCAGTGGGGCTCCTCAAGGCACCTGCAGGCGAGCCCCTGGTCTGCCGGATCGGAATCGCGACGGGGATGGTTGTGGTTGGCGACCTCGCTGGCGAGGGCCCTGCACAGGAGGAAGCAGTCATCGGGTCAATCCCTAACGTGGCGGCGAGGCTACAGGAAATTGCTCCCGCGGGGGGCATCGTGATTAGCGCCCAGACACGGCTACTGTCGGGCAAAAGTTTCGCGGTTGTCGATCTGGGCCCCTTGCATCTCAAAGGAATCCCGGAACCAGTTCGTGCCTGGCTGGTGACCGGCGAGAGAGGAGTCGAGTCGCGCTTCGCCGCAAGAGCCGAGTCTCCGCAGGCTCCGCTAATCGGCCGGGAGGAGCAACTCGCGGTTCTCGTCCGTCGCTGGGAACTCGCCAAACAAGACGAAGGCCAGGTCATCCTGCTTTCAGGTGAGCCAGGCATTGGAAAGTCCCGCCTGGTGGAGTCCTTTCTTCGAGAGATAGATGGTAATCGGCATGGGCGTGTCGATTTCCAGTGTTCGCCCCTTCACGCTCATAGCGCCTTCTATCCGATCATTGCCCGCCAAGAGCGGATCGCTGGCTTCGCGGTCCAAGACCCACCCGAGTTACGGACAGAGAAGCTCAGGAAAGCGTTGACGAACACCACAAATGTTGAAGATTTGTTCACGTTCGCAGCTTTGCTGTCGCTGCCGGGGGGTGAACGGCTTTCGGAAATGGAGCCAGATCCGGAGCGACGCCGTTCGCGAATTTTTTCAGTTTTGCTACGCCAACTCGAAATGCTTTCCGCAGAGCAGCCATTGATCTGCGTCTTTGAAGACATGCATTGGAGCGATCCTTCGACAAGGGAACTCGTCGAACGTTTGGTCCAGTGGATACCTTCTCGACCAGTACTTCTGCTTGTCACCGGCAGACCAGATTTCACGGCACCTTGGACAGGGCTCGCGCATAGCACACTCATCGCACTGAACCGAATGTCGGCCCGTAATGCCGCAGAACTGATAACACATCTGGCGGCGGAGAAACCTCTGCCTGATGAGGTTATCGAGCAGATTGTCCAAAAGACCGACGGCATTCCGCTATTCGTGGAAGAGCTTACCCGAACCGTCATCGAGTCGGTATATTCTGTATCAGGGGAGAAAGTATCTCGGTCCGCTTCTGCCTTGCGTGACCTTGCCATTCCCGCATCGCTACACGATTCGCTGATGGGTCGGCTTGACCGCTTTCCGGGTATGCGCGAGGTGGCACAGGTCGGAGCCGTCATTGGCCGTACGTTTGATTATCGGCTTCTTGTCGAGGTCGTGGGTTACGTCGAGGACGATCTATTAGCCGCACTGGCGATGCTTGAAAATTCTGCTCTGTTGATCCGCCGTGGCGACCCACCTGAAGCAAGTTATAGTTTCAAGCATGGGCTCATCCAGGACACGGCCTACAGTTCGTTGCTGCGTGCAAAGCGCCAGAGGTACCATTGCCAAATCGCTGAAGCTTTGTTGCGACTGTCACCCAATATTGCTGAAACTGATCCGGCGCTACTCGCCCACCACTATGCTCACGGTAGGATGCTGGCTTCGGCGATCCGTTATCTACAAGTGGCAGCTGAACGTGCCGTCGAGGCGTCAGCAAACGCGGAAGCTATCAATAATTTTGCCCAGGTACTTGAGCTTCTGGAGCGCGAGCCGGAAAGCCACGAGCGAGTTCGTCAGGAGATCAACATTCGTCTTCGGCTTGGCGGCGTGCAGGTCCAGGAGCAGTCTCGCACCACACCGGAAATCGAAGCCAACTATGCGCGGGCGCTCGAACTATGCGAGCAACACGGCAGTCTCGAAGAGCGTTTCACAGCGCTTTGGGGCCTGTGGTTTGTCAACAATCAGCGTGGCGATGGTTTTCGCGCCCGTGAGTTTGGCGATACGCTGCTGCCAATTGCCGAGGCCCTGAATGACTCTGGGCTGATCATAGAGGCGCACCATGTCCAGTGGTCAAGTCAAACACTCAGAGGTGATTTTCGAAGCGCCCTTGATCATGCGGAGCAAGGGATTTCGCGATACGACCGTGAACGCCACCACTGGCTAACCTTTTTCTATGGCGGACATGATCCCGGTAGCTGTGCGCAAAATATAAGAGGAGTAGCGCTTTGCGTCCTGGGATATCCGGAGCAGGCGCAGAGGCACTGCAAAGACGCAATCGATTTTGCTCAGACAATCGGTCATCCTTATACTCTGTTTGATGCACTCTCCGTTGTTTTGATCGTTGATTTGCTGACCCGCGACCTCGATGCCATCGATCAACACACCGGCATGGTGGATGAACTCTTGGAAAACCGGAAGCTTCTCCAATTGGCGGGCGGTGTTAACTCCGGTTTTCGTGGGTGGTCGCTAGCAGAGCGTGGTCTATTAGAGCAGGGACTGGACCTTATGCGTGAGGCGCAGGAAAGATGGCATGCTCATTATGCTGCCTGGTGTTATCCGCTGGATGCATCGCTAGCTGCCCTTCTGGGGAGAAGTGGTCACATTGAGGAGGGATTGCGAATCATCGATCAGAGCTTGCAGTTGGCGGAAAGGGCCGGCACACATTGGTGGGATTCCGAGTTCTACCGTATCCGCGCTGGTCTCCAGGTCTTAAGCGGCTCGAGCAAGCGACGCGAGGCCGAGGTAGACTTGGAAAGAGCCATTGCCGATGCTCAGGCACAGCATGCCCGGCTATTCGAATTGCGTGCGACGTACGACCTTGCCCGGGTTCGGGCCGACGCAGGCGACCGTCAATCAGCAAGTGAACTTCTCGCCCCGATCTGCGCTTGGTTCACTGAAGGCCAAGACACATGGAGCCTCAAGGAAGCCAGAGCCCTTTTGGAGAACCTTGCACAATAGTTCGGTAGCGGAGCAGGTGGGTGTCGGAAGGCACGGGCGAAGCGGACATGCTGTGCCCGTTCTAATCGCTAGGACGACCTAATAGCTGGCAGATCGGGTAAAAGCGCTCACCCACTCGCATCTCCAAACGGGCGGACCCTTGAGCTTCCTCGTCGATTTGGACGGCGGTCTATGAGTGAGTGCACCTTCGAACAAATCTATTCCGTTGTGTATAACTGTAACAGCGGGGTAGCCAAAACGAGTGAAGGAGAAAGCTTTCAATCTATTGAGTTTCTTGAAAAATTTGGAGCGGGCGAAGGGAATCGAACCCTCGACATACAGCTTGGGAAGCTGTCGTTCTACCACTGAACTACGCCCGCCCGGCTGGGGCGAGAGCATCAGGTTGGAAGGCCGCTGTCAAGCGTTCAAGGCTCAGGCCGCATAGGGCTTGAAGTGCTTCGACAGCTTAAGGCCCTGGCGCTGATAGTTCGAGCCGATGTCCTGGCCGTAGACGCGCTGCGGCGGCTCGGTCAGCCGCTCATAGATCAGCCGGCCGACGATCTGCCCGTGCTCCAGGATGAACGGCACCTCATGCGAGCGCACTTCGAGCACCGCCCGGGCACCTTCGCCGCCGCCTGCGGCATGGCCGAAGCCCGGATCGAAGAAGCCGGCATAATGCACCCGGAACTCGCCCATCAGCGGGTTGAACGGCACCATTTCCGCCGCATGGTCGGGGGGCACCCGGACCGCCTCGCGCGAGGCCAGGATGTAGAACTGATCGGGATCGAGGATCAGGCTTTGCGGCCGGAAGATCGGCTCCCAATAGTCCAGCACGTCGAGCGCCGCGACCGCATCGACATCGATCAGGCCGGAATGGCGAATGGCCCGATAGCCGATCGGCTGACCTGGCTCCTGGCTCTCCAGGTCGACGCTGAGCGCGATTCCATTGTCGATATTGGGCTCGCCCGAGGTGACCAGCGGCTCGCGCTGATGGAGCTCCCGGATCAGGTTGTCGCTTGCCTCGAAAGCCCCGATCCGGAAACGGATCTGCGTCAGGCGCGAACCCGGCCTGACCAGCACCGGAAAGGTTCGCGGCGAGATCTCGGCAAAGAGCGGGCCGGCATAGCCGGGCGGGATCTTGTCAAACTCATTCGCCTGATCGGCGATCACCCGGGTGAAAATGTCGAGCCGACCGGTCGAGCTTTTGGGATTCGACAGGGCTGCAATGTCGCGGGGGAGGACCAGCCGTTCCTCGAGCGGCACGATATAGACGCACCCGGTCTCGAGAACCGCCCCTCCGGCAAGCGAGATCCGGTGGAGCTGCAGGGCCTCGAGCCGGGCGTCCACCGTGCTCGTCCGCCCAGGCAGGAAGGATGCGCGGACCCGATAAGCCTCCGACCCGAGCCTGAGATCGAGGCTGGCCGGCTGGATCTGGCCAGGCGCGAACGGGCTGGCGCTGACGATCGCACCGTCCGCGTGAAGCTTCGCGATGGCATGCGCCGGGAGAATTCCGCCACGCGCCGACCGGGTCATGGGCGTCTCCTCGCCTGTCGAGCGGCTATCTTGCACCCAATGCCGGCCGCCGCCAGTCCCATCGGGCTTATTGTCTGTGGAAATCGGGAGTGGCGCTGGCTAGAGTTGTGCGCCGCAAGGGCCACCCGATGACCCATTACGAACGCACCACCAACGGAATCTCGGTGACCGTCGAGCCGGAGTATCTCGACGACCGGTCGCGTCCCGAGGAGGGTTATTTCGTCTGGGCCTATACGGTGACCATCGTCAACAATGGCCTGAGAACCGTGACGCTGAAGACCCGCTACTGGAAGATCGTCGATGCCAATGGGCGCGTGCAGGAGGTGCGCGGCGCCGGCGTTGTCGGCGAGCAGCCCACGCTCGCGCCCGGCGGCAGCTTTCGCTACACATCCGGTGCGCCGCTCGGAACACCATCGGGTTTCATGTCCGGCGCCTACCAGATGGAGACCGAAGATGGTGAGCCGATGAATGTCGACATCCCGGCATTCTCGCTCGATTCGCCTGACCTGCCCCGCCCGATTCACTGAGTGGAGTCCATGCCCGAGCCATCTACGACGCGCGAGCTGCTGCGCCAGCTCATCGCCTTCGATACCACCAGCCGCAACAGCAACGTGCCGTTGATTGCCTTTGTCGAGGACTATCTCGGCGCCCTCGGCGTCCCCTCCGTCCGGGTCGATCACGAGCCCGGCAAGACCAATCTCTGGGCGACCATCGGCCCCGACATCGCCGGCGGCATCGTGCTGTCGGGCCATACCGATGTGGTGCCGGTCGACGGTCAGGCATGGACCAGCGATCCCTTTGCGGCAGTCGAGCGCGCCGGAAAGATCTACGGCCGCGGGACCGCCGATATGAAGGGCTTCCTCGCCGCCTGCCTGGCAGTGGTGCCGGAGTTTCTCGCAAAGCCCTTGAAGCGGCCGATCCATCTCGCCTTTTCCTGCGACGAGGAGGTGGGCTGCACCGGCGTCCGCCCGCTGATCGAGCGGATCGTCGCCGGCGATTTGCCGCGGCCATCGGCGGCAATCATCGGCGAGCCTACCTTGATGAAGGTGGTCAATGGCCATAAGAGCAACCTGAGCTTCGTCACCGAGGTCGAAGGTCACGAGGCCCATTCGAGCCTTTCTCACCAGGGCGTCAACGCCATCATGATCGCCGGCGAGCTCATCAGCGAGATCACCGGGATCGCCCGCGAGATGCGCGAGCGTGGCGACCCCACCGGCCGCTTCGACCCGCCCTACAGCAGCGTCCACATTGGCACCATCACCGGCGGGACCGCCCGCAACATCGTGCCGCGCTGCTGCATCTTTCACTGGGAGACCCGGATCATCCCGGGACAGGATCCCGACGAGATTCCCGAGCGCGTCGACCGGCTGGCCGAGACTCTCCTGCCGGCCATGCATGCGGTTTCACCCGCCACCGGCATCACCACCCGCCGCAAGAATATCGTGCCGCCGCTGATGCCGGTGCCGGGCTCCCCCGCCGAGGCGCTGGCGCTGCAGCTGACCGGCGGCAACGACACCGGTGCCGTGTCCTATGGAACCGAGGCGGGCCTGTTCCAGGTCGCCGGAATTCCGGCCGTGATCTGCGGACCAGGCTCGATCGAGCAGGCGCACAAGCCCGACGAGTTCGTGGCGGTGAGCGAGCTCGAACGCTGCGAGGGATTTCTCCGCCGGCTTGCCGAATACTGCACAAGGCCGGTGTGACGGCCGGCAGTAGCCTAATCGCGCTTCGGCCGCTCGGGGGAAGCGGCGGTCGGCTCCTCCGGCTGCTTGCCGTAAAGGTCGCGCACCCCCTCGACCTCGGCCTGCTTGACCGACGGGCTCCGCCGCCGGCGCCACCATTTCACGCCGAAAACCATCGCCACCGCCAGCAGCACGACGAAAACGACGTCGATCAGCAGAAACGCCGGACCGCCCAGATCGGTAATCATGCTGCCTCGTCATAGAAGCGCCGCCCGGTCTCTGCCATATGGCGGAGCAGCCGGGCCGGCCGGTAGCGCTCGCCGAACTGCTGCTCGAAAGTGCTGCACCGCCCGACGAATCCGTCGACCCCGACCATATCGATATAGGACAGCGGACCACCGGTCCAAGGTGCAAAGCCAAATCCGAGAATGGCGCCGACATCGCCTTCCCGCGGATCGGTCAGGACTCCCTCCTCGAAACATCGCGCCGTTTCCAGCGCCTGGATCGAAAGCAGCCGCTGCTTCAGAATTTCGACATCGAACTGCGAAGACGGGCGCGGTGGCGCAACCTCGGCGAGCCCATCCCACAGCCGCTTGCGGCCGCTCTCCGGGTAGTCGTAGAAGCCGCGCCGGTTCTTGCGGCCGAACCGCTCGCGCCGGACCACCATCTCCTCGAGGATCCTGTCGATCGCCCGCGCCCGATAGGCCTCGCCGAGATCCGTCCTGGTCGCCTGCAGGATCTTCCAGCCAAGGTCGAGCGCGATCTCGTCATTGAGCGCGAGCGGCCCGACCGGCATGCCGGCCATGCGGGCGGCATTCTCGATCAGCGCCGGCGGCACCCCCTCGGCCAGCATCTCGCAGCCCTCCGCCAGATAGGTCATCACCACCCGCGAGGTGAAGAAGCCGCGCGAGTCGTTGACGACGATCGGCGTCTTGCCGATCTGGCGCACGAAATCGATGGCCTTGGCAAGCGCCCGCTCGCCGGTCGCCTTGCCGCGGATGATCTCGACGAGCTGCATCCGGTCGACCGGCGAGAAGAAGTGGATGCCGACGAACTCGCTCGGGCGGCGGGTGAAGCCGGCAAGCTCGGTGATGGGTAGCGTCGAGGTGTTGGAGGCGAGAATGGCCTCGGGCTTGATGACCTGGTCGATGCCGGCCAGGATCTCGGCCTTCAGCTCCTTGCTCTCGAACACCGCCTCGATCACCAGATCGCAATCGCCAAGCGCCTTGAGGTCGGCGCCGGCGTTGATCCGTCCGGCGACCGCAGCGGCCTCCTCGCGGCTGGCGCGGCCGCGGCCGATCTCCTTCTCCATCAACCCGGCGGAATGCGCCTTGCCCCTGTCCGCCGCCGGCTGGTCGCGATCGATCAGCACCACCGCGATGCCCGCCCTCGCCGTCACATGAGCGATCCCCGACCCCATGAAGCCGGCACCGACAATGCCGAGCCGCCGGACCGGCTCGAGCGGCAGGCCCTTGGGTCGTCGCACCCCCTGGGCGAGCGCGCCCATCGAATAGTAGAGCGTCCGCAGCATCGGCAGGGCCTGGCTGTCCTTCAGCACATGGGTGAGCCACCGCTCCTCGACCTTGAGGGCGCCCGCCATCGTCTTCACCAGGAGCCCTTCATAGACCGCATGCAGGACCGTCCGTCGCGCCTGGTAATTGTCGAAACTATCCTTGCGGTAGAGCGCATTCGCGACGGGCCACAGCATCATCCCGCGGGCCGAATAGACCTCGCCGCCGGGCTGCCGGAACCCCTTCTCGTCGAACGCCTGCACGCCGCGCCCGCCTCCGGCGATCCACGCCTGCGCCCGCGCCAACGTCCCGCCATCGGGGACGATCTCGTCGACGAGCCCGATCTTGAGCGCTTCCTGCGGCTCGACCAGCCGCCCCTGCAGCATCAGTTTCAACGCCGCATCGGCGCCGACCAGCCGCGGCAGCCGCTGCGTGCCGCCGGCACCCGGCATGAGCCCGATCGTCACCTGCGGCAGGCCAAGCCGGTTCTCGGGTCGGTTCTCGATGATGCGGCGGTGGCAGGCGAGGGCGAGCTCGAGGCCGGCGCCGAGCGCCGCGCCATTGATGGCTGCCGCCACCGGCTTGCCTTGCGTTTCCAGCCGTCGGCACAGCCGCGACAGCCGTCCTGCCCGCTCGGCAAGACGCCGCGTCGCCTCCTCCGCGCCGCGCCGCGCCGCCTCGGCACGATGGTCGACGATCAGCCGCTCGAACACCCGCGGATCGGCGCCGAGGCAGAACTTCCCGTCATCGCCGGTGATCACCGCACCCTTGATCGCGCTGTCGCTGGCGATCCGCTCGACCAGCCGCTCCAGTTCCTCGATGGTGCCCTCGTCGATGAGCGGCAGCGTGCCGTCGGGCGCCTGCAGAGTGATCACCGCCACGCCGTCGCGGCCCACCGTGCAGCTCAGATTCCTCAATGTCATGCTCTGACTCTCAATAGGCGTCGCCGGAGCGGTTGGTGTAGCGCTCGCCGACATCGTCCAGAACATACATCAGATCGATGTCCGGATAATGGGCGCGCTCGCGCGACGCCCGCGTCCCGACCACCAGAAAGGTGGCATCTCGGTTCGTCCGATTGATCAGGTGATGGCCATTGGCAACGCCTGCCGGAAACGCCGCGGCATCGCCGGGAGCCAGCACCGTCTCGCCATTCGATTCGACGAGCACCAGCTCGCCGTCGAGCATATAGACGAACTCGTCCTCCGCCTCGTGCCAATGGCGCTGCGACGAGGCGGCGCCCGGCTCGAGCCTGACCAGCTTGACGCCGAACTGCGTCAGGCCGCCGGCATCGCCCATCGCCTTGGAGTGACGCCCGATCACCAGGTCGCGGAACGGGGCGGGGTAGCCCGACCCGCTGTGCTCCGGCACCGCGCTCAGGTCTATCTTCGGCATCAGACCCTCTCGATGATGGTTGCGGTTCCCATTCCTGCCCCGATGCACAGCGTGACCAGCGCCGAGGCGAGATTGCGCCGCTCGAGCTCGTCCAGCACCGTGCCCAGGATCATCGCGCCGGTGGCGCCGAGCGGGTGTCCCATGGCGATGGCGCCGCCCGCCACATTCACCTTGTCGAGATCGAGCTCGAGATCCTGTGCGTAGCGCAGCACCACCGCCGCGAACGCCTCGTTGATTTCGAACAGATCGATATCGCCAAGCGTCATGCCGGCCCGCGCGAGCACCTTGCGGGTGACGTCGGCTGGCCCGGTCAGCATGATCGACGGCTCGGACCCGATATTGGCGAAGGCGCGGATGCGCGCCCGCGGCCGCAGCCCTCCGCGCTTCCCGCCTTCCGCCGAGCCGAGCAGCACCGCCGCCGCGCCGTCGACGATGCCTGAGGAATTGCCCGCATGATGCACATGATCGATCGCTTCGATCTCCGGGTAGCGCTGGATCGCCACCTGATCGAATCCATAGGTTTCGCCGAGCTCGGCGAAGGACGGCTTGAGCGCGCCCAGCGACTGCATCGTCGTGTCGGGCCGCATATGCTCGTCGTGATCGAGAAGCCTGAGGCCGTTCTGATCGACGACCGGCACCAGCGACCCGAGAAAATGCCCGCTCGACCAGGATTGCGCCGCCCGCTTCTGGCTCAGCACCGCATAGCTGTCGACGTCGCTGCGCGAGAAGCCGAATTTGGTGGCGATGAGATCGGCCGAGATGCCCTGCGGCACATAGTAGGCTTTGAGCGCCAAGGTCGGATCCGACGGCCAGGCGCCGCCCGAGGCACCGATCCCGACGCGGCTCATCGACTCGACTCCGCCGCCGATCGTCATCCTGTTCTGTCCCGCCATCACCTGCGAAGCGGCAAGATTGACCGCATCGAGGCCGGAAGCACAGAATCGATTCACCTGGATTCCCGGCACCTTCTGGTCGAAGCCGGCATTGAGCGCTGCCGCTCGGGCGATGTCGCCGCCCGCCTCGCCCACCGGATCGACGCAGCCGAGCACCACATCGTCGATCGCTTCGCTGTCGAGCTCGCTCCGGTCGCGGATGGCGCTCAGCGCCTGGGTCGCCAGCTCGAGCGACGTCACCGTGTGCAGCGCCCCGTCGGGCTTGCCGCGGCCGCGCGGCGTGCGAACATGGTCGAAGATGAAGCAGTCGGTCATCGGGCTCTCACAAGCTGCGGGCGATCACGAGCTTCATGATCTCGTTGGTGCCGCCATAGATGCGCTCCACCCTCGCGTCGCGATACATCCGGGCGATCGGGAACTCGTTCATATAGCCATAGCCGCCGAAGAGCTGCAGACAGCGGTCGATGATCGTGCATTGCAGATCGGTGAGACGATACTTCGCCATCGACGCGGTGGCGGTGTCGAGGCTGCCCTGAAGATGCCGTTCGATGCAATGGTCGATGAACACCCGCGCCATCACCGCCTCGGTCTTGCATTCGGCAAGCTCGAACTGAGAGTTCTGGAAATCGATGATGCGCTGGCCGAACGCCTTGCGCTCCTTGACATAGGGCAGCGTCAAGCCGAGGGCCCGCTCGATTCGCGCCATCGCATAGATCGCGATCAGCAGCCGCTCCTGCGGCAGCTGCTGCATCAGCTGGATGAAGCCCTGGCCCTCCTCCGGGCCGAGCAGCGCGTCGGCCCGCACCCTGACGTCGTCGAAGAACAGCTCCGAGGTGTCGTTCGCCTTCAATCCGATCTTGTCGAGCTTGCGCCCGCGGCGAAATCCTTCGACCTCGCTCGGCTCGATGACGAACAGCGAGATGCCCTTGGCGCCCTTGGCGGGATCGGTCTTGGTGACGGTGACGATGAGATCGGCCATCGCGCCATTGGTGATGAATGTCTTGGCGCCCCGGATGACATAATGATTGCCGTCGCGGCGCGCCTGCGTCCTGACGTTCTGCAGGTCCGAGCCGCCCGACGGCTCGGTCATGGCGATCGCTCCGATCGACTCCCCCGAGACGAGCTTCGGCAGCCATCGCCGCTTCTGCTCCTCGGAGCCATAATGGACGATGTAGGGAACGACGATCGCATTGTGCAGCGGGCCGCCCCAGCCATCGATGCCGGCCCGGTTGGCCTCGAAGGTGATGACCGCGTCGTGGGCGAAGGAGCCGCCAGGTCCGCCATAAGCCTCCGGCACCTCGGCCCCGAGCAGCCCGACTGCGCCCGCCTTCAGCCAGATCTCGCGATCGACCTGGCCTTCCTTCTCCCAGCGCTCGTAATGCGGCTGGCACTCGGTCTCGAAGAACCGGCGCGACTGATCCGCCAGCATGTCGAGTTCCTCGGTCATCCAGGATGGTTTTGGCAGACCGAGGACCGACATTGCGACCTTCTTCCCCGATTGGCTTACCGCGCCGCCGTTTTGAGCGGCAACGCCGTCTCGCGTTCCTTCAGCATGCCGTCGACGATATGGCACGTGCGCTCGAGTTCGGCAATCGCCTGGTCGATCTCGTGGCGCTGCTCCTTGAGGCCGACCAGCCGGTCCTTGAGCTTGGTGGATGCGACGCGGAGCTGGGTCAGCTGACCGTCCTTGAGATTGTAGAGATCGAGCATTTCCTTGATCTCTTCCAATGCAAAGCCGACCCGCTTGCCGCGCAGGATCAGCTGGAGGCGGGCGCGGTCTCGATAGCTGAACAGCCGCGTCCAGCCCCGCCGCGCCGGCGCCAGCAACCCCTTCTGCTCGTAGAACCGCAAGGTCCGGGGCGTGACGTTGAATTCCCGGCATAGGTCGGTGATCGAATAGGTCCGGTCACGACCGGGCCGGTCCTGAGTTTCGGTTTTCATCTTGTCCCTGTCGATTGGCGGAAGGCGTGACAGATCCTGCCGATCGGTCGCGCCTTGCAGCGCATGGGTGGATCGATGACGCGGACGTCATCCTTTGTGACGGTCATGCGACGTTCCCGCGCAGATTTCAAGCCCCATCCGGGGGCGACTTAACGGAATGTTTACCAAACCCCTTAACCAATTGGCCAACACCGCAGCGGTGGAAAATCGCCGCAACGCGAATCGCGGGTGTGTGATGCAGGTCGGGGGACTTGACATGGAAAGACATTGCAAATGAAGCCGGGAATCCCGTGGAGCGTGAAGGGCATCGACGCGGAAACCCGCGAGGCTGCCAAGGAAGCTGCACGCCGGGCCGGCATGACCCTTGGCGCCTGGCTCAATGCGGTCATTCTCGACCAATCCGAGGATGACGATCCGCCGCAGCCGCTGGCCGTGTCACGGCGCCGCATGCCTTCCCGAGCGGTTTCCGGCCAGCGCCCGGGCACCCGCGGCGGCCCGGCGGAATCCGGCGAGATGGCGGAACGGTTTGACAGCCTGGCCGACAAGCTCAATGCCCTCACCGCGGGCGAGCAGGAGACCGCGGTCGACCGCTTCATGGCGAGCCCGCGGGCACCGGCCAGGACCCCGGATCAGACGGTGCGCGCCGTTCTCGACCGGCTCGTCCGTCACGAGCAGCGCACCAGCGACACGATCGAGGAGATCCTCGGCCGCATCGATGCGCTCGGCCGCGAGCTGACCGAGCTGGCCGAGGAGGCTGCACTGCCTGCCCTGCCGCAGCCCGAGCCCGCCCCTGCGGCCCTCGAGCTGGCATTGCGCAACATTGTCGACCATCTCGAGGTCAGCGAGCGGCGCACCCGCGAAGCCCTGCGCAGCCTTCAGCAGCGGCTCGGCGAGCTTGGTCAGTCGCACGGCCCCGAGCTCGTCGCGCTCGAACGTCGGATCGACGGCCTCGACCTCGGCCTGCGCCAGGCACTCGAGCAGCAGCATTTGCTGCAGGACGCGATCCACGGCCTCGGCGCAACCGACAGCCCGCAAGGCCAAATGCTCGATGCGCTGCATCGCCAGATTGGCCAGTTCACCGAACGGATCGTCACTGTCGAGGGACGTGTCGGTCACCTGGCAGCGCTCGAAAGTGCCATGGGCCAGCTCTATCGCGCCTTGGAGGAGGGCCGTGCCGAGATGTCGAGCGTGGCCGAGAAGGTCGCGGCCCGTGTCGCCCATGGTGTCTTCGCCCAATATCCCCCGCTCGCCGCCGCTCCTTCGCCCGAGCTCCAGGCTCTGCAGGACGGCCTCGAGGCGGTGCGTGCCGCCAGCGCCGAGGCCGACCGGCGAAGCCAGGAGACACTGTCGGCGGTCCATGAGACCCTGGAGCAGATCATCGTCAAGTTGGCCGAGCTCGAAGCCGGCGGCCCGGCAGCGGAGCCGGCGCAGGACGCCGACATGCCGCAGCCTGCCGCAAAAGCGGCGCCGGCCGAGCCTGCCGATGGTCAGACGGAGTCGACGGCCGCACGCTCGATGACCTGGCAGCAGGCGGTCCGCGCCCATCTCGCAGCGCAGGGGCCGCCCCGGCCGGCCGCGCCGCTCGCCGATTTCCGTCTGCCGCCGCTGCCCGGCTGGCCGGAGAGCCAGTCCTCGCTCCATGAAGGCATCAGCCCCGAGCATGTCGAGCCCGGCCTTCCCACGCCGCAGGCCGGCGAGGTGCAGGATGCCGCCATGCGCCAGGACTTCATCGCCGCGGCGCGCCGCGCCGCGATGGCTGCCCAGCCGCCCCTCGGAGCCCGCCGCAGCAGCCCTGACATGTCGCCAGGCCTGTGGGCGCGCTTGCGGATCGCGCGGGACCGGGCCGCCGCGGAGCCGCCAACCGATGCCGCGGCGCCGGTCTCGGGGATGCGCCGCCGCCTGCTGATGGCCGGGCTCGTGCTCCTCGCCATGGCCTCGGCCTATGCCATCGGGACCCGCGAGCTGGCTCTCCCCAAGACCGCACCTTCGACTGTGGCACCTGCCGTCGGGACCGCAGCGCCGTCACCCGCTGCCGCCCCGCCTGCGCTGCCGGCCCCGCCATTGGCCGTGCCAAAGCTGCCCGAGCCGGACCGCTTGCCGGCGACCACCGGCAAGACCACGGCGATCGAGCTGCTGGACGCGATCGCCACCGGCTCGCTGTCCGATGTCCCTGCATCGATCGGCCCGGTCAGGATCGACAAGGCTCCGGAAGGGATCGCCGACGCGCTGTGGCAGGCCGCCAGATCGGGTGACCGCGAGGCCGCTTTCGTGGTGGCGAGCATGTTTCTCGATGGCCGCGCCGTCGCCAAGGACGAGGCCGAGGCGGCACGCTGGTTCGAGCGCGCTGCCGCCAAGGGGCTTGCCCCGGCGCAATACCGGCTGGCGACGCTCTATGAGCGCGGCAGCGGCGTCGCACCCGACGCTGCCAAGGCTGGCCGCTTCTATGAGCAGGCGGCCGTGCAGGGCAATATCCGCGCCATGCACAATCTCGCCGTCTTGCTGTGCGGCAGCAGCGGCCATGCCGTCGACATGACGGCTGCCGCCAGATGGTTCAAGGAGGCGGCCCTGCAAGGCTTGAAGGACAGCCAGTTCAATCTGGCGATCCTTTATGAGCGCGGGTTTGGCGTGCCGCGCAACGCGACCGAAGCCACCTATTGGTACGCCGTTGCCGCCGCTCAGGGCGATGCCGCGGCCAGGACCAGGGTTGCGGCGCTGCGGGCGACGCTCCCGCCCCGCGATGCTGACGAAGCGGTTCGCCGTGCCGCCGCCTTCCGCCCGAGCGAACAGCTCCAGGATGCCAATGTCGTCTCGGTGTCCAACCCGGATTGGCTCCCTGGACCGAAGAACCCGACCGTCCAGGCACCGATCGGACCGTTGGGCGACAACGAGATGATCCGGCGCACCAAGACGAGTCTGACCCGCCTCGGCTTCGATGTCGGGGACGCCGACGGCACCATGGACAACCGCACCGCCAATGCCATTCGGCTGTTTCAGCTGCGCCGGGGCTTGCCGGTGGACGGCATGATATCGCCTGATCTCCTCGGGCAGTTGGAGACCGGGTGAGCACGCCCCCTCCCATGCTTGACGCTTCGGAACTATCGGCTAAAAGCGCGTCGATGGAGACTATTCCGCGCGCCGCGCTCTGGCTTGGGGTTGCCGGAGCGCTGCCGTTCTGGATTGCCGCCCTTTCGTTCTTCACCGGCATCGGCATGACCGAGGGGCAGTCGCTCGCCGTGGCTTTGGCCTATGGCGGGCTGATGTTGTCCTTCCTCGGCGGCATCCGCTGGGGTGTCGCGCTTGGTGCGCTCGACGAGCGACAGCGCATCCGTGAGATGATCGGCGGCACCGTGCCGGTGCTGGTCGGCCTCGCCGCCTTCTTTCTTGCCCCGCCGCTCGGCCTGTCGCTGATCATCATCGCCCTTTTCTTCCAGGCGCTGGCCGACGTGATGAGCGCCGATCGCGGTGCCCTGCCGCGCTGGTTCGGCCGCCTGCGGGCGCTCCTCACCGTGCTCGCCGTGATCCCGGTGATGCTCATCCTCGTGCGGATCATCGCCGGATGACTCATGGCGAGATCCGGTCGGCCGGAAAGACGTGAATGGCCCGTCCGCCGATCATCCAGACGTGAAAGCGCCGCTCCGGGAACAGCACGCCGAACGGTGCCGACAACACATTGAGCCCGCCGGCATAGGCGCCGAACGCCGGCATCACCAGCCGCCCGCCATCGCCGATGAAGCATTTGCGCCGGAGGTTCCGGCCGCGTCGCGTGATCTGAGCGACCGGATGAAGGTGACCGGCGATCTCCCATGTCGCGCCCGCCCGCGGCTCATGCCTGAGCATCACCGGGCCAAGGGCGATCTCCTCGGCGATGCGGCCGCCGAGGCTCACCGGCAACGCCGGGTCGTGGTTGCCGGTGATCCACATCATGTCCACCGCATCGCCGAGCGTGCCGACGGCCGCCCGGTCGGCCTCGTCGAGCCGATCGGGCCCGGCGCGGTCGTGAAATGAATCGCCAAGCGCCAGCAGCCGCTGCGGGCGATGCCGCGCGATTGCCTCCATCAGTGTCTTGAGCGTCGAGCGGGTGTCATAGGGTGGCAGGTGAACGCCCCGCCGCGCCCCGCTCGAACCCTTCTCGAAATGCAGGTCCGCCACCAGCAGCGCCCGGTAGTCCGGGGCATAGAGCGCGCCCGTGAGATCGGCGAAAAGCTCCAGCCCAGCGACCCGGATGCGGGCGGGCTCAGAGGAGCCGCATGGCTTCGTCGATGAGTTCGTTGGCGGCTTCCTCGAGAAGGGCGTCATCCGCCTCGCCATAGACGGGTTCGCGCCCGATCTCAAGCATCACCGGCACCGCCAGGGGAGACACCGTATCGAGCGGCTGGTGGATGATCCGTCCGCGGATGCGGGCCAGAAGCTGCGCCAGCCGGCCGAGATCGATGAGCCCGCTCGCCGCGTCGTCGAACGCCGCCTTGAGCAGGATGTGGTCGGGCTCGTGGCTCCGCAGCACGTCATAGATGAGATCGGAGGAAACGGTGGTCTGCCGACCGGTCTTCTCCTGGCCCGGCGAGCGGCGCTCGATCAGCCCGGCGATGATCGCGACATTGCGGAAGGTCCGCTTCATCAGATGCGACTCCTCGAGCCACGCTTCGAGATCATCGCCCAGCATGTCCTGATCGAACAGCGCCTGGAGCGACAGCCGGCCGGTCGCGATCATCGAAGACAGGTCGCGCACGCCCCACACCGACAGCGCATAATCGCTGGCGACGAAGCCCATCGGCTGGGCGCCCATGCGCTCGAGCCGCCTCGTCACCAGCATGCCGAGCGTCTGATGGGCGAGCCGCCCCTCGAACGGATAGCACACGAGATGGTGGCGGCTGCCCCGCGGAAAGGTCTCGACCAGCATCTCCTCCTGGCGCGGCAGCCGCGATTTCCAGCGCTGCACCTTGAGCCAGTCGCGCACCTGCGGCGGCAGATGGCCCCAGCTCGAAGGATCCGCCAGCATGCCGCGGACCCGCCCCGCAATATAGGTCGACAGCGGAAACCTGCCCCCGAGATAGGACGGCACCATCGGATCGCTGGCGCTCGACCGGCTGGCCATGGCATTGAGCCCGTCCAGGCCCTCGAAACGCAGCACCTCGCCGGCGAACAGAAAGGTGTCGCCCGGCGTCAGCTGCTCGATGAACCACTCCTCGACTTCACCGAGGACCCGCCCGCCGACCAGCGCGGCTGTCCCTTCGAGCCCGCCGCGGCGTCGGCGCACCAGCCGCACCTTGACCATCTCGGCGGCAACGATGGTTCCGACATTGAGACGATATTGCTGGGCCAATCGCGGATGAGCGAGCCGCAGGCGCCCATCGGCGAGCGGCTTCAGCTTGGCATAGCGGTCATAGCCCTTGAGCGCATAACCGCCGGTCGACACGAAGGCGACCGCCTTGTCGAACAGCGCCCGTTCGAGCCTGCGATAGGCGAAGCTGCGCCTGACCTCGGCATGGAGCGCGTCGGGATGAAACGGCCCGGCACAGGCGACGCCGAGAATATGCTGGCACAGCACGTCGAGCCTGAGCTCGGCCGGTCCCTCGGTGTCCTGCGCGCCCTCGATCACCGCCGCCCGCGCCGCCTCGCATTCCAGCACCTCGAAGCGGTTCGCCGGCACCAGCAGGGCGCGCGATGGTTCCTCCAGACGGTGATTGGCGCGGCCGATCCGCTGCAGGATGCGGCTCGACCCCTTTGGCGCGCCGACATTGATCACGAGATCGACCTCGCCCCAGTCGATGCCGAGATCGAGCGTCGAGGTTGACACCACCGCGCGCAGCGTTCCTGCCGCCATCGCCGCCTCGACCTTGCGCCGCTGCGTCGCATCGAGCGAGCCGTGATGCAGAGCGATCGGCAGCGCCGCCTCGTTCACCATCCACAGCTGCTGGAAGATGGTCTCTGCCTGCGAGCGCGTATTGACGAAGACGAGCGTCATGCGCGCCCGCTCGATCGCCCCATAGATGTCGCCGATGCTGTGCCGCGCCGAATGGCCGGCCCAGGGTATGCGCTGGTCGGTGTCGAGAATGGCGATCTCGGGCACGGCACCGCTGCCGCCTTCGACCAGGGCCGCCAGCGCTTGCACGCCTTCATCATCGCTCTGCGGCTCGATCCAGGCGCGCAGCGCATCGACATCCGCGACCGTCGCGGAAAGCCCGATGCGGCGGTGCGCGGGCGCCAGCGTCTGGAGCCGCGCCAGGCCGAGCGACAGCAGGGCGCCGCGCTTCGAGGCGGCAAGCGCATTCAGCTCGTCGATGATGACCCGCCGGAGCGTTCCGAACAGGCGCGGCGCTTCCGGCATGGAGATCAGGAGCGCCACCTGCTCGGGCGTGGTGATGAGAATATCCGGCGGACGGTGGCGCTGGCGCTGCCGCTTGGCCGGCGGCGTGTCGCCGGTCCGCGTCTCGATGCTGATCGCGAGACCCATCTCGCGAACCGGTCGCTCGAGATTGCGTGCGATGTCGACGGCCAGCGCCTTGAGCGGCGACACATAGAGCGTATGCAGGCCCTGTCCGCCCTTGTCCTTGAGCTCGCTGAGCGACGGCAGGAAGCTCGCGAGCGTCTTGCCGCCGCCGGTGGGCGCGATCAGCAGCACCGAGCGGCCCTGCCCAGCCTTGACGAAAACATCGATCTGATGCTGCCGCGGTATCCAGCCGCGCGCCGCGAACCAGTCGCGCACGAACTGCGGCAGCTTCGTTGGGAGCTCCCCTCCCGCGAGCGGGGAGGGGATGATTGCGGGAATGGACGAGAGCTTCAAGCTATGGACAGACCGTTCTACCTCTTCGCCTTGGCCGCCTTGCGTGGCTTTGCCGCCGTCTTGCGGCCGCGTGCCGTCGTCTTGCTGGCCTTGCGCGCACCGGCGGCCTTCTTCGCCGGCCGCCCGCCTTTGGTTTCATCCTGGCCGAGGGCCGAGGCTGCGAGAGCCTTGATCTGGGCCATCGTTGCCTTGCCGGTCTTCAACGCCTTCGAGGCGATTTGAGAAATCGTGTCGCTGGTCTGCTTAGCCATTGTTGACTCCATTGAGCGGGGTTGACCAAGCCCAATGTAACACCAGCGAGGCTGAAACCGGTAGCGATGTTGCAACAAACGACTCGCACGCGTTGTCGACATTCATCCGGTCTTGGCGAGTCGCGGCTCCAGGCTTGCCATCTGCGCGCCGAGCTCTGCTTCGATTTCGCGCGCACGAGAGACGCCGGTGTGCTGCGCCAGCGTGATTGCGCGCGCCTGCGCTGCCATCGCCCTCGCCTCGTCGTCGCCGAGCTCTGTCAGGGCGCGGGTCACGTCGCGTGAATGATCGGCGACGATGATTGCCTTTCCTTCCGGAAAGAAGCAATCGAGCCCGCTCCAGCGATCGCTGATCAGCGGGGTTCCGCATGCCGCCGCTTCGAACAGTCTGACGCTCGGCGAGTGGCCTGCCGACACCATGTTGGCGCGGGTCACATTGAGCGTGAAGCGCATCGAGCCGTAGAAGCGTGAATGATCGGCCGGCGCCACATGCTCCAGGCGTGCGACGTTGACCGGCCAGTCGATGTCGCGCGGATATTGCGCCCCCGCCACCACGAAGCGGAGCATCGGCAGCTGGCGGGCCGGTTCGAGCAGCAGCCGTTCGAGCGTTGGCTGGCGATCGGTGCTGTAGGTGCCGAGATAGCCGAGATCATAGGCGAGCGGCACCTCGACCGGCCGGTAGAGATCGGGATCGACCATGCAATGCAGCGCCACCGCCCGGCGCGCCCCGAACTCCCGTTCGAGCCGCTCGAGGCTCGGCCCCGAGGTGAAGGAGAAATAGAGATCGAACTGTGGCACGAGCGCCGGCACGAGATGCTCGTCGCCACCCTTGGCCAGGCTGGCGAGCGTGACCGGCGTGTCGATATCGTAGAATGCGACGATGCCATTCGCGATGTCGCGGACGAGCCGGATCACCACCGATCCCTCCGGCACATAGGATCCGATCACCACCGCATCGGCAGCCGCGATGCTCGGTCCGTGGCGTTGTACGAGCTCGCTCACCGAGCGATAGAATTCGAGACGGCAGAAGCTCGCGCTGGCAAGATCGCGATGTCCTGCATACCACGGCACGTCGCGCTCGAGGAACGTCACCTCATGGCCAAGCTGGTGAAGCCCCTTGAGCAGTGCGCGATAGGTTGTGGCATGTCCATTGCCCCATGAGGAGCTGAAGGAGAGGCCGAGAAAAACGAGCTTCATGCTGCCGCCTCGCTGCGTTTGTCGCTGAGCAGCCTGCGGAACAGGGCATCGGCCTCGAGCGCGCGCTGCCCATAGGTATGCTCGCGCAGCACCCGCGCCCGCGCCCGCCGGCCGATGGCGCGCGCGGTTGCCGGCGTGAGCGCCCGGAGCCACCCGACGACCTCGCGGCCATCATTGGCGATCAGCACCTCCTCGCCGGGTTCGAGAAACGCCTCGATGCCCTCGAAGGCATCGGTGATGATGCAGCTTGCCGCTCCCGCCGCTTCGAAGACCCGGGTCGCCGGCGAGTAGCCATTGGCTGCCATGCTGGCCCGATTGATGTTCAGCACCGCGCCGGCGCTGGCATTGAGCGCATTGTGGTCGCGGGTCGGCACATGGCCGAGCAGCCTGACATTGGACGGCAGGCTCTTCCCTTCCCAGCCGGCGCCACCGAGCAGAAAGCTGAACTGCGGCGCATGGCGTGCCGGGTTGATGAAGAATTCCTCGACGCGTGCCTCGCGATCCGGCAGCCGGTTGCCGAGGAAGACGAGATGCGCCCGATAACGCGGATCGGCCGGCACCGGATGGTGGGTCTCGGGATCGAGCGCGTTGTAGATCGGCTGGGCCAGCCGCGCGCCGAGCGCCAGATAGGAGGCGACGACGCTCGGGCCTCCGCCATAGGTCAGGACGGCATCGAGCTCCTCGAGCATCGATCGAAGCGCCAGGCCGGGATGCGCCGCAAGCTCGGCCAGGGTGGCCGGTGCATCGACATCCCAGAAGATCCGCAGCGCATCGTCGCGCGCCGCCGCCATCGAGGCTGCGAGCAGCTCGTCGTCGAAGACGCCGACGCCGCTCGCCTTCACCACGATCTCGGCATGACGGGCGCATGCGGTTGCTTGCTGCACCCCCTCGATGGTGGCGGGATAGACCACGACGCGGCACCAGGGCGGCGGATCGATGTCGCGGTTCTTCTGGCGGTCATAGGCATCGGGTTCATAGAAGGTGATGTCGTACCCGAGCCCTGCCAGCGCCCGGATGATGCCGCGATAATAGGTTGCCGCCCCGTTCCAATAGGAGGAGGTCAGGCTCGATCCATAGAAGGCGATTCTCATGCCGCGGCCTCCCGCGAGGCCGGCGCGCCAAGCCCCGCCACGATGGCGAGGAGCTCCTCCACGCGATGGCGGCAGCTATGCCGCGCGAGGATCTGCGCACGCCCGCTGGCAGCCAGGGCCTGGCGCATCGGCTCGTCCGCCATCAGCTGCCTGAGCTGTCTTTCCATGTCTTCGCCATCCTTTGCGATCAGGAAATCGGATCCCGGTCGGAACAGTCCCTCGCTGTCGCTCCATGGGGCGCAGATGAGAGCGATTCCCGATGCCAAGGCCTCGAACACCCGGATTGTTGGAATGCCTGGAAGCTGCCTGACATAAGGCCCGCGCGGCACGTGAATGGTGGCGCGGTGCCGCGCGAAAACCCGCGGGACCATGACATTGGGCAGATAGCCTTGCGCGACGATGCCGGCCGAGCTCAGCTCCTCGATCGCGGCCGGCGGATAGCGTACGCCATGGACCATCGTCTCGAGCTTGAGCCTTGCCGACGGGCCGACCACGAAGCGGCGCAGCTCGTCGCTGCGCTCGTCATCGCCCCAGTTGCCGACAAAGACGAGATCGCGGTCGGCGGCGATGTCGGGATGGGGATGGAACAACTCGGTGTCGGCCGCTTCATGCCAGGTGAACACCCGCCGTCCCCAGCCGTGCTTTCGATAGGTCTCGCTCAGCACTGCCCCGAATGCCAGCACCGCGTCATAGTCGTGGAGATCGAGGCTCGCCATCTGCGATTCCGCCGACACCGCCCGGTGGTGAGTATCGTGGAAGAGCAGGGTGAACCGCCCGCCGGCTCGCCGCCTGTCGCCGAGCGCCGCGACGAGGGCCGGATCGGTCCATTCATGCACGATCACCACATCGGCGCCGTCGAGCAGCCGGTCGAGATCGGGATCGGCACCATAGCGCTGCACCGCGATCCCGGGAAAGGCAGCGGTGAATTCGGCGATCGCCCGCGCACCTTCGGGCTCGCTTCTCAGATTGCGCAGGCTCCAGCCGTCCTCCGGCTCGCAGGCGCGCGCCTGGTGGCCGGCACGATGGAGCGCGCGCAAGATGCCGCGGAGGAAATGCGCATTGCCGTGGTTCCAGTCGGAGGTGATGGAATGAGTGAACAGCACGAACCGCATTGCCCGACGCCTCATGCCGCGAGAGAGCGCTTGCCGCTGGCATGCCGCCAGGCCTGCACCATCGCCTGCGCCTGAACGTCGAGACTGTAGATCGCCGCCCGCTCGAACGCCGCGGCTGCGAGCTCAGCCCTGAGCGGGCGGTCCTCGATCAGGCGGTTGACCGACCGCGCCAGCAGATCGCGATCGCGCGGCGGGAAGAACAGCGCCGCTCCATCCCACAGCTCGCGAAACGTTGGAATGTCGGCCAGCGCCAGCGCGCTGCCCCGACCGGCCGCTTCGAGCACCGACAGTCCGAACGGCTCATAGAGCGCCGGCGACACGAAGAGCGCTGCCGCCTCCATCCGTGCCGTGCACGCCTGCGGGCCGAGCGTGCCCAAGGATCGCAGCGGACCGGCATCGACGCGCGCGCCGTTTGGCCCCACGAGTGGTCCGGCAATCTCGACCGGCCACGCAATCTCCGGTGCGGCTGCCCGAAGCGTTGCCAGGTTCTTGGCCTCGTCCCACCAACGTCCGGCCGCCATCACCCGTGGTTCCTTGATCGTATCGCCGAAGACCGCATTCGCCGCCCGGCTGCCATTGTGGATGACGCTGAGATGTGGCAGCGGTCCGTAGATCGCACTGATCGCGCCGGCGAAGGCCAGGCTCGGCACCACCACCAGGCTCGCCGCCCGCAATCCTCTTTCGACATGGTCGCGGTTCCATTCCCATTCGAACGGCAAGGCCGTGCCGCGAACCGCCGCCCACCAGCTTGCGAGACAGGAATGGAGCGTCGCCACGCACGGCACGCTCCCGCTGACGAGATGTGCGAGCGCCGGGCTGTTGAGATGGAGCACGTCGGGTCGGAAATCGTCGATGACGCGGTCGAGCAGCCGCGCTGCCTGCTCGAGCGCCGGCGGGCCCGTGGCGACCCAGTCGAGCTCCGCATCGAGCCAGACGAGCTTGATGCCGGAATGGAATGCCTCCCGTTCCTGGATCGCACGCGGCCGCGGTCCGAGCCCGGCGATGATCGGCTCGACGCCATGCGCCCTCACCGCCATGCACAGGTCCATGGCATAGCGCCACACCCCGCCGACGCTGTCGGCCGTCATCAGCACCTTGAGCCGCTCGCCGCTCAATGCTGCCATGGCAGGTCCTCGAGTTCGGCGAGTCTTGCCGGCCGCTGATCCTGGATGTCGCTGAAGCGCGCGAAGCTGTTCAGATAATGATCATGTGCCCGCTCCCAGGCGAGATCGTCAGGCCTGCCCCACAGCTTCTGATAATCGGGGGAAGCCGGGTAGGGATAGAGCGGCACCGGATCATTGGCCCAGATGCCATGCGCCTGCACCTCGGCCCGCCAGGCCGCCACCTCGGCGGCATCGTCGCCAAGCTCGCCGATGAGATTGGCTTGGACGAAGGGAACGTGCTGGCGGGCGATGATCAGCCGTTCGGTCAGCTCCTCGGTGGTCATCGCACAGCGCTTCGCGAGCTCGGCACGGCCGGCTTCGGTCAGGCTCTCGACCCCGGCCTCGATCGACACGCAGCCGGCCCGTCCGAGCAGCTTGAGCAGCGCTGGCTTCCACAGATCGATCCGGGTCTGCACCCCGAACGTGATAGTGCGCTCGACAAGCGCCTCGAGCAGTGATGGCTGCGGCAGGAAGATCTCGTCGATGAAATAGAAATAGCGCACGCCCTGCGCGATCAATCGGTCGATCTCTTCGAGAAGCGGCTCGAGATCGCGCCGCCGGTAGCTGTCGCGATAGGCGAGCTTGGCGCAGAACGTGCACGAATAGGGGCAGCCGCGCGAAGCTTCCACCTCCCCGCCTGGGCCCTCGGGCTGCCGCTCGAAGCGATGGTGATGATGGGTGTGGCGGCGCACCCATGAATCGGGCCAGGCAAGCGCCGGATGATCCGTGAAGCGGCTGGCATGCGGCCCGTCCAGGCACGTGACCGTGCCGTCGGCAGCGCGCTCGGCCGTATGGGGAACCGGCCCGCCGCCGCTGTCGGCCAGCGCCGTGATCACCTCCTCGCATTCGCCCATGATCGCAACATCGGCATTGGTCTTGGCAAGCGCCGGTCCCGGTGTGATCGAGGGGTGCGGCCCGGCAATGACTGTGCGCCCGCCGCGCCCGGCGAGGTGCCGCAGGAAGTCGCTCGGAACCCGCAGCTCCGGCGGCGGGCAGCGCCAGAACAGATAGGTCGGCGCCGTCACCACCATCGTCATCCCGGGGCCGAAGGCTGCCACCCGCTCCGCCATGATCTCGTTGCTCGAGTCTTCAATGAGCCCGTCAAGCAGCACGACCTCATGCCCGCGGCCCTCCAGCATGGCCTTGGAATAGCCGAGCTCGAGCGGCAGATGCGCCTCGCGGCACCCGAAATAGATCGAGCCTTCGAAGGTCCAGGCCGGATTGACCAGCGCGACCTTCATGCGTTGACGCTCCTGAGCTCTGCCTGGGCTGCCCGATGGCGTCGTGCCGATAGCTCCTCGAGCCAGCCCATGAGATCGGCCAGGCCTTCCTGCCAACGGATCGTCGCCCGCCATCCAGTCGCCTGAGCGAGCTTCGTCGTGTCGGAGACGTACCACAGCTGGTCGCCGGGCCGCACCGCCGCCATGGTGCGCCGGACACCTCGGCCCGTCAGCTGCTCGATCTCCTTCAGCACCTCGATCAGGCTGACCGCATTGCCCGGCCCGCCGCCGAGATTGAATACGCCTCCCGCCAGCCTCTCGGCATCGGCGAGTACCGTCATCCAGGCGCGAACCGCATCATGGACATGCAGGACGTCGCGAACCTGCCGCCCGTCGCCATAGACCGTCAGCGTGTCGCCGCCGAGCGCCCGCAGCAGAAAATGCGCGACCCAGCCCTGATCCTCGGTGCCGAACTGGCGCGGTCCGTAGATGCAGCTCATGCGCAGCACCACCGCCGGAATGCCGAAGCTTCTGGCATAGTCGAGGACATATTGGTCGGCTGCACCCTTCGAGCAACCATAGGGCGTGGCGAAGCCGAGCGGCGTCGCCTCGCTGATGCCGCGCTCGGCGATTTCGCGCTCTTTTGGCGCATTGCGGTGCTCTTTAACGGTCATTTTGAGCCCACTCAGGTCGCCATAGACCTTGTTGGTGCTGGCGAACACCAGCGGCATGCGGCCGCCCTTGCGCCGCACCGCCTCGAGCAGATGCATGGTGCCGAGCATGTTGACGGTGAAATCCTCCCACGGATCATCGAGACTCGCGGTGACCGCCACCTGCGCGGCGAGATGGGCAACCGCCGAGGCGGCAGCGACCGCCGCGGTCACCGCCGCCTCGTCGCGCAGATCGCCGGAGCGGAAGATCAGCCGCTTGCCATGGCGGCTGCTCAGCCAATGCAGGTTCTGCTCGACCCCCTTGCGGCTCAGATTGTCGAAGATGATGACCTCGCGGCCTTCCTCCAGCAGCGCATTGGCGAGGTTGGAGCCGATGAACCCCGCTCCGCCGGTGATCAGCACCGGACCGGCCAGCGCGTGCTTGAGCTGGGCGATCTTCATAGCACCAGTCCCCGGGCTGTGAGCTCGCCATGGGCGTCGGCAGATTTCATCGGCCTCTTCTGCTTCTCCACCCAGGCCACGAGATCGCCGAGCGAGCCTTCCAGATGATGCTGCGGCTCGAACCCGAGCACGAGTCGCGCCTTGCCGATATCGGCGAAGCAGTGGCGGATATCGCCGGCGCGCGAGCGATGCAGCACCTGCGGCTCGAGATCGTCGCGACCGAGCGCCTTCGCCAGCGCCCGCGCGACGTCGAGCACGGTGTGGCTCACGCCGCTCCCGATATTGATGATCTCGCCTGCCGCATCCGGCGCCTCCATCGCCAGGCGAAACGCCCGCGCGACGTCCTTGACATGAACGAAGTCGCGCCGCTGCATGCCGTCCTCGAACACGATCGGCGCCTCGCCGGCGAGCAATCGTCCTGCGAAGATCGCCAGCACCCCGGTATAGGGATTGGCAAGCGTCTGTCCGGGCCCGAACGCGTTGAACAACCGGAGCGCCACCGCCTCGATCCCATAGGTCGCGGCGATCATCATGACGAGCCGCTCCTGCACATATTTGGTCAATGCATAGACCGAGGCGAGGTCGACCCGCTTGCCTTCGTCGGTCGGTGCTCTGACCAGCTTCTCGCCGTTCGGACCGCGTGGCTCGAAGTCGCCGCGCTTCAGCGCCTGCGGACTGCGTTGGGCGTTCTCGACGCGCAAACCCTCGTCGGTGAAGGCGAGCCCCTCGCCATATACGCTCATCGAAGATGCAACGACCACGCGTCGCACGGTCTGCCGCGTCATCTCCTCGAGCAGCACGGCGGTGCCGACATCATTGGCGCCGACATAACGCTCGATCTCATACATGCTTTGACCGACGCCGACCTCGGCAGCGAGATGGAACACCCCGTCGACCCCGTTCAGTGCCCGTCGGACTGCAGCGCGATTGCGGATGTCGGCGCGAATGACTTCGACTGCACGGCTGTGACCATTGGTCCGGGCGGCGCCGTTCCTCGCCGATGCCGCCCCTCCGCCATGCGCCTGTTCGACGAGACTGTCGATGATCCGCACATCATGGCCCGCCCCCCTCAACTCGTCCGTCAGATGTTTGCCGATAAAGCCCTGGCCCCCCGTTATCAGGTAAAGTCCCATGCGCTCTCGCTCCTTCAGATGTGCCCCGGCAGGGCACTCGAGGCGGTGAACCGGATAACTTTCAGGAATGTTCCGCGGTTTACGCTCTATGTGCGTCAACAGGAACGATTGGCGCCTTCGAGAAAAGCTGCCCCCTCGATCTCCAGGAGCTCCTCGAGCCGGTGCCGTGCACGGTTGATCCGGCTTTTGATCGTGCCGAGCGCGCATTGGCACACCTCGGCCGCCTCGTCGTAGGTCATGCCGGCGCCCGCCACGAGCAGAAGGGCTTCCCGCTGCTCAGCCGGAAGCTGCAGGACAGCGTCATGAACGGCCGACACCTGCACCGACCACTCCTGGGTTGGCGACACCCCCAAGGTCCGCGTGTCGTCGAGTGGCGCTGCTGCCTGCCGGCGGCGCTGCTGATGTGCGGTGTAGAAGGTGTTGCGCTCAATCGTGAACAGCCAGGCGCGAAGATTTGTCCCAGGAGTGAACTGATGAATATTGCTGATCGCCTTGACCAGCGTGTCCTGGACGAGGTCGTCGACCTCGGAATGGTTGCGCGTCAGAACGTGGGCGAAGGCCCGCAAAGAGGGGATCAGGCTGAGAAGTTGCTTGTTCAATTCCGCCCGCGTTTCCGCCTGAAGTTCGAATTTTGCCACCCTTTTGGATGGCATCCTTGCCCGTTCCGCTGCACGCCCACGCATCGTCATCGTCGATCCCCATCGCATCGTCCGGACGGCCGACCGCCTCGCAATGCCGACGACTTCCATGTAAGGCTGTGATCTGTCGTGGTTTTTACCGTCGGCACGGCGACCTCCCGCAAATTGTGAGGATGGTGAACAATGTCGCGTCCCGAGCTTTGTTCCCGATGCTGTTCCATCCCACGCTTTTATGTCGCGCCCGCTCGACTTACATTGGCGGCGAGGCGGGTTGTTGATCGCCTGATTCTGGAGGGCTCTTGATGACTGTGACTGTCGGCAAGCCTGCACCCGTGGAGCAGGTTGAGGTCTGGCGCCCGCATGCTCGCGGACCGAGTAGATTCTCGCTGTCCGATCTCCGCGGCGACTGGATCGTCCTCTTCTTCTATCCCCGTGACTTCTCCTTCCTCGATCCGACTGAGATCGCTGCCTTTGTCGCGCTCGCCGGCGATTTTGCCCAGAGCGGCGCCAAGATCGTTGCCGCCAGCACCGACAGCTTCTTCAGTCATCAGGCATTCTTTGGCCAGGACGAGAAGTTGAAGGACGTCGATTTCCCGGTGGTGGCCGACACCTCGCATGTTCTCAGTCGCGCTTTCGGCGTGCTCGCTGATGACGGCTCGGCAATGCGCGGAACCTTCATCATCGATCCGCAGGGGATTGTCCGGCACGTGACGGTCAACGACCATGATGTCGGTCGCAATGTCAGTGAAACATTGCGCGTATTGCGCGGGTTGCAGAGCGGTGAGATGTGCCCGGCCCATTGGCAGCCGGGACAGGAGGCGCATGCCGCTTACAACCAATGGCTCGGCAAGGTATTCCCGCGTTTGCGCAAGCGCGTGCTGGCCGAGGCGACCAAGGATCTCAAGACCGTTCTCTTCGAGCGCGGCGACATCATCATTCACCAGGGCGCCCGGCCGGATCGCTTCTACATCATCTCGGAAGGCGAGGTCAGCGTGATCCGCCGTCTCGACAATGGCCGCGAGATCGAACTGGCGCGGCTCGGGCGCGGCGAGGTCTTCGGCGAGATGGGCATCCTCACCGGCAATCCGCGCACTGCCGATGTCCGCGCCAATACGGATGTGACGCTGTTTGCGCTTGACTGGAAGGATTTCAAATCCTTGATCGATCAGTCGGAGCCGACGGCCCGCGAGTTCATGTCCATCGTCGAGCAGCGGCTTAAGGCGATTCCGGCCTGATCAACGAGTGAGCAAGGACGAGACGACGCGATGGGTGGTTCCTTCGAACTTTTCACGATCGGTGGCACTGCCATTCGTATCCATGTCACCTTCTTCCTCCTCCTCGCTTTCATCGCCATAGCCAATTACTTCGCCCCGGAGGGAAGCTTCGATGCGGCGGTGCAGGGCGTTGTGTTCATCGTCCTGCTTTTCGTCTGCGTGGTGCTCCATGAGTTCGGCCACATCATCGCTGCGCGTCAATTCGGCATTGCCACGCCGACCGTGACCGTGCTGCCGATCGGCGGGGTTGCTTCATTGGAGCGAATGCCCGAGAAGCCTAGCCAGGAGATCGTGGTGGCGCTTGCCGGGCCGCTGGTCAATGTGATCATCGCTTTCGCGCTCTACGCCATCGCCGGCGCATCGCTCGATGTCACTGACATGGCGCGGCTCGGCGACATGCAGCCAAGCCTTCTGTCGCGAGTGGCCGAGGCCAATGTTGCTCTAGTCGTCTTCAATCTCATTCCCGCCTTTCCGATGGATGGCGGACGGGTGCTCAGGGCCGTGCTGGCCATCCCGCTCGGCTTCACCCGCGCCACCCAGATTGCGGCGAGGATCGGCCAGGCGCTGGCGGTGGTGCTCGGCATTCTCGGGCTGTTCGGCAGCCCGCTTCTGGTCCTCATTGCGGTTTTCGTCTTTCTGGCTGCCAGCGCCGAGGCAGGCATGGTGCAGGGCCGCGACATGACCCGCGGCATCCTTGCCTCCGAGGCGATGATCACCGAGTTCCAGACATTGTCGCCCTCGAGCACTCTCGACGATGCGGCACAGCTCATGATGCGGACCACCCAGCCGGCCTTTCCGGTGATTGACGGCCAGGGGGTGCTGAGGGGCGCGCTCACCCGCAGCGATTTGATACAGTCCTTGCGCGAGAATGATGGACAGACGCCGGTGCTCGACATCATGCGCCGCGATGTGCCGGTGGTGACCGAGCGCACCTATCTCGAGAGCATCTTCCAGATGCTGCAGCAACAGGCGGCGCCGATGGTTGCCGTCGTCGGGGCCGATCGCCGGCTGAAAGGTTTCATCACCAGGGAGAACCTCGCCGACATGGTGATGATGCGGTCATCGCGCCGCCCCTCGACGGTCGGCAGCCGGCGTTAGCGCCCCTGAGCATATCCGAGATGGCGGTTCAGCGCTGCAAGCAGGTCGCGCGCGGCTTGCGGAATCGGTGTGCCGGGCGGGAAGATCGCTTCTGCTCCAGCCGCCGCGAGCAAATCCACATCCTCCGGCGGGATGACTCCGCCGACCACGATCATGATGTCGCCGCGCCCATGGGCGACGAGCGCCGCCTTGAGGGCAGGGATCATCGAGAGATGCCCTGCCGTCAGCGATGACACCCCCACCACATGCACGTTCCTCGCCACCGCCTCGGCCGCCACCTCCTCCGGCGTCGCGAAGAGCTCGCCGATGACGACATCGAAGCCGAGATCGGCAAAGGCCGAGGCAATCACCTTCTGCCCGCGATCATGGCCGTCCTGCCCGACCTTGGCGACGAGCAGGCGTGGCCGGCGGCCATCGGCTTCGGCAAAGGCCGCGACCATGCTGCGCGTCTGGAACAGCTCCGAGCTTTCCCCGATCTCGCCGGCATAGACGCCCGACACCGCCCGGATATCGGCGCTGTGGCGGCCGAACACCGTCTCCATCGCCAGCGAGATCTCGCCGACGGTGGAACGCACCCGCGCTGCATCGACCGCGGCAGCGAGCAGATTGCCTTCGCCCGACCGCGCCACGGCGGCCAGCCTGTCGATCGCCACCCCCACCGCATCGTTGTCGCGCTCGGCCCTCAGCCGCTCGAGCTTGGCGATCTGGCGCGCCCGCACTGCCGAATTGTCGACCTTCAGGATCTTGAGCTCCTCGTCCGTGCCGGCCCGGCAGGCATTGACCCCGACCACCAGCTGTGCCCCGGAATCGATCCTCGCCTGGGTGCGCGCCGCCGTTTCCTCGATCCGGAGCTTCGGAATGCCGGCGGCGATCGCCTTGCTCATGCCCCCGAGCGCCTCGACCTCGGTGATGTGGTGCAGCGCCCGCGCCGCCAGCTCGTGGGTCAGCCGTTCGAGAAAAAAGCTGCCGCCCCAGGGATCGATGGCCCGGCAGCTTCCCGCCTCCTTCTGGAGAATGAGCTGAGTGTTGCGGGCGATCCTTGCCGAGAAGTCGCTCGGCAGCGCCAGCGCCTCGTCGAGCGCGTTGGTGTGAAGCGATTGCGTCTGCCCGTGGGTGGCGGCCAGCGCCTCGACCAGCGTCCGCGTCACATTGTTGAAAGGATCCTGGGCGGTGAGCGACCAGCCCGAGGTCTGGCAATGCGTCCTCAGGCTCGATGACCGCGGATTCTTCGGCGCGAATGGCTGCATGAGCTTGGCCCACAACAGTCGGGCGGCCCTGAGCTTGGCGATCTCCATATAGTAGTTCATGCCGACCGCCCAGAAGAACGAGATGCGTGGCGCGAAATCGTCGATGGCGAGCCCTGCCTTGAGACCGGCCCTGACATATTCGAGCCCGTCCGCGAGCGTATAGCCGAGCTCGAGATCGGCGCTCGCTCCGCCCTCCTGCATGTGGTAGCCCGAAACCGAGATCGAGTTGAACTTCGGCATCTCGCGCGAGGTGTAGGCAAAGGTGTCGGAGACGATCCGCATCGAAGGCTCGGGCGGATAGATATAGGTGTTGCGGACCATGAACTCTTTCAGAATGTCGTTCTGGATGGTCCCGGAAAGCTTGGACGGTGGCACCCCCTGTTCCTCGCCGGCAACGATGTAGAGCGCCATCACCGGCAGCACCGCGCCGTTCATCGTCATCGACACCGACATGCGATCGAGCGGAATTCCCTCGAACAATCCCTTCATATCGATGATCGAATCGATGGCGACGCCCGCCATGCCGACGTCGCCGGCAACGCGGGGATGGTCGCTGTCATAGCCGCGATGCGTCGGCAGATCGAACGCCACCGACAGTCCCATCTGGCCCTGCGCCAGATTGCGCCGATAGAAGGCGTTCGACTCTTCCGGCGTGGAGAATCCGGCATATTGCCGGATCGTCCACGGCTGGGTGACATACATGGTGGGGTAGGGGCCGCGCAGATAGGGTGCCATCCCCGGCCAGCTGTCGACATCATCGAGCCCGGCCACATCCTCCGGCCCATAGGCCGGCTTCAGCACGATGCCTTCCGGCGTGACATGCGGCGGTGCCGATGGCTTGAAGCGATCCTTGAGGACTGGCGGCTCGACCTCCTGATGTTGTCTCACGCCGGGTTCCGTCGGCGCTTCGACCCCTTCGGCCAACCGTTCCCAGGTCAGCGACGAATCCGAGCGATCGCTCCAGTCGCCGGTCAGCGGCATGTCGAGAACGACGGCGCCCTCGCTCGCTGAATGCGGATATTGCGTGACGCCCATGATCGCCACCGCACCCTGGGTGAGAGCCTCCCGCTGTCGCGCCGCCGCTTCGGCCACCATCGCCCGGACCTTGCCGGATCTGAGCGCCGCCATCATGCCGCCGCCCGCCTCGATCTCGTCGAGAATTGCCAGCGCCTTTTCGACCAGAGCCGCGGTCAGTGCCTCGACATGGCCGGAACCGCGGGTCGGATCGGCGACTGCCGCCAGCCGCGACTCCTCGAGCAGGATCGTCTGGGTATTGCGGGCCATCCGGCGGGCGAAGCGGTCGGCGAGCCCGAGCGCCGCGCTATGGGGCAGTGCGTTGACGTGGTCGGCTCCGCCGAGACCCGCCCCCATCGTCGCCAGTGCCACCCTGAGCAGATTGGAATGCGGGTCCTGCCGCGTCATCATCCGCCACGAGGTCTCGCCATGGAGGTCGAGCGGGGGCGCGCTGGTGAGGCCGAGCCGCGCGCCGAGCGCCTGCCACAGCAGCCGGACGGCGCGGAACTTCGCAACCGTCAGGAAGAGATCGGCATCCGCCGCGAGCAGGATGCCGACGCGCGGCATGACCTCGCCCGGCAGCTGCCGGATCGCCTCGACCGCGCTGGCGAGCGCCAGCGCCAGCTCCTGTCCCTCGGTGGCGCCGGCATTGTGATAGGAGCGCCCGTCGGCGAGGAACAGGCTGCCGACATGCCCGGCGTCCCGAGCGGCCGCCAGCGTTTCGGCACCGCCGCTGCTCAGTGGATCGAGGCCGAGCGTGAGTCTTACCCGCGACAGATCGATGCCGCGGTCCCGATAGAGCCCTAAAATCATCGGCGCGACGGCGAAGCCGCGATGGCCGGCATCGAGCCTGAGATGAATGAGATCGATGTCGATTCCCTCGAGCAGCCGCTCGAGCCGTTCGCGGTCAGCGGCCTCGACACCATGGCCCTGCGCCGCCGGGCTCGACGGCAGCACGAGGGTGATGCCATCCGCCCCGAGCGCCAGGTCCTCTTGCATCTGTCGATTGGCGGCGCCGATGACCGGCATCTCGGCCCGCTGGAACACCGTCCAGCGGCGGGCCTCGCGACCGAGCTCGGGAGCCTTGATTGCCGCCGGTTCCAGCGGCTGGACCGCGATCCCGTCCCGCGTCCGGCTGGCCAGCGTCTCGAAGCTCGCGCCCTTCAGCACCTGCTCGACCAGGCGCAGCCAATCGGCCGCCCCATGGCGCGGAAAATCATCGAAATCGGCGAATTTGGACATGGGACTGGTTCTCTACCAGCCTTCGGCGAAATGCAATGCTACAACCTGCGAGAGAGGCATTTGCGCAACAGTTGGTAGAAAAACGGACAGGTCTATTCCCTTTTAGATTGCAGCTCGCTAAGGTTCGATCGGGACTCAGATGCTCGGGAAAATTGCGAAATGCCTATCGGAAAACTCCGCGCCGCCCTTCTCGCTTCCGCGGCGCTGACCGCCCTCTGCCTGCCGCCGGCGCAGCCCGCCCTGGCCGGACCCGATCGGTGCTCTGCCAATTTCACCACGCACATAATCGTCTGCTCGGGCGATCAGTCGGATGGGATCGCTTTCTACAATCAACGCGAGATCACCGTCCGCAATCTGTCGGGTGACATCACACCTGCCGAAGGGGTCGTGGGTGTGCTTCTCCTCAACGCTCCCTATGACGGCGCGATCATTACGGAGGCCAGTCCGTACGGGAGCGGCATCACAACCATGGGAGATGGTACGGAAGGCATTAATGTCGGCATCACCTACGGCAGGGTGCGGGTGGAGAACAGTTTTCGGATCACCACGACCGGATCGCTCAGCGATGCGATTAGAGCGACGGCTTTTGTCGGCGCAGGCCCTGCCGAGGTCGTCAACAACGGCGAGCTCACGACGAACGGCGACGATTCCCGCGGGATTTTCGTCGAGATGGGAACCCGCTTCGGCACCTCGGAGAATGTCAACGCAAGCGTCGAGAATCATGCTGCCATCACGACCCGCGGTGCGCGCTCTCACGGCATTGCGGCCACTGCGCTGGACAGCAATGCGACCGTGACCAATGATGCCAGGATCACCGTCACCGGTGACGACGCCTATGGCCTCTACGCCAATGCGGGCGGGGATGTCGCGCGAGTCGTCAACAGTGGTCCCATTATGATGACGGGCCAGGCGACTCGGGCCATTGTCGCGAGGGGCAACAATAGTGGCGATGTGCAGAATGATGGTTCGCTGACCCTCAACATCGCGAACTCATACGGGATCGACGCCCAGGTTTCCGGTCCCGTCCTTGTGACGAGCACCGGCGACATCAATGCATCGGCAGGCGGGACCATCGGGATCTTCGCTGCTTCCACCGGTCAGGGCACGGCGACGATCGTCAACAGCGGCGATGTTTCGACGAGCGGCGGTGCGTCGCGGGGCTTGTGGGCGAGCGCGGCAAATGGCGATGCCCATGTCAGGAATGACGGCATCATCAGGAACACGGGCCCGGGCGAGTCCTTGGGCATCGGCGCATTCGCCAACACCGGATCGGTGAATGTCAAAAATTATGGCACGGTATCCACCGCCGGTGGCCACGCCATCATGGCGACGAGCTTCTATGGCGACATCGACATCACCAACGACGCCTCGCTCACCGCCGGAAGGGATGGCATCTATGCCGCGGTGTTCAGGAACGGCGGCGCCAAGATCGTCAATAGCGGCGAGATTTCCGGCGACACCGGCGGCATCAGGGTAAATACCTCCGGCGGTGATGTCGCCATCGACAACAGGGCCCATGTCTCCACCAGCGGCGACAGCGCCATCGAGGCCATTTCGCAGGATGCCCTGGCAACCGTCGAGAACCAGGGAACAGTCGACAGTGCCGGGCGCGGGATCTTTGCCTTCGGCAACGCTGGCGCGGTGGTTCGCAACCATGGCAGCGTGACGGTCACGGGCGACTCGGAACCGGCCATCTCGGCCAACTCCGGTTCTTCGGATGCCGTAGCCCGCGTGGAGAATGACGGCACCGTTGTCTCCATGGGCAATTTCAGCGATGCGATCGCTGCCAGATCTCGCGCGGGGATGGCAGAGGTCGTCAACAGAGGTGACCTCGCCACTACCGGCACGCGTTCACGGGGAATCTCTGCGGCCGCCGCCAATGGCGTCAGCGTCGAGAACCATGCTGCGGTGACGACCCACGGTGACTATGGCGATGCCATCTCCGCATCGGTGACCAGAAACGGCGACGTCGATGTGGTGAACACGAGCGACCTCACCACGACCGGGCAGATGGCAGGCGGCATCATCGCGGAAGTTGGAACAGTTGCCGAGCCTGGCTCGGCTTCAATCTACAACAGCGGCAACATCTCCATCGCGCAGTCGGCGCCCGGCCAATCCTCCGCGGCCATTGCGGCGCGCGTCATAAGAGGTGATATCGGCATCAAAAACTACAATGCCCTTCACACCGGCGCCGGCGGGATCGGCATCAGCGCCGCGTCTGCATCCGAAGGTAACATCACCATCAACTCCGACAGCGCTCGCGCCGATGGCACCGGCGGTATCACCGCCGATTTTGCGGGCATCCAGGCCGTCACTGGCACCGGCGACATCTCGGTCTTGAGCATAGGTGACGTGACCGCCGGCAACCGCGGGATCGATGTCTACACGAGGCGCGGCGGCAACATATCGGTCAAGAGCTACGGCACGATCCTGTCGGATGACGGGAGTGGCATCGTCGCCATTGCTGCCGGGCCGGGGTCGGTCAGCATCCACAACACCGGAGACCTCACCGCGCGGCAGGACGGCATAAACGGGATCACGCACAATGGCGATGCGACGATCGTCAATGCCGGCGCCATCACCATGGTCGGGGATTATGCGAGAGCGATTCATCT
>JBIOYR010000077.1:0-5163 GCA_044870245.1 Aestuariivirgaceae bacterium | reverse complement strand
ACGCCGGAATGAGGACTTCTTCAGCAAAGGGATCGCGAGGAAGGAAATAAAGCGGCCGAATATTCAATTCGGCAAGAGGTACTATGGCAATGAACGAGTGATCCGCCGCCCACCGCTCCGCAGCAGTCTCCAATACTCGAGGTTGCACAGCCGTCCCCGCTACTCCCCTTGTGAGGGGCATTTTGCTCTTTCAGTCCGGCGGAGTCACGCCCCCATCGAGCAATGTCCATATGTAACAGCAAACTCAGTGCGCGTATGTGATGTCTATGCCAATGACTCGGATCTCGAGCCTCTCGATCCTAACATGACCTATATGTGACCTGTGAAGATTAGGCGTGACGCTCGAGATCTGCTAAATCATTGATTTAATTGGTGAGCCCGTCGGGATTCGAACCCGAGACCTACTGATTAAAAGTCAGTTGCTCTACCGGCTGAGCTACGGGCTCGATTGATCGGAGCTGGGCGGGGCCTTCTTACGGTCGGCCGGGCAATCGGTCAATAGCGCTGCCCGATCTGCCGGCCAATCGCTCAATCCCATGATCCGGTCTCCTTGCCAGCCTCCGACAGGTCGGCGGGCTTGCAGTTCGCCGTCGCGGTCGACAATGCGGCGCAGCGCTGGGTGGCGTCCGGCAGCGACTCGAACGGTCCGGCAAAGAGCCTGTACACGGTGGCGCCTTGCCTGGATTTGCCGCGTCGCACCAACGGACTGAGGCCCGACAGGGGACGCCGATAGCGACGCTCGAGGATCTCCCATCCGGCATGCGCCTGCTCCTCACTCGAGAAGCTGGCGAGATAGATCGCAAAGCGCATGTCCACCGGTGCCGGTCCGAGAAGGTCGACGGATGGTGCAACCGGGGCAGGGAAGGGGCTCTGGTTCTGCTCTCTCTGCGCCTTCGTCTCCTCCTGGACCGAAGGCTGCTCCTCCTGCTCGGCCGGGAAGCGAGGTTCGATGGCCGAGGGCGCCGCCGGTGGCGGGGCGGGTGCTTCGGCGACTACCGGCGCCGGCACGGTTGACGGTTCGGTACGGCTGTCCCTGACCATCACGGCCGCCGTTGCCACTGCAAGAAGCAGCGCCGAGCCCGTCACCAGGGCGACGACCGCCTCGGCCAGCTGCGGCTCGCGAAACATCGTCCTGCCGGCAAAACTCCCCGGCGAGCGCCGCGCCGGCCCCATACCGCTGTTGCGATGAAGGGCCGGCGGCACTTCCGGTGGTGATCCCCTGCGCGGTGGCGTCTTGCTGAACATGCCCAGATGGCCATATGTAGCACCTCGCTGACAGTCGGAGCGAGGGCTCACGAAAAATGGCAGATCTGGGGTTGATCGTTCTTGCTGCAGGCAAGGGAACGCGGATGCTGTCCGACCGTCCCAAGGTCATGCATCAGGCGGCCGGTCGCAGCTTGCTCGGCCACGTTCTCGACACCGCGGCTGCCCTCGCGCCGGCCCGCCTCGTGGTGGTTGCCGGACCCGACATGCCGGAAGTGGCCGACGAAAGCCGGAAATATTTCAAGGACGCTCAGACCGTCATCCAGGCCGAGCGCCACGGCACCGCCCATGCCGTCTCGATGGCCGCACCCCATCTCGCTGATTTCACAGGCAAGGTGCTGGTGCTCTATGGCGATGTCCCGCTGATCTCTCACGCCACGCTGCGCGATCTGACGGAGGCCGTGACCACGGAACAACCGCTGGCTGTCCTGGCCTTCCGGGCAACGGATCCGACGGGCTATGGCCGGCTGATCATCGGGCGCGACGGCATTTTCACGGGCATCCGCGAGGAGCTTGATGCAACGCCCGAGGAGCGCGCCATCAATCTGTGCAATTCCGGCGTGATGGCGGTCGATTCCGAGCTCTTATGGAAATTGCTGCCGCAGATCGGCAGCAACAACGCCAAGGGCGAGTTCTACCTGACCGATCTGCCCGGCCTGGTCGCCGAGGAGGGAGCGAAGCTCGCCTTCCGCGAATGCCCGGAAAGCGAGGTCCTTGGCGTCAACAATCGGGTTCAGCTCGCCGCCATCGAAGCCGCCTTCCAGCACAGGTTGCGGCATGCGGCCATGCTCAATGGCGCGACCCTGGTAGCGCCGGAGACCGTGTTCCTGTCAATGGATACCAAGCTCGGGCAAGACGTGGTCATCGAGCCTCATGTCGTCTTCGGAACGGGGGTAACGGTCGCCGATCGGGCGTGGATCAGGAGTTTCTGCTACATCGAGCGGTCCACCATCGGGGAGGCAGCCATCGTCGGTCCGTTCGCCCGGCTGCGGCCGGGGGCGGCGCTCGAGCGCGATGTCCATATCGGCAATTTCGTCGAGATCAAGCAGGCGGTGATCGAGCAGGGCGCCAAAATCAACCATCTCGCCTATGTCGGTGATGCCAGGGTCGGGGCCGCCGCCAATGTCGGGGCCGGCGCCATCACCTGCAACTACAATGGCGTCGAGAAGAGCCTCACCGAGATCGGTGCCCGCGCCTTCATCGGCACCAATGCCTCGCTGGTGGCGCCGGTCCGGGTGGGGGAGGGCGCCTATGTGGCGGCCGGCAGCGTCGTCACCAAAGACGTCGATCCGGATGCCCTGTATATTGAACGTGGCGAATCGAAGATCCTGACCAATTGGGTCAAGCGCTATTTCGCTCGGCTGAAAGCCCGCAAGGCGGCCGGCGGTTCGCCACGCTCGAAATGATGCGGGGAGAGTGGAATGTGCGGAATCGTGGGAATTCTGGGCGCCGGCGATGTCGCGCCGAGGATATTGCAAGCCCTGCGCCGGCTCGAATATCGCGGCTATGACTCGGCCGGCATCGCCGTGCTGCGCGACGGCAAGATCGCCCGCGCCCGGGCGCCCGGCAAGCTCGACCGCCTGGCGGTCCGGCTCGACCAGGAGCCCTTGCCTGGTCCCACCGGCATCGGCCACACCCGCTGGGCCACCCATGGAGTGCCGAACGAGACCAACGCTCATCCCCATGTCGCAGGCACGGTGGCCATCGTCCATAACGGCATCATCGAGAATTTCCGCGAGCTGAAGGACGAGCTGATCGTCAAGGGCAAGAACTTTTCGAGCCAGACCGACACGGAGGTCGTCGCGCATCTGATCGATGATGCGCTGGCCGAGGGAATGGGCCCGCGCGAGGCGGTGAGCGCGGTGCTCGGCAGGCTCAAGGGCGCCTTCGCCTTCGTCATCCTCTTTCAGGGGGAACAGGACCTCATGATGGGGGCGCGCCGCGGCAGCCCGCTGGCGGTCGGCCATGGCGATGGCGAGATGTTCCTCGGCTCCGATTCCATGGCGCTGGCCCCCTTCACCAACCGCGTGACCTATCTCGACGAGGGCGACTGGGTGGTCCTCACCCGCAATTCCTGCGAGATCTTCGACAGCGCCAATCTGCCGGCGGCGCGTCCGATGAATTTCACCCAGGCATCGTCGCTGCTTGTCGACAAGGGGAACCATCGCCATTTCATGGCCAAGGAGATCTTCGAGCAGCCGGAGGTGATCGGCCATACGCTCGCCGAATATATCGATTTCTCCGACGGAACGGTGGCGCTCGGGGACACCCCCGGCATCGACCTCGAGCGCATCGACCGGCTCACCATCACCGCCTGCGGCACCGGCTTCTATGCCGCGCTGACAGCCAAATACTGGTTCGAGCGGCTGGCGCGGATCCCCACCGAGGTCGATATCGCATCGGAGTTCCGCTATCGCGAGGCGCCGCTCGATCCCAAGGGGCTGACCCTGGTCATCTCGCAGTCGGGCGAGACCGCCGACACCCTGGCGGCGCTGCGCTATTCCAAGGCACAGGGCCAGACCATCGCGGGTGTGGTGAATGTTCCCGAATCCACCATCGCGCGGGAGAGCGACATCGTGTTCCGCACCTATGCGGGGCCCGAGATCGGCGTCGCCTCGACCAAGGCGTTCTCCTGCCAGCTGACCGTGCTCGCCTGTCTCGCCATTGCCGCCGCTCGGGCGAGGGGCGTCATCGCCCGCGATGAGGAACGGCGCCTCGTTGGTGCGCTCACCGAGGTGCCGCGCCATATCGGCAGCATCCTGGGCGAGGAGCGCCACATCGCCGAGGTGGCCCGCAAGATCGCCCATGCCCGCGACGTGCTTTATCTCGGTCGCGGGATAACCTATCCGATCGCGCTCGAGGGCGCCTTGAAGCTCAAGGAGATTTCCTACATCCACGCCGAGGGTTATGCGGCGGGCGAGCTCAAGCACGGCCCGATCGCGCTCATCGACGAGAACGTTCCCGTGGTGGTCATCGCCCCGCGGGACGATCTTTACGAGAAGACGGTCTCCAACATGGAGGAGGTGGCGGCGCGGGGCGGGCGCATCGTCCTCATCAGCGACGACGGCAAGCTTGGCAACGAAGCCCCGTGGATGTTCGAGCGGATCGATGTGCCGCGCGCCGACCCGTTCATCAGCCCGCTCCTCTACGCCGTGCCGGTGCAGCTGCTCGCCTACCACGCCGCGGTGTTCATCGGCACCGATGTCGACCAGCCGCGCAACCTGGCGAAATCGGTCACCGTGGAGTGAGGTGCAGGGAAGGGCCGCGACGCTCCCCCTTTGCGCGAACGCTGCTTAACCCTATAGGGGGAGCAGAAAGGGAGCCTAATGCACGATATCCGCTGGATCCGGGAAAATCCTGACGCGTTCGACCGGGGGCTTGCCCGTCGCGGCCTGCCGGGTCAGGCGGGAGATATCATCGCGCTAGACGACAAGCGCCGAAGATCCGTTCGTTTGACTCAGGAAGCGCAGACCGAAGCCAACGCCACCTCGAAACTGATCGGTGCGGCGATAGCCCGCGGCGACCAGGGCGAGGCCGCCGCGCTGAAGGCCAAAGTCGCTGATCTGAAAGACAGAATTTACGAAGAGAACGTCCGGGCCGTGACGGTAGCTAACGAGCTGGCGGAATTGCTGAGGTTCATCCCCAATCTCCCTCTCGACGAGGTGCCGGACGGTCCCGATGCCGATTATAATCGCGAGGTCCGCCGCCACGGCGAGCCTCGCGCCTTCGACTTTCCGCCGAAGCAGCATTTCGAGCTCGGGGAGGCCCTGGGCCTCATGGATTTCGCGACCGCCGCCAAGCTGTCGGGCGCCCGTTTCGTCATCCTGAAGGGCAGCCTTGCGCGGCTCGAGCGGGCGCTCGGCCAGTTCATGCTCGACCTGCAGACCGGCGAGCACGGCT
>JBIOYR010000076.1:0-41079 GCA_044870245.1 Aestuariivirgaceae bacterium | reverse complement strand
TTGACGCTGCCCAGGCCCAGATCGGTGGTCTTGCCGTTGCGGGTGTAGCGGAACACCCAGCGGCGGCGCCGATCGTCGATGACCAGATAGAGCCCGCCGCCGTCGCTATATCGCCCAGGCTTCAGATCGGCGGTTACTTGGATCGCTTTCAGTTTGTTCTGCGGTCGTGACATGGCCTCGGTCCCAATTTGGGTCCCACTCCTGAGCGTGGATTGTAGCAGTCACCGACGGACAACCACGAACGGTTGCCCTTCGATATCCACTGTTTCATGAGGGAATCCGACTACGGACACGGGCTAGCATGGATGCTGGCGGATGCAGATAGTGCGGACTCCGTCTCCGCCAACTTGCTGTTCCTGATCATCCGGTGCTGCTCGCTTTCGTCCAGCTATCCTCCCAAATTCCCCGAGATTCATCGAATGCGGAATGATGGGGGGTGTTCGGGATGGTTCCTGGCTTCCCGCTCCGATGTATTCCGCTGCGGAATCATGGGGTCTGGTTTGCCTTCCCGAGCCCCAAGGCAGTCACTGCCATAAGGGCAAATGGGTGCGAGGCGGACTAGCTGCCGAATTTCGCGCCGCGGCCGATATGACGGAACGCGATCGCGCCGGAGATCGAGCGCACGCGCTCGCGCACACGATTCCCGTCATTGCCGCTTTTCACGATCCAACCCGAGCCGGAACGCCCGGTGATGACGCCGACGTGGTGGCGCCACACGACGACAACACCAATGCCGGGACCTCCGGCATTCGAGCCGACCGACGCCCAGTTACGCGCCAGCCAGAGATCGCGCTTGTTCATGCCGAGATGATTGCCGAGCCACCAGCCGCACCATGCGGACGGGCGTCCGCCCGAGCGTGCGACCCGCACTCCGTTGCGTCGCGCAAAGCGGTGCCCACGATAACCATACCGATGATGACTGCGCGCGGCGTGCACGTGCTTGGCGCCATGATGAACAGAATGCTTTGAATGGCGATAATGATGCCCGCGTGCCTGCGCGGACGATTGCGAGAACAGAATAACTGTGGCGAGGAGCGTAAGCACAGCAACGAGTTTCTTCTTCATCATCACTCTACTGGTTAGGAGGTTGCTCTACCGATCGCGTGCACAAGGCGCATCGCGATGAACGGAGGCCGCATACAGGGAGGCGCAATGGGGCGACAAGATGGCTTCCGTCGCGTCAGACCCGCGTCGGATTTGTCCTGGCATGACGCGCGAGCGAGGGCAGTTTGGCCCGGCATAACGATCCAGCATCTCGAGAGGACAGTCTACGCCCGACCCAAGCAGGCCAGTTGGCACAGCCCCTCTGAAAAAGGATCGCTCCCTCCCGGTTGACCCCCGCCCCCCGGTAGCCCCTTAGGAGCGCAAAGGGTCCGTTTCGGTGTCAGGACGCATTAGGACGCACCGGAAGTCGCGTTCGGAAAAAACAGTTGCTGGCCGTCGATCTTGTAATCCGCAATCGCCTTCTGCCCTTCCGGGCTGATCAGCCAATCGATGAACGCCTGCCCCTCAGCTGTCTTCACATGCGCATGCTTAGCGGGGTTCACAAGAATTACGCCATATTGGTTGAAAAGGCGCCGATCTCCCTCGACCAGGATGTCGAGATCACCACGATTCTTGAATGATAGCCAGGTGCCGCGGTCGGCCAGAACATAGCCATTCATCGAGGCGGAAGTGTTGAGCGCAGCACCCATGCCTTGGCCGATCTCCTTGTACCAGGCGCCCTTGTCCTTCGCGATATCGACGCCAGCAGCCTTCCAAATATTGAGCTCGGCGGTGTGGGTGCCCGACTTGTCGCCGCGCGAGACGAAGGGCGCGCCTTTGTTCTTGATGACCTTGAAGGCGGCCGTGATCTCCTTGGCGCCCTTGACGCCGGCAGGGTCATGCTTCGGGCCGATCAGAACGAAATCATTGTACATGACGGGGTAGCGCTTCACGCCGAAACCGTCAGCGATGAACTTCTCTTCCTGAGCCTTGGCATGAACGAACACCACATCGGCATCCCCGCGTCTGGCAGTGTCGAGGGCCTGCCCCGTTCCTTGGGCAATCACTTTCACATCGATCCCGCTCTTCTGCTTGAACAAGGGAAGGATGTGGCCGAAGAGACCGGAGTCCTGGGTCGACGTCGTCGAGGCAACCACGATCGACTTCTCCTGAGCCGACACTGGGACGGCGAACGCCGTCACAAGAAATGCGGCAATAAGGAAACGGCAGCTCAGCATCTATTTCTCCTTCGCCTATCCGGCACGGATCTCGCCCATGCGCCGCACGCCCCAGGCCATGGCATTTATGGCAATGACTATGGTGATGAGCATGAGGCCGAGACCAATGGCGAGCGGCAGATCGCCCTTGGAGATCTCAAGGGCAATTGCCGTGGTCATGGTGCGGGTGAAGCCCTCGATGTTGCCACCGACAATCATGACGGTACCGACTTCTGCAGCGGCCCGCCCGAAGCCCGCCAACAGGATGGTGATCAGACTGAAGCGCGCGTCCCACAGCAAGGTTGTGACCCGCAGCAACGGCTTCACCCGCAGCGCCATCAGCTCATTGCGATATTCCGACCATAGGTCCTCAATGGTCTGACGCGTCAGCGAGGCGAGGATGGGAATCACGAGAATAGACTGAGCAATGATCATTGCCGGTGGGCTGAAAAGGAGGTTGAGAGAGCCCAAAGGACCGGACCGCGACAGAAGAAGGTAAGCCACGAGCCCGACCACGACCGGGGGGAGGCCCATAAGAGCATTGAGGACGACGATCAAGCCTGTCCGCCCGGGAAACTGCACCAGTGCCAGGAACGCCCCCAGGGGAAAGCCGATCAGCCCGGCAAGGGCAGTCGCGGCGAGACTCACGACAAGCGACAGGCGGACGATGTCGAACAGGCCAGAATCACCAGCGAGTACGAGAGCGAGAGCGGAGCTACCATCGGGCATATCTCCCTTAAGGCTCGAAATATTGCGTTGACAACCGTAAACCGACTAATCTGTAGCAGGAACATAAAATTGCAGGTCAATGCATGGAACTTCTGACGACCCAAGAGGCAGCGCGCTATCTCCGCCTGAAGGAACGCAAGCTCTATGAGCTGGTGGCCGCACAAGCGGTGCCCTGCACCAGGGTGACGGGACGGTGGCTATTTCCGAGGACCGACCTCGATCAATGGGTAACCTCCGGACTGGTCCGTCCGGAAGGGCTTTCACGGATCGATCCCATGCCAATCATGGGCGGAAGCCATGATCCGCTGCTTGAATGGTGCTTGCGCGAGAGCGGATCGAACCTGGCGATGCTCAATCAAGGAAGCGAAGTGGGATTGGAACGTTTTTGCCAAGGCGAAATCGTCGCAACCGCATTGCACTTTCATGAAATGAGCGACGAGGAGGTCGATGCCAATATTCTCGCCGTGAGAAGACAGGGCGGTATTCGGGACGTTGTGCTCATAGCCTTTGCCACGCGCGAGCAGGGTCTCTTGGTTGCACCGGGGAACCCAAAAAGCCTCAACGGATTGGCCGATGTGATTGCAGCAGGAGCGCGGGTTGCGCTTCGCCAACAAGGCGCCGGGGCCCAGCAGCTGCTGCTTTCTCTGCTCAGGAAGGAGGGAGCAACGCTCGAGCAATTGGTTCGTGAGAAGCGTGTATGTCCTACGGGGCCGGACGTCGCACAGGCTATTCGTGCTGGCCGTGCCGACTGTGGCATTGCCACACGCTCGGTCGCTAGTGCGGCTGGATTGGATTTCAAACCGCTTCTCTGGGAACGCTTCGATCTGCTGATGCGTCAACGCGATTATTTTCGCGAACCTCTTCAGCGATTGATCCGCTTCATGACCTCACCACTGGTCGCTACACATGCAAGCGAAATGGGGGGATACGAACTTTCCGGAGCAGGTCTTGTCCGTTATGTGTCGTGATCGACAAGAAAGTTCACAATGCGGAAATCAATCCTCATCGGATCTGGAAGCCTAGTTCTAACAGCATTCCGAAGCTCCGAAAAAGGCGCGAAGTGACAGCATCGAGTTCCAAACGCGGTTTTTCGTTTGAAGGTTTTTGCCGATGTCGCGGGCAGAAATGTTGCTGCAATCTTTGATCGATCGGTGGAAGGAAAACCCATACCGTCGAGCGTTGGCGGGCGTTCTCATGGTTGTCGCCATGGTGACAGTCGGCGCCCGGTCATCTGAAGCCGAGCTGCGAGGACATGGCGGCCCCATACGCGCAATCGCGGTCCTGGGCCCGGATCGCATTGTCACGGGCAGCTTCGATCACCGTATGATCATCTGGAATGTCGATTCCAGAACTGCGCAGCGCGTGCTGGGATTTCATGACGGTGCCATCACCGCGCTCGCGAGAGTGTCGGCCTCATGCTTCATTTCCGGCGGTGAAGATGGTCAGGTCGCCTTGTGGTGTGGCGACGAGGCGCGACCGAACCGGATATTTCCGCGTCATCAGGGGCCTGTCACTGCTCTTGCAGTCGATGGAGTTGGCACGCGCGTCGCTTCTGCATCATTCGATCGGCGGATCACCGTCTCGCCGATTTCGGGTGCGGGAGAACCCTTTGTCATCGAGAGCGAGGCCCCGGTAAACGGCATTGCATTCTCACCTGACGGGTCAGGCCTTTTCGCGGGTGCTTATGATGGCTCGCTCCACTCGATCAACCTTCGTGACAGGCTGACGGAGAAGCGTGTCCAGGTTGGCGCGCCGATCAATAATCTCGTTCTGGCCGGCAATGAAGAGCTCGTTGCGGCAACCGCAGAAGGCAAATTGCTGTTCTTCGATTTCAAGCTCCGGCATGTGGCCACTCTCGAGATCCAGCTTGGGCCGCTGACCAGCCTCGCGGTGTCTCCTGACGGGAACATTCTCGCCACGGCCGGCCTGCAAGGGAGTGTTGCAATGGTCGAACGTCGAGAACGCAGGAAGGCGGCATCCATTGAAGGACCGGGCATGCCGGTCTGGTCGCTTGCTTTCGATCAGAGGGGTTCGGTTCTTTATACCGGCGGGGCCGATCGGGTCGTAAGGCGATGGGACGGAAGGACCGGTAGACCGCTCGATCCGATCACCGCAGAGACGACGGATACTGCTCTTCCCGAACCGCAGCACCGCGGCGCGGCAGTCTTTCGCGCCTGTCGTGCCTGTCATGGCCTGACCGCCGCCGACACCAATCGCGCCGGGCCGACTCTCCATGGCATCTTCAACCGCAGGATCGCGTCCGAGCCTTCCTACAAATATTCGGCGGCTTTGAAGCAGCTCGACATCATATGGACACCCGAAACAGTTGCGAAACTCTTCGAGGTTGGTCCTGCGCTCTATACTCCAGGCACCAAGATGCCGGAACAGAGGATCACCAATTCGGCGGATCGCGCCGCGCTCGTCGAGTGGCTCGCCAGAGTCACGCGCTAGAGGTCATTGCTTCCTGACTCATCGTCCTTTTGCTGCTGCCGATCTCGGACGTAGTCGTCTGTCGTCCTCGGAACCGGACGTTGGGGTGCCGCATATGGATCGAACCCCATATTCGTCACTCTGGTGATGCGGCAGTCGTCGCACATCGTGAGAAGCTCGAGCCGATTGGCGTTACCGCCGGCGAACATCCAGTGTTTGTTCTGGAGCTTGGCAATCACCTTTTCGATCGTGCTCTTCGTGCCAAACGGTTTGCCGCAGACCGAGCAGCAGAACGGTTCTTCTTCTTTGAGGATGATAGGCGGTGCGCCGAAGGCAGCGAATGATATCCGGGGCTCCAGCTCTATGACTTTCTCCGGGCAGGTGGCCTTGCACAGACCGCACTGAACACACAGGGCTTCGTCGAAACGTAGCGCCGGTGTTTCGGGATCGTCACGCAAGGCCGAGGTCGGGCAGACAGACACGCATGCGAGACAAAGCGTGCAGTTCGCGACGTCGACCTGAACCCGGCCGAAGCCGGCCTGCAGTGAAAAGCCGATGACCTCGACCGGGTTGGGCGCGGCGGCGTGCAACTCGCGAAGTGCGCTGACCTGCAGCTCCCGCTTCCTGCCGGTCGGCAAATATGTCGACGGTTTGCTCGTGGTGCACGCCAGCGGCAGGTTGGCAAGCCTTTCAGATAGAATATCAGGATCGTCGGTCTGGATGAGAGACAGCCCTTGCTTGCCATAGCCTAGGCCATCAAGGACTTCTTCAGCCAGGACCAGCGTCCGACCAAGCCCCTCCATTCCATGACGCGGGTGGGCTCTCGTAAGTAATGCGACGCCGGCCGCGCCCCAAGAGAAGGCGGCCGCGATCGCTTCGATGCCGATCTCCGTCACCTCGTTGACCTCGATAGCCAGGATGTGGGCCGGGATTTCAGGACCGAAACGATCCAGGGCTGCAAGCAGATCGGCGCCGTGGGAACTGTCATGAGCCAATATGATCGGGGTTTGTCCGCCTGCTTGGCGGTAGGTTAAGACGAGGGCTCGCAAACGCGAAAGTAATGTGGCCTCGTCGGGAAATGCGTAAGTCGCCGCCCCAGTGGGACATATTGCGGCGCATTCGCCGCAGCCAGCGCAGATATAAGGATCGATCTCCACATGCTCGCCATGGGGCGCTATGGCGCCGGTTGGGCATAGGTCAAGGCAGCGATGACATCCGACGATCCGGGAGCGTGCGTGAGCGCAAAGATCCGGCACAAAGTTGATAAAGCGCGGCTTGTCGAAAATCCCGACTAGACCGGAAGCGCGGAAGACTGCCTCCAGCATGGAGCTGCGACTGGCGGAATCGGCATAGAGATAGCCGGTTCTCAGATCATGACCCAAGAACAGCGGTGGGTGGCCCGAGAGGTCTATTATGATGTCCGCTTCGACCGTCGCACTTGTCTCGGCTCGTTCGAACTCGAGATATCCGCGCGTCGACACGCTCTTCTTCGAAAACCCGTCGATCTGCAAGATGAATGCGCCGAGATATCCCTTGGCTGAAACAATACGGCCTTTATAGATCTCGTAGCCGCTGATCCGAGGCGGAGTTATATCGCCATCCCCGCAAATCAGGACTGTGACATCCATCCGATCCTTCAGCAACTCGGCAGCCTCGACCGCCGCGTCATTATTACCGTAAATCAGAGTACGACCCCGGCTCTCGAAGGTGACCTGGTGCGGGTCAGGCCCGGCAATCATGGCGACGGCCTGCAAAGCGGCAGCCCTAGCCGCAGCATCGCGTCCGTGGGCGGGGTTTGTCTGAATGGCCCGTCTGTTCATTACTGTCTTTTTATAGCCCTTATCCATTTCGCTTGCGATGGCCGAATCTGTCCGGCACAATTCACCGAGTTCATTGGTTTAGAAGGCAAAAAGGAGCTTGGCGATGAAAGCGATCCTCGTTGCCGGACTGCTCACCGCAATCGCGTCACAGGCCGCCATGGGCCAGACAGCAGCCCCGGCGCCAGCGCCCGGACAGACGGTCACGACGCCTGGCACAGCCCCGCCCGCACCTGCTGCAACAGCACCTGCTGCAACAGCACCTGCTACACCGCCGGCAGCTGCAACGCCAGCGACCCCTGCAGCCGCCGCCCAGAGCGGCCCAGCCAACATCTGCCAGGAGCTCCTCGCCTTCATCAAGGCGCCGCCACCACCACCTGCTGGTGCTCCAGCGCCAGCCGCGGCGGCGCCAGCGGCACCTGCGGGCGCTTCGGCCGCAGCCCCTGCGCAATCATCGAGCTCGGCCTCCGGCCAAGCTGTCCCGCCCAAACCGGCAACCGAGGGCGGTTCGGCCCAGCAGATTGCCGGCCAGAGTGGCCCGGCGGTGGAGAGCCCGAAACCACCTCAACAGCCAGCCACCCAGGGGTCAGGACAGAATGCTCCGCAAACGTCCGGAATAGCAGCACCAACACCGGCGGCGCCCCCGAGCACGCCGAAGCTCTCCGTGCTGAAGCTCGAGGACGCGGAGACACTCGCCAAGACGAACGACCTGATCGCCTGCCGTGATGCTTCGCGGAAGCTCAGAATTGCTGGCGTGGCGGTGCCCGCACCGTTGCTGGCACTCGCAGCCCTCGACCCGAAATTCTACAAGAGTCAATAACGCTTGAATTCGAAGCGGGGCAGCATGGGAGTGAACAATGGGCGTCGTGATTATCGGAATTGTTGCCGCGGTTCTCTTCGCAATCGGCGCGGGCGCTTATTTGACGTCTGAGCAGCAGCGCCCGGCCTGGGAAGCCTACAGCACGTCCAGCACCCGCGTCGGGGATCCGGGCTATAATCTCGTCGGCAAGAAATGGACTGGCGAGCCGACCAAATCTGACGTGGCGGCCGAGGAGAAGTCCAGCTGACGGAGCTGGATCTTACTCGGCGGGCGTGGCGGACGGACGCGCGCTGGAGCTGGCGACCTTTTCTCCTTCGACCCATGCGCTGTGATGCTCCTTCGCCCAGGCAAGGTCCACTTCGCCGGTGCCCATTGCCTCATAGGCACCCTCCATACCCAGCGAGCCGATGTAGATATGGGCGAGAATGATCGCGATCAGCACGACTGCCGCAACTGCATGAACATATTGGGCGATCTGCATCCCAGCGATGTTGGCAAACTGGAATGGGAACAGCATCATCAGGCCTGAGGCAGAGATCGCCAGGCCGCCAAGAATGACCGACCAGAAGATCAGCTTCTGTCCTGCATTGAAACGAGCGGCAGGGGGATGTGCGCTGTTGAAGAACCCTCCGCCGGCACGCAGCCAAGCCGCATCGTAACGGTCTGGGATATTGTCTCGAATCCACAGCACGAGCATGAGGAGGACACCGAGCATGAACGGCCAGGCAATGAAATTATGGGCGAGCTTGGCCCAGTGACTCCAGTTGGCGAACGCGTCGGCACCGATCAGCGGCATCAGCAGGCGCTTGCCGAAGACATAGTTCACGCCGGTGATCGCCAGCACGATGAAGGCCGTCGCCGTCATCCAGTGAGTGAAGCGTTCAAGCACATTGAATCGGACAATCTTCTGGCCCGAGCGAACATCCATCCGGATCCGACCGCGCACCATGAAGAAGATGGCCAGAATGAGCAGCATTCCGATAATCAGGAGGCCGGCAATCCAGGGGAGGGCGCCTTCGTGGAAGGCGCGATATTCGCGGCCCTCGGGTTGCTGCAGAACACCGGACTTGCGGTCCGGAATCGTGACCCGGCCCTGAATCCTGTCGAGCTCCTGCAGCAGCTTCTGCTCCGATACTGCTTGGGCTGTCGGGTTGCTGCCCGTGTCAGCCTGCGACATGCCTGCCTGGTTCTGTGCGCCAACCGGACCCGACATGATCCCGATGGCCAGGATCAGCGCTGCTAAAATCTGGAGAAACTGCTGGACACGCATGATTCTATCCAATCCTGCTCAGCGCCTTAGCCAGTGATGGTCTCGCGATAGGCAGTCTGCCAGCCCCAGGCGCCTGAACCATAACCACGTTGCTTCACCCGCTCCTTGTAGATCGTGGCAATGATCTCCCCATCGCCCGCCAGGAGAGATTTTGTCGAGCACATCTCGGCACACAGCGGAAGCTTGCCTTGGGCGAGGCGATTGGCGCCGTACTTGACATACTCCACCGCAGTATCGTCAGGCTCCGGACCGCCCGCGCAGAAGGTGCACTTGTCCATCTTTCCGCGCGAGCCGAAATTGCCGACGCGCGGATATTGCGGAGCACCGAACGGACAAGCGTAGAAGCAGTAGCCGCAACCGATGCACAAGTCCTTGGAATGCAGCACCACCGCGTCTGCCGTCGTGTAGAAGCAATCGACCGGGCACACGGCGGCGCAAGGGGCATCGGTACAATGCATGCAGGCCATCGACACCGAGCGTTCACCGGGCTTGCCGTCATTGATCGTCACGACGCGGCGGCGGTTGATTCCCCACGGAACATCATGTTCGTTCTTGCAGGCAGTGACACAGGCATTGCATTCGATGCAGCGGTCGGCGTCACAAAGAAATTTCATCCGGGCCATGTGTTGTTCCTCCTCGTCACGCTGCCCGGACTTGGCAAAGCGTGACCTTCGCCTCCTGCATACCGGTGACCGGGTCGAAGCCGTAAGTTGTCAGTGTATTCACGCTCTCGCCGAGCACGATCGGATCTGCGCCCTCGGGATAGTGCTTGCGGCGATCCTCGCCCATGAACCAGCCAGAGAAGTGGAACGGCATCCACGTCACGCCCTTGCCGACGCGTTCGGTGACCAGCGCCTTCACCCGAGCCTTGGCGTCGTCCTCGGGGCCGAACACCCAGACCCATTGACCATCGGTGATTCCGCGCTCGGCGGCATCCGCCGGATTGATCTCGACAAACATGTCCTGCTGCAACTCGGCAAGCCAGCGGTTCGAGCGGGTCTCCTCGCCGCCACCTTCATACTCCACGAGTCGGCCGGAGGAGAGGATCAGCGGGAACTTCTTCGAGATCTCGTTCTTCACCGCATTCTGCTGCACGGTAAAGCCGGCATTCATGATCCTGAACTGTCGCTCATCCGGCCTTGTCGGATACTTTGCAACGAGTTCTGGGCGCGATGTGTAGATGGGCTCGCGATGGACTGGCACCGGATCCGGCAAGTTCCAGGCGACGGCCCTTGCTTTTCCATTGCCGTAGTGCATCACGCCATGTTCGAGGCACACGCGCTGTATGCCGCCCGAAAGATCGATCGACCAGCTTACGGTGCCAACCTTCTCGCCGCCGATCTTCTTGATGATTGCAAGCTCTTCCGGGGTCAGATCCTTGTCCCAGCCGAGTTTCTGGAGAACCGCCATGGTGAACTCCGGATAGCCGTCGATCAGCTCGGAGCCCTTGTTGTAGGAGTTTTCGGCCAGCAACGTCTTGCCGGCACGCTCGACGCCGAAGCGGGCGCGGAAAGTGCCGCCGCCGTCCTTCACGTGAACATCGGTACGGTAGAGGATTGGCGATCCCGGATGCCGGATCTCGGGCTTTCCCCAACATGGCCAGGGCAGTCCGTAGAAGTCGCCTCCGACTTCCGGATCGTCCTTGGGCGCCCTGAGACTGACCAAGTCAAATTTGGCCTGGTTTTTCATGTGCGCCTTTAGACGCTCCGGCGACTGGCCACAATAGCCGGTCGACCAGCCGCCTCGGTTGATCTCGCGCAAGAGATCGGCCGCGTCAGGACGGTTGTCAGTGACCTTGATGTTCTTGAACATCTTGTCGGCAAAGCCGAGCTTCTTCGCGAGGAGATACATGATCTCGTAGTCGTTCTTGGACTCGAAGGCCGGCTCGACGATCTGCTCACCCCACTGCAGCGAACGGTTCGAGGCCGTTCGCGAACCTTCCATCTCGAGGGAGGTGCAAGCTGGCAGCAAATAGATATTGTCCTTCTTGTTGCTGATCGCCGCGAAAATCGTCGGATGGGGATCGGCCACGACCAGCAAGTCGAGCTTTTCAAGACCCTTCACCATCTCGGGTATGCGGGTCACGGTATTGCCGTTGTGGCCCATGACGATCATGGCTTTGAGATTGGATCGCTGGTCAACGTCATCCTCGGGCATGTTTACGGCGTCGAACCATCGTGTCGAGGTAATGCCGGGAGTCTCCATGTTCTCTTTGCGCGTCCGCGGCTTCCGACCTGCCTTGGCGGGAACTTCGTCGAAACGCGACTGCAGCCAGTCGTACTCGACTTCCCAGACGCGTGCCCAGTGTTTCCAGGCGACCTCGGTGAGGCCGTAGTAGAGCGGCAGGGTCGTGATATCGAGGCCGAGATCGGTTGCACCTTGCACATTGGTGTGGCCGCGGAAGATGTTGGCGCCGGTGCCTGGTTTCCCGACATTGCCCGTCGCAAGGCAGGCTATGCAGAAGGCTCGGACATTGGCGGTGCCAACATGCTTCTGGGTGGCCCCCATGCACCAGATTATTGTTGCGGGCTTCTGGGTCGCGAACATTTCCGCGACGCGCCGCAATTGATCACCCGGCACGCCGGTGACGCGCTCGACTTCCTCTGGATTCCACTTGTCGATCTCCTTGCGCGCCTGATCCATCCCATAGACGCGCTGGGCGATGAATTCCTTGTCCTCCCAGCCATTCTGGAAGACGTGCCACAGGAGTCCCCAAATCAGCGGAATATCCGTACCGTTGCGGAAGCGCACATATTCGGTCGCATGCGCCGCCGTCCGCGTGAACCGCGGGTCGCACACGACCATGTTGCCGCGGTTGATCTCCTTCGACGAGAGGAGGTGCTGCATCGCCACTGGATGGGCTTCAGCGGCGTTGCTGCCGATGAAGATCATCGTCTTGGAATTGCGGATGTCGTTGTAGGAATTGGTCTGCGCACCATAGCCCCAGACGTTCGCAACACCCGCAACCGTCGTCGAATGACAAATGCGCGCCTGATGGTCAACCGAGTTGGTGCCCCAGAACGCTCCGAATTTCCGCAACAGGTAAGAGGCTTCATTGGTGAACTTCGCCGAGCCCAGCCAATAGACGGAATCAGCCCCGGCCTGTTCGCGAATGGCCAGAACCTTGTCGCCGATCTCATTGATTGCCTGGTCCCAGGAAACCCTTTCCCATTGGCCGTTGGCCAGCTTCAGCGGGTATTTCAATCGGCGGTCGCCATGGACGATCTCCCTGATCGCGGCTCCTTTGGCGCAATGCGCACCGCGGTTGATCGGACTCTCAAAGGCAGGTTCCTGACCTGTCCAAACGCCATTCTGAACTTCGGCATGGACGGTGCAGCCGACCGAGCAGTGGGTGCAGATGTTCTTCTTGATGACGATCGGGACGCCGAATTCGGGAGGACTGATTGCCTTCGCCTGCTTGATTGAACCGGCATTGATCGCACCGACGGCCGCCAGTGCGCCTGTTGTGAGACCTGAGCGTCGCAGGAAAGTGCGACGGTCCATGCCTACCGGCTGAGGATCGGTGGTGGTGAACTGCAGTGTCCGACGGGCCGAACCTGCATCTTTTCGCTTGATCAGCATGTCGACCTCACTTTTTCAGAGTCTCATAGCCGGCCGTTCGATAGAACGTCTTGACGTGGTCGGTCTCGCGATAGCGTGACGCCAACTCGTCCTGACCGGGATCGTATGCCTGTGCTTCGTCCGTCATGATGGTGGTGGTGACGGCCGCCACCGCCGCGGAGGAGACACCGCCGACCGCGCGTAGGAAGTGTCGGCGGTCGAGACGCTTTGTCCTGCTTTCCATCTTTCTCCTCCCATTCAATTGAGAGCGAATGCTTCTGCTTCGATGTTCATGAAGACGCGGCCAAGCGTACCCACAGCCGCGTAGAACCGCGCGTCTCTTACCGACTCGAGATCGGTGAAGAAGCGGATTGCCCATGGTGACAGATGCCGCTCGAAAAAGCGGCGCTCGTCGGCAAGGGGAAATCGCTCGCGGTCGCTGGCAAGGTTGCTCATGACCTCGCACAGGGTGCCGATGTGATCCTCGGGATCGTGATGGAAGTCGGCTCTCTGGAGCCCCAGCCGTCCTAGATCATCGCGCAATATCGCGAGTGGCCGGCTTTGGAGAAAGCCGGTGAGGTAATAGGAGGCAAAGGGCAGAATCTCACCGCGGCCAACACCGATGAACAGGCGAAAATAATCCTGCACCAGCGTCTCGTGAGAACTCAGGGTTGCCGCTTGTGCAAGCGATCGATGAGCGACGCCGAGAGGCGTCTCGTCCCCCGGCAAACAGGCCAATCTTTCGAGTAGTTGATCGTCCGGCACGCGCAAAAGGAGGGCTGCCAGCAACGCATATTCCTGTGCTCGGGCGATGTCGATATCGAGATCTGCCCGAGACTGCTGGTCTTGGAGTTGAGAAGCGGCCAATTCTTCCGAACGTGAACCGGTACGTTCTACAACCCTGACTGTTTCCTCCATGCCGGCGTCTTCTTGTTCTCTGCCCTCGCTGGGGCGGGCCCGTCGGCCAAGCTCGCGAATAGACTAATCCTGCTTCAAATGAATGCAACCGATATTGATCAACTCTTGTTCAATCCTTGTTCTCCTTAGTCTCTGGAGAAGGCGGCGAGGATGACAGTGCATCGTCCTTCGCCACCTGTTCGGCATCAGCCAGCTCGTTCAGAACTTTCTTCGCCAATTCAACCACTTCCTTGGAAGCGAAGCCGGGAACTGCATCTGGGTCATTGAAATCAAAGGCATAATCGGCAGGCCCGCAATAATCCCTGATGGCGGGATCAAGCAACCAGGCCCGCCGCAAGGCGGCCTTTTGGATTTCCTGCGGCACCCCCGCACGCAAGAAGGCCGAAAGATCACTTTCCGCGGTCAGCTCTTCGATGCGCGGCAGCGCTTCCGTTTCCCGTTCGGCATCGGCCCCTTCCGGGGATTCTGATTTTTGAGCAGATTGCTCGGATATTTGAGGGATCGCCTCGGGCGGCTCGGTCGTGGGCGGATCTTCGGGCAGCCGTTTCCGCCGCGACCACCTTGCGAGGAAACCGTCGTCGGGCTCACTCATGACTATCCCGTCCAGATGCGACGGTCGGATCGCGATGAGCCAAGGCTTCAGGATCGGCGCGATCGCGCTTTCGTTTCACGAAGGCCCGATCGACATGATGCACCGCAACGAAACGCATGAGCCGTTCCGCAATGGCGGGCGGCATGGCGAGTTGCTCGACAATATCGGTACCAGGCTCGGTCAGCGACTCTCCTTCCGCTGGATCCGCAGTGACTGTCAGCAGGGAGATTCCCGGCTCCTCCTCGACTTCGCGCAGAACAACCCAGAGCTGGGGCGTTCCGGAGCCAAGATTGTCCCGGTAACCGGTCGTCTCCGAACTGTAGAACTGGAGCCAGGAAGAGCCGGCGTAGAACCGGACTGCCTCTGGCGATTCCTCCAACTTCGTCCATGGAGCTGCTTCCGGCGCCTCGGGCAAGATGGCAACAGGCTGCCACGAGAACTCGGCCCAGGGGCTCTTCAGCTTTCTGCGTTCGGCAACCACGCCGATCTCCATTGCCTCCCGCGTCATGTCAGTGCACTCCGGCACTCGAACGAAGCGGCAGGCTGGTAACCAGGTTCTGTGGCTTCATACGGATGATCCTGTCCTCGGTCATTGCCAGTATAAGCCATACGGGCCGACCGTCGATGATCGGCAGAGCATCGAGCAGCTGGCTGAATTCCAGTCGGAAAAGCCCGATGATGCGCTCCAGCCGTTCCGGCTCGACGTCTTCATGTCTCCATAATGCATTGCCGATCCGTGTGGCCTCGCTGTCCAGACCGACGAACCAAGCCCAGTTCTCGTCTGCAATTCGGTCCACCGCCTCGATTTGGACGTCCACGCAGAGGAGATGACGAATCCAGATCGTCATCGCGTCGGCGAGCCCACGGCGCGCCCTGTCGCTGCCGCCAATATTGAGGACCAGGTCAAAAGCATCGCTGCGCTCGAAATAATGCTCGGCTCCGTGCTCGTCGAGCACTTCAAGCTCGGTGACGGCCGGGCCTCCCAGCATTGCCAGGAGCGGCGAAGAATGCCGATTGTGCTCGTGCAGCTGGATCGTCTCGGCATCGGCCAGGAGCAGTGTGCCATCATGAGATGTCACGCGCTGCGGTCGGAAGAACAGCTCGGCGGCCCGCAACAGAAAAGCATCCTCAATTCCATCAAGGGCATTGCGCAAAACCAGATTGGTCAGCTGGTTGAAGAAGATCGGCGGCGTGTCTCGGGGATCTCGAACAAGGTCGAGATAGGCGCCCTCGAGAGAGGGTGATCTCAGCAACCGGTCCCGAAACGCGATCATGAAGCGCCAGTTCTCTTGCGCGTCAGGATCGCTGATGGCAGCGATCTCGGCAACATCCACCGTGCGGCGAGGATGATGCACCAGCAGCTGATGATGCAATGCTCTCTCGGCAGCACAGGCGTCCGCTGGCGGCAGAAGCTCTGGACGCGCCAGATAGGCTTTGAGAAAATCATCCGTGACGACCAGGTGGCCTCGTTCGTTACGGTCGAGAAGATGATGGCCGGATGCCAGCCAGAAATCCTTCATCTTTCGAGCCTCTTGATCAACTCGCCGAAATCGACCTTCTCCGTCGAGACGCAATCGTCATCCACCGCAACGAGTTCAAACGCGACTGCGGGGGAAAGCTGGTTTTCACGTCGATGCAATGTCCGAAAACTTTCCCTGACATTGCTGCCCTCGACCCGCCTGAGAACTCCCAGCAATGTGCCACTGGGGTGATCGCAGAGTGTCTCGGCGAAAGCGATCTCCTCTTGGGCAGCAGGCAAAGCAGTCATTTCATCCGGCGCGCCGCAATATCGTACCAGGCCCGCCGCCAAGCGACGCACCACGGCATCACGTTCCTCGGTCGATACTTCGCTGACGATCACCAGGGTAGACCAACCGAAACTGTCAATTCCGAGAAAACCGCCGCGAAAGGCCTGACGTTCCTTGCCAGTCAACGCCGCCTCGTCACGGCCAGTAAACATGAAGCTGCCAGAAACAGCCAGCTCTCCCGGTTCTGCCGCCGAGGTATAAACAAAACTGTCGGAAGCATCGAGGCGGATTGTGCGAGGCAGCTTCAAAGCCATGGCATTCCTGTCGCCGGGTCGAGCCAGGAGGGTTTCTTCAGCCAATTCTGAAGATGGTCAAGATTCAGGCTCTCAGGTTGTCCGGCTATCTGATGCATTCGATACTGCTGCTGGATTGCGCCGATTCCATTCTCCGCGAGAGTATGAAGATCCGCGAGCAGATGGCGGGCAAAGCTTTCCAGGAACATGCCCGTGTCAAGTCCTGTAAAGCCCAGCTCCTCGAGCGCTCCGTTTAAGGGCCGCAAACCGGGATCTGCAGCTTGAAGGAGTGCGGTCCTGATCATCACCGCGAAGACCAGCCAATCGGGTACCTGCTCCTCTGAGGCGCCATCAGGCCAACCGAGACGTCCTCCTCCCACGAGCACACCGTCGACACGAATCGTGTCGGGCCAATCAAGCGAAATCGGCATCTGCGGCGGCGAGACTGCCGCCAGTGCTTCGATAAGCGCGCTCATGCCCAAGAGGAAGACTTCTCGGGCAGTGCGCAAGCTTTCATTGGGCTCGAGCACAACAGCGAATTCAGCCAGATCGAAGCGGCGGGTCCACACGAGCGTGCCGGCACCAAGTGCGGATGCGTTTGCGCAGGCGTGAGTGAAGGCATCGCCGGACTCGCGCAAGCTTAACAAGCGATACGGAGGAGGAAGATTCAATCCGTCGTCCAACGAAGGCAACTCAATGCTCGAACACCAACATTCAAGGTGTCCAATATACGCCGCCATGATGTTTAAGACAACGATCCCAATCGGAAGTGAGGCTGGCGGCGTCTCCGCCAACCTGCCTACCCCGCCCAGCGCAGCGCCAGCGCGCCCAGGCGGTGCGCGCAGTCGAGCAGCAGGCGCCGGCTCTCGGGATGCAGCGGCGGGAGTGGATGGCGCGGCGCCTCGCAGGCGATGATGCCGCCGGCCTTCATCATGGCCTTGGCAGCGAGCAGGCCACATTGTCGGTTCTCGAGGTTGATGAGCGGCAGCCAGCGCTCATAATGCGCCACGGCCTCGTCGCGCCGACCGGCGCGCCACGCTTCGAGAATGGGCTTGATGCCGTCCGGGTAGCCGCCGCCGGTCATCGAGCCGGTGGCGCCCGCCTCGAGGTCGGGGATGAGGGTGATCGCCTCCTCGCCGTCCCATGGGCCTTCGATCGCCGAACCGCCCAGCGCGATCATGTCGCGCAGCTTGACCGCGGCTCCTGGCACCTCGATCTTGAAATATTTGAGAGGCTCGATCTCGCGCGCCATGTGGGCCAGGAACGCGGCGCTCATCGGCGTGCCGGCGGCCGGCGCGTCCTGCACCATGATCGGAATGCCGAGGCCCTCGGCAACGCCCGAGTAAAACTCGTACACCTTCGCCTCCGGAACGCGGAAGGTGGCGCCGTGATAGGGCGGCATCACCATCACCATCGCCGCGCCCATCGCTTGCGCGCGCCGGCTGCGGTCGGCGCAGATGCGGGTGCTGAAGTGCGTGGTGGTCACGATCACCGGCACCCGACCGGCCACATGTTCGAGCACCGTGCGCGTGAGCAGCTCGCGCTCGTCGTCGCCAAGCAGGAACTGCTCGGAGAAATTGGCGAGGATGCACAGGCCATCGCTGCCGGCATCGATCATGAAGTCGACGGCCCGCTTCTGACTCGCCAGGTCGAGCTCACCGGTTTCGCCGAAGGTGGTGGGCACGACCGGGAACAGGCCCTGGTAGCGCGGCGAGGCGGCGGCGTTGCTCATCGCTCATTCGTAGCGCAGCGCAAGCCCAGGGTCCAGTCGCGCCGCCCGGGCGGCCGGATACGCGCCAAGGATCAGGTCCATCCCGGCTACGGCGTGAGTGATTGTATCACCTCATTGCCGCCGATCGGCAGGGTGACGACGTCTTTGCCATCGATCGCCATCCTCATCAGATCGACCGAGCGGATCTGGCTATTGTCATAGGTCCGGAAGTAATACCGCCGGGCCTTCAGATCGCTCGCCGCCGTCCACAGCGTATAGTCGGCCACCACGTTGCCGTGCTCGTCCTTGTCATGCTCGCGCGCCGCGCCCTTCGGTATGTCGAACTGATTCAGCACATGAAACGCCTCGAGAACGGCTGCGGATCCGGTCGGCGGCTTCAACACCGACTGGCTGAACGCGACCGCGCGGACGAACCGAGACGGCGGCGTGAAATCACCGGGCAGACCGAGCATGCCGGAGCCTTGTCCCGTGGGCAGCAGCTTCAAGCCGCCGAGCTGCACCGGCGGTGCATTGGTCATGGAGAAATTCAGGAAATTGCGGAGGTTGGTCATGTGCCAATCGAAAGTCGGCGAGTTGGTGATCACACCGAGCGGATTGTCATGAATATTCAGCTTGCCGGCGACATATTCGATGACGATGCTGTTGCCGGTGGAATCATGCACGACGAAATGCGCCTCGGGAGTGAAGCCCCAGCCGTCATAGACGACCGGGGGGACGACGATGTTTCCAATATTTGCCTTCACCTCGTCGACGGTGGCAAAATTCTCGAGGATCCATGACCCGAGCTCCCACGGAGCGATGGTCCTGCCGGCATCGTCTGGCGTGTAAGGCATGTAGCCGGCTGAGGTCGGGAAGTAGAACAGCGCCGCCGCCAGGCCCTTTTCATTGAACCCGTCGAAGAGAACCGGCATGTTCAACCCATTCATGCCGACGCTGGCATATTTGGCATTCCACCTCATGCCTTGCTTGCCATCGGGCGTTGTTCCAGTCCGCACATAGCCGCGTGGGATCATCGTCACCGCGGATTCGATGTCGATGGCGAACTCCAGAGTTCGGGCGTGAACCACCGAGCCATCACCAGCGATCAGGCGAATGCCGGTGCAGGCTTCGGATCTCTGTGCCATCACCGCGACAAGCAGCGTGCCTGCAAGGACCGCGGCAACGGGAATGATTCGAAATCGGGTCATGGAGACGGGTCTCTCCTTCCTGAGCACAAACCGGAACGCGCGGAACGAAGCAACTTACATGACAAGCCTTAGCAAAGCCTTCATGCTCGACTAAAAATCCTGCGCATCCGCCGGCTAGATCGACCATCTCGGGGACTTGCTTATTCACGACGGAGAGTGATGCTCGAAGCGCTGCGAGCGCATTCGATGGATCTCGTCTGCCACCAGTCTCTGAAGCTGCCACAGATAGGTATCATGGATGCCATGCTCATGAAGTTTCACGATGGTGTTGTGCAGATACTCGGCGCAGGTGCCTAGGTGGCCCGCTGCCCGCGCAAGATGAAACGCCTGCTGCTCGATCGTTAGATTGACATATGACGGATCGGATCGCGGAGCGGCCCAAAAGGCCAGTGCACGGAACTTTTCGCTGCCTGCGCGAACCTCGATCCATCGGACCGCATCCAGGTCGCCTTTGTAGTCCGCCTCGCGGCGAAGAAGGCGAAGGACCTGCTCACAGTCGTTCCCGCGAGGAAGACGAAATGCGACGCCCTGGCAGCAACCGCCATAATCGAGGCACATCATCAATCCAGGCTGTTCAGGCGATCCGCGCCATCGGCGTATTTTGAGGCAGAACGACCTCCGCCATCCGAACGCCTTGCATGGTCGATGTTCCACATGCTCGAAGGCCGGCCTCCAGATGAGCGACCCATACGCAAACAGCCACAACGGGCGGTCCGCGTTTTCTTGCGCGATGGACTGCGCGGCACGATGGTAGTCGTCAATCGAGAGCTCGATGAAGCCCTGTTCGGGTCCTGGGTCGGCCTCCAGTCGATAGACCTCCGCCACCAATTCGGCGGTCAGGTCCAATCGATGTCGTATGCTGATCAAAGCTGCCTGCCGTCCTCGCGTTCCGCGGATCACGATCTGATGCGTCGCCCGCTTGCCGTGATGATGGCGACGATGACGAGCCCGGTCAGAACCAGCCGGATGCCGGCGCTCACGCCAAAGGTGTTGAGCATGGTGAGAAGCAACACCAGAAACAGTGCCGCGCCCCATATGCCCGGCACATTGGCCCTGCCGCCGGCGACCGAGGTTCCGCCGATCACCACCACGGCGATCGATGCCAAAAGATATTCATTGCCGATATCGACATTGGCGCCGCGGAAGTAACCGGCGAGCAATGCGCCATCGAGGCCGCCGAGCAGGCCGCAAAGGGTGTAGGTCAGGAAACGGACGCGGGCGACCTTGATTCCGGCGAGCCATGCGGCGCGTGGATTCTGTCCGATGGCAGCAACCGAGCGACCATAGACGGTTCGCTGCAGCACCAGGCTTGCGGCAATGGTGAACAGCAGCGTCAGGATGGCGAGAACGGGGATGCCGCCGATCTGGAGATTGGTGAAGTCGGCAAAACCCGGAGGCGGTTTGATCTGCAATCCGCGACCATAGCTGATGTCGATCGATTGGACGATGAAACTTGCCGACAGGGTGGCGATGATGGGCGGAATCCGGAGCGCCCGGATGAGGAGATAATTGGCGGCTCCGATCGCGGCGCCGGAACCGAGGGCTGCGGCAAGTCCGATCGGCACCATGGCATCGCTGCCGCCCATGACCTTCATCGCCACCGCGCTTGCCAGACCGATATTGGCAGGAAGCGACAGATCGACATTGCCCGGACCGAGGGTGATCACGAACATTTGGCCGATCCCGACAATGACCATGAAGACGGCGAGAGAGAGTGCTGCGGTGATCATCCCGCCAGCGCCATAGCCACCGGTGAAGGCAATGGATGCAAGCCACACCATGACGGCACCGAGGAAGGACCAGATCCAGGGTCGCTCAGCGATCCTCTCTGCCGAGATCATCCGGTCACGCCTCCTGGCGGGTGAGCAGCGCGCGTGCGGCCAGCACGATGATGAGAATGGCGCCATTGGCGGCGACCTGCCAGTCCGGCGGGATCCGCATGAAGGTGAGAAGCGGCGAGGCGGCAAGCGCGAGCGTCAGCGCGCCCAGCACCGCACCGACCGGCGACACCCGTCCGCCGATGAACTCGCCGCCGCCGAGAATGACACCGGCGATGGACAGCAGCGTGTAGCCATTGCCGATATTGGCGTCGGCCGATGTCGTAGTGCCGATCAGCGCCATGCCCGAGGCGACGCCGAAGAAGCCGGCGAGCGTGTAGAGCGTAACCTTCGCTTTGAGCAGCGACCACCCGGCGCGGCGGATCGCCTGCGGATTGCCGCCGGAACCCCGCAGGATTGCGCCGTAGGAAGTGCGCATCAGGCCGAGATGGGCGGCTGCGGCGATAACGATGGCAGCAAGGATCGGAAAAGGAATCCAGGGAGGCTTGAGGCCCATCAGCTGCAGCAGCCAGTGGGGCGCCGATCCGCCTGGCTTGGGCAGAAGCAGAATTGCCAGACCCTGCCAGACGAAGCTCATCCCGAGCGTCACGACGATCGAGGGCAGAGAACGCAAATGGATGAGCGCGCCGAGTGCCGCGTAGACGCCGACGGCACCGATGAGCGCGAGCACGCCGATGAGCGGCGCCTCGCGTAGCCAGGTTGCCGTGATGCACCCCACAAAGCCGACAAAGGTGCCGATGGAAAGGTCGAGATCGTTGCCGGTCATGATGAACATCTGGGCGATGGTCGCAAGCGCGATCGGAATCGCCAGGTTCAGCATCAGGGTGAAGCCGAAATAGCTGATGGCACGCGGGTTGAGCCAGGCGATGCCGATCATGATCAGCACCAGCGAGAGGGCGGGCAGCATCGATCGCAGCAGCCGGCGCGGCGCCACTCCCATGAGCCTCGACAAACGACGCGCGCTGCTCTCTAGGCTGAGGTCGGCCATGGCGCGGAATGGAACGACGACTGGATGACGGCCTCTTCGGTCAGCTCATCGCGATTGAGCTCGGCAACGATCCGACCATTGCGGAAGACATAGACTCTATCGCAATTCGCCAGCTCCTCGGTTTCTGTCGTGTACCACAGGAATGTCCGTCCGCGATCGGTCTCGGCCCGGATCAGCTCGTAGATCTCGAACTTCGTGGCGATATCGACGCCGCGCGTTGGGTCGTCCATCAAGATGATGCGGGCGTCGGAAGCCAGCGCACGGGCGAACAGCGCCTTCTGCTGATTGCCGCCCGAGAGCGAAAGGATGTTGTTGTGAACGTCCGGCGTGCGGATCTTGATCTTCTCCTGCCAGTCGCGCGCCAGCTGCTCTTCGCGGTCCGGTGCGATGAGAAAGCCGTTGCGGAGCCCGGCAATCGAGCGGACAGCGATGTTCTCGACGATCGACCATAAGGGGAAAATCCCCTCCGATTGGCGATCACCGGCGATGATGGCAACCGGTGCCGTCACTTCGATCGTCTCCGTCCGGCTGGCCGATGCCTTGAAGATGTCGAGAAGCAGTTGTGCCTGGCCATGCCCCGACAGACCAGCCAGGCCGATGATCTCGCCCGCGCAAGCCCTGAGCTCCGTACCATCATGCTGACGCGACGGTCTGGCCCGAACCCGCAGCGTCGTGTCCTGTCGGCGTTGAGCCGCATTGCGGACTTGAGCCCGCTGCGACGTCGCTGCCGTGCCCATGGCGATGATCAGCCTGTCGCGATCGAATTGCGCCGCCTCGCCCGACGCGACCACCTTGCCATCGCGCATCACCACCACCTTGGCGCAGTGGTCGAGAATCTCGCTGAGCAGATGCGAGATCAGGATGCAGCTGATGCCGGTCGCGACAGCGCGCCTGACGAAGCCAAGCAGCTGGCCGGCGGTGCGGCTGTCCAGCGATGAAGTCGGCTCGTCAAGCACCACGAGCCGCAGCGGATCGTGAGTGACGGTGAAGGCGCGGGCGACCTCGACCATCTGGCGCTTGCCGATCGACAGGTCGCGGATCACCTCGCCGGTTTCGATCCCATGTCCGGGAAAGATCTCGTCGAGCTTGGCGCGAATGAGCTCGCTGGCATGCTGGCGCCACCGCAGCCCTTTGAGGGCCGGATGATAGATGCGGGCGTTCTCGGCGACGGTGAGATTGGGGCAGAGCGACAGCTCCTGGAAGACACAGCGAATGCCAAGGCTCTGTGCGACCGCCACCCGGTAGGAGGCCTGTTCGACCCCGCCGATGATGATCGCGCCGCTGTCGCCTTTGAGGGTGCCGGCAACCACATGCATCAGGGTGGATTTGCCGGCGCCATTATGGCCGACCAGGCCGACGCATTCGCCTGTGCCGACCGCAAGGTCGACGCCGTTCAGGGCACGAACGGCGCCGAATCGCTTCTCGATCTGCTTGAGCGCGAGAATATCCGCCGCGCGATCAGGCAGCATTCATTTCATATTGGCCTTGATGGCCGCTTCTGCGTCGGATTGGGTGTATTCGTGGCTGGCCACGCCGCCCTTCTCGATCTTGGGAAGTGCTGCTTCGAAGTCGTCCTGGGTGAAAGCGAGATAGGGCACCAGGAGATCGTGCGGCACGTCCTTGCCGGCGAGAATCTGCTGGGCCACCCAGAAGGCGAGCGTCGAGACGCCCGGGGCGATCGAAGCCGACCAGGTGGTATAGCCATCCTTGGATTTCTGCTCCTTCCACCATTCGAGCTCGTCCTGCCGGTTGCCCATGATGATGGTCGGGCGCGGCCTGCCCGCGGCAGCGAAAGCCTGGGCGGCGCCATAGCCGTCGCCGCCCTGATCGACCACGCCGACGATCTCGGGCAGCGAGGGCAGGACGGTCGCGACAGCCTTTTGGGCGGTTGTCTGGTCCCAGTCGCCGGTGACCGAGCCGACGATCTTGAACTGCGGATGGGCTGCGACCCCTTCGAGAATGCCGGCATGGATCGCTTCGTCGATGGACGTGCCGGCCAGTCCCCGGATCTCGAGGAGGTTGCCGCCCTTGGGATGGAACTTGGCCATCTGCTCGAGCTGCTGCTTCCCCATGTCCTTGAAGTCGACCACCACCCTCCAGGCGCAAGGCTCGGTGACGATGCCGTCGAAGGACACGACCACGATCTTTTGCTCGCAGGCCTGCTTGATCGCGCCATTCAGCGCATCGGGCGAGGAGGCATTGATGACGATTGCGTCATAGCCTTGCAGGATCAAATTCTGGATCTGGGCGGCCTGGGTCGGCACCTCCTTGTCGGCGGTGGTGAAAACGTCTGCGGAGGCCACGACGCCGTCGGCGACGGCTTTCTTGGTGACGATGTCATAGCTCTTCAGCATCGCCTGGCGCCAGGAATTCCCGGCATAGTTGTTGGAGAATGCGATCTTCTTGTCGTTCGTGTCGGCAAATGCCACTCCGGCGATGATACTGCTGCTCACCGCTGCCAGAAGCAGCGCCCTCGTCAAGCCAACCATTGGAATCTCCTCCCTGCCGGCCGATGCTCGCCGACATCGGTGCTCGTTCTTGTGCGGAAAAAATCTAGCGCACGAATACCGCAGTCGACAATGCTCCGGTTCGTGTACTGTGAAACGGCTGGACGACGGGTGGCCCGAATCATGAATGAGCCGACAGACAACCCCGGCGTGATTGCACGGCCACCGCTGCTTTATGCGGCCGCGTTGATTATCGCCCTGTTGATCGACTTGATCTTGCCGTTGCCGATATTCGGCGACACCATTGGCCGATGGTGCGGTCTGCTGATCGCTGTCCTCGGGGCGGGGATCGGTGCTTGGGGGACATATTCGCTGATATCTGCCGGGACCAATGTGAATCCCACGCTCCCGACCACGGCCATTGTCACTTCAGGCCCTTATCAGTTCTCTCGCAACCCGCTGTACCTGGCACTGACGTTGATCTTCATCGGCCTGACCCTGACCATGAACACTTGGTGGGGAATACTCGTGCTGATCCCGCTCGTGCTGATCATGCATAACGCCGTCGTGCTGCGCGAGGAGCGCTATCTCGAGGAGAAATTTGGCGAAAGCTATCGCCACTATCGCTCGACGGTGCGCCGCTATTTCTGACAGCGTCGAGCGCTCGACAAGGCCTTCATTCGCGCACTATTCCCAGCGGTTGGCATTCTTTGGAAAACCCGGTCGCTGCAGCCGCACGACGCAAAAACGTTGTCCGGTTGGCGCCTGCATCACCACCCAGCGGTCCAGCCTGTTGACCACCTTGGCACCCAGCTTCTCCAAACGGGCGACTTCCGCCGGCAAGTCGTCCGTCTCGATGTCGATATGAACGCGACTCTCGTGGTCGACGCGCTGAACTTGCACGGAGACCTCGTCGGGAGGAGTCTCCAGCATGCGATAGTTGCCGCGGCTTCCCCAATGGCTCATGTCGACCGGCCGGCCGAGCGCCGCGGCCCAAAAGCGGGCAGCCTCGTCGACATCGGGCGCGTCGCAGTCAATCAGTATGGCGCACAATCTTGAATGATGCATCGTCGGGTCCTCGAAGGGGCATGGTGGCCTATGGCGCTTTCAGCGCGCGCGTTTGCTTCAACGCACAACCCGAATAGCAGTCGCGCCGCCGGCGATCCCATTTTGCAAGACAGGCCTTTTCATCCTTTTCGCTCGCCCCCGAGGAGATCCGCGGGCAGGCTGCAACCGACAGTGTCATGGCCGCGTCACAGAGCTTCGAGCACTCCGCCAGCGCTTGTCGACACGTGTCGCTGCGGCATGGCGCGGGAGGACGGCGAACGGCTTTCGGGGGCCTCGCGGTGCCAAGACCGGCCGCCCCGGACGGCGCGGGGGCGGGTTGCTCGATTTCCGGCGCAGCGGTTGCCGTCAAATCCGGCTCGGCAGCGGGCGATATCGAATTCGTCCGGGCCGGCTGGACTTCTTCGGCAATTGCCGGCGGCGCGAAATGCGGCTCGGCGACGCTGGGAACAGGCGAGGCCCCGGCATCGGGCTCGCTCGAAGGCTCGACCATGGCCGCCTTGTCGCTCGGCCGACTGCGTCCATCCAGTCCGAGTCGCTGTCTGAGATCAAATACCGAGTCGGTCTTGTCGGAGCGCGCCAGGTTCGGTGACAGGTGACTGAGATAATCCGATGTGTCGGCCTTAGGTAGCCGTGGTAAGTTATTGAAATAAAAGCCTATTGCGACGGCGCTGCCGATCGACAGCAGCACCACGAAAAGAACTGTGACAATGCCGATCCGCGCGAATTCCGACATTGGTGTGATGGCCCGACCCCGGTTGGCTGACATTGCCATCAATCCGGATGGTTTTCAAATTCGTGATTGGCAGGCCCACGAGCGCTGAGGATGCCTCGCTTGAGGCCATGGAGCTCCTAAGATAGCTTTTTCAAGGAGCGATTGCGCGAGGGTGCAGGAGGCTGGCAGTTGGCCGACCCTTCCGAGCCGAACACAGCCACGTCTTTTCCCTCACTTTCCTGGCGCCGCCGGATCGTCACCAGCGAATCTGTCGATCTCTTGAACCACCTCAATGAGAGCACATTCACCAGCGTGCGGAAGGTGGTGCCGCTCGACGCGACCGCCGATTTTTTCTTCAGTCGGGATCAGTTGGATCTCGGTCGGGTCTCGCTGGTCCATGTGCGATGCACGCCGGTCGAGCTCGCTGTGCTGCCGAGCACGCACCTGATCGTCGTGATCTCGGAGAACGGCCGGAGCCTCTATCAGGGGCGGGGACTCGAGGTCACGAGCAGCCGCGGCGATGCGGCGATCATCCCCAACTATGGCGAATCGATCTATCGCTCATCGAGCGATAGTCGATTTGCAGTCCAGGTGCCCTATGACGTCTGGGCCGAGCAGATCGAAAACAGTCAGGGTCCCTCGATCAGGACACGCCTGAACAAGCCGGTGCAGCTCGACCTCTCTTCCGCTCCGGCGATGCATTTTCGCTGTGCGATGAACTTCATCTGGTCGCAGGGCACACCCGAAAGCCCGCTTCTGCGGGCTGCCTTTGACGAGGTGATGCTCCATGGGTTGGTCGCGCTGGTGGCGCCGGCATTTTCGGATCGGCTGGAGGGTCGCCTGCCCGACCCCGGAGTGGACCGCATTCAGCGCGCCTGCGAAATCCTGCGCAGCAAGGTCAACCATCCCATCCGCATCGCCGATATCGCGCGAGAGCTCGGCGTCGGGGTCCGCCATCTCCAGGCAGGATTCCGTCGACATCTCGCCATCACGCCGCTCCAGTTCCTGCGTGAGTGCCGACTTGATCAGGCCCATCGCCGGCTGAGCAACCCGCTGCCGGGGAGACCACCACTTCGATCGCCTTCGACTGCGGCTTCGCCCATCTCGGCGAGTTTGCCCAGGACTATCGCCGCCGTTTCGGCGAGGTGCCGTCAGAGACCCTGCGCCGTCACAAATGGCATGAGCCAGCCGGCTGAAGGTGTGCCTGCAGCGTGAGCTTGCTTTGACAACTTTTACGTTAGGGAGCGGTCGCTCGGCAATTATACATTGACCAAACTAATCATTTTCATTAAAGATTGCGCCGACGCTGGGGGAGAAAATCATGCTCGATACGGTGTTGAACACGCCGGCGATAGGTGCTGGCGCGGTGCTGAGTGCCGCATCTGCGCCATCGCCTGCGGCGGCGCTCTACTGCCCGTTTCCCGCGGCGGCCTGTCATCGCGATGCGGCGACTCTGGTCATGCGCGCGCTCGGCTGGACCAAGGCATTCGCTCTCTTTCCCGACGAGCCAGGCACTGCCGCCAAGGTCCGCAGCTACAGCATGCTCGCTGCCCGCTGCTATCCCGCGACGACCTTCGAACGTCTTACGATCATCAGTGACTACATGTGCTGGCTGTTCGCCTTCGACGACGCCTGCGAGGACCTCTCACTTGCCGGCGCAGCTCCGGAAGAGGTGAACGCATTTCTCTGTCGGGTCTATGCAGCGATCGGCATTGCCAACACGCCGGGTCGAAGCAGGATCAGCGTGTCCCGACCCTACTTCGAGGCGCTGGGCGACATTTGGGAGCGGATCGAGTCCGTGACGACTGCGGGCTGGCGCAGCCGCTTCGTCCGCCATGTGACCAACTACATCGAAGGATGCGTCTGGGAAGCCTGCAATCGCAAGCTCGAGCGGATACCGAGCCGCGCCGTCTTCGAGTCGATGCGCAGCTACACCTCGACGATGTACGAGTTCTGGGACTTCGTGGAATTCGCCGGAGGCTTCTCGCTGCCCGACGCCGTCGTCGAGCACCCGATGGTGATGGACCTTGCCCGAGCCGCGAACATGGTGGTCAGTCTTGCCAACGACATCGTCTCGCTGCGCAAGGAATCGTCGAACCACGATTTCCACAATGTCGTGATTGCGCTACAGCAGGAGGAGGGGCTTTCTCGCGAGGGAGCCTGCCGGCGCGCGGTCGATGTGCATGATGCGCAGGTGCGCCACTACTGCGCTCTGGAGAAGCTCCTGCCGTCCTTCGGCGGTCAGATCGACCGGGATCTCGCGCGCTATTGCGAAGGCCTGCGGAGCTGGATGCGCGGCAATTACGATTGGTCGCCGGTCACGCCGCGCTACAGCGTCGCGACTTGAACCTTGAGCTCACGGCCGACCGGTCGGAAGCCCATGGTGGAAGCCGGGACGCACATTGAGGTGATAGATCGAATCCGGCAGGAGACCGGCCAGCGCGACTTCGCGCATTTCTTCCGGGTTGACGATTCCGCTCTCCGCCGCGGCGATGACCCGCTTGGCAACGGTCAGATTCATGCCGTGGAGCTCGGATGGCTCGGTGACCGAGTACCAGGTGATCAGCTGCTGCAGGCATTCGTCGTAAACCGTCATGAGAACGTTCAATCTTTCGGGATCGAACACCCTCATCGGGCGATTCGCTGTCTTCGCGGCACCCATCGTCCTCTCCCATGATTGCAGGTTCCGGGCTCGAAATGGGCGCGACCGGTGAAACTTCCAGGTGGCTTCCCTTCTGATGGAATGCCATGGCACCAAGCGAAAGCGCGCTGGCGCGATCATCACGCTTATCAATTTCCCGACCGTCCAGGCTGCGCCTAATTTGCGTGTCCGGCATTCGGCAACCATCCTCGGGGGATCAACCATGGATTATTCCTTGCATTTCGGCGTCCCGAGGGCTTACCCAGCCATGATCTCGACGGCGAGGGCCGTCGAGGAGACGAGTAAGTCCTCCGCGCCGACGCCTCCATGGCTGCCGCCGCCATCCCAGCCACTGTCGCTCAATGGCTTGCGCGGCAGATTGTTGAGCACGGATGGCAATCCGATTTCACTGAAAGAGGTGACAGGCGACGAGCCGGGGATCACCCTTGATCTCGGCATTCAGCATCATGATCCCGGCCATGCCCATTTGTACAATGCACTGACCGAATACACCACGCGTCAGTGCGAGGCCGTGTTCTACTGCGACAAGAGAAGGCTGGTGCGGATCGAAGCCCGCGACAGTTTCTCGGCGAGAGAGATCGACAAGGCAAGAAAGGCTGTCGATGAAGTGAGGACGCTTGTTCGCTTCATTCAGTCGATCGGCGGTGGCCTTGAACATATCCGTGCCTTGCTGTGGGACAGCAACCAGGCCCAATTCATCCAGGACCTCCATTACGTGCTCGGACGGAATTCGGAGCAACCGACGATCCGGCCGGAATCGGTCTTGCGACTCGCAAAGGCCTTCGAGGTTTTGGGACGACCAGATCTCCAGCTGGCCTTGCTTGATCACGCATTGCCGCAATGTCCTGCCGGGCCGGGCAAATCGAAGCTCGCGGAGCAGTGGATCGGCCTTGCCACTGAAGCCACCGGCGAATTCGAGGGACCGCCTCTTCTCCTCCAGCAGGCGGTCATAGCGGCGCTGCTCACTGATCCTTATCTTGCACTTGATCCGAAATCTCGCTCGGCCCTCGACGAACTGGCCAACAGATCTGTCATCCGCAAGTCGGGCGTCGAGGACCTTAGCAGCTTGGTCGGCTCCCCGACGTCATGGATCGAGACAGACGCACTCTCCACCCTGACGCCGGCAAACAAACAGGACGAGAGGGTCGGCATTGGTCAGTGGACGCCGCTCATGCTTGCGTGTGAGGGAGGTGTTCTCCGACGCGTGGAGGAGGAGGTTGAGCGCTGCATGGAACGGGGTGACGACATTGATGCCAGGGATTTCTCCGGCGCCACTGCACTGAGGTTCGCCTGCGAAAATGATCGTCTCGATATCGTGAGATACCTGCTTAAAATGGGAGCCGATCCTAATGCGGCGGACAATCAGGGTAGGATGCTGTTGGATTGGGCGATCAAAAAAGGACGCACTGAGGTGGCGATGGCGCTGGGTGCTGCGAATGCCACTTCAGGCGTCCGCGATGCAACGGACTCGCGGGCATCGGAAACGGCTTTGTCCTCGCCGCGGCTCTCCGCCAAAACCATTGTCGTGCGAAGCAAAAGCGTCGGCAGGGCGACCGTCGACGACCTGGTGAAAGCGTGCATGAGCGACAAGCTCGATGCCGTTCAGAAATGCATCGCACAAAGGGTTCCGATCAATGCCAAGGACAAATGGGGGCAGAGGCCGCTGCATTACGCCTGCCGTTATGGAAATGATTCGAAGATCGTCGAGCTGCTGGTCAGTCGAGGCGCCAAATGCGAAGCAAAGGACGAGGGTGGCAATACGCCGCTGATGGTGGCGTGCCATCAGAAAAAGGACAAGCTGGTCGAAACCCTGCTGAGGTTGGGCGCGGATGCAAATACCACGAACAATCTCGGCATGACGCCACTGATGGTGGCTGCCCAGCTCGGGCTTGAAGATATCGTGGGCCTGTTGGTGCCCAGAGGAGCGAGGCTCGAGATCATGTGCGATCGGGGGCGAACGGCGCTCATCTGTGCGGCTGCAAGCGGCCATATCCCGATCGCGAAGTTCCTGCTCGACAAAGGAGCTATGGTCGACGGTAGGGGCCATGCGGGCAAGACTCCACTCATGCATGCGGCGGAGGCAGGTCAGATAGGTATGGTTGATCTTTTGCTGAGCCGCCAAGCCGATCGCGAAGCCAAGGACGACGCTGGACGCACTGCTGCGGACCATGCCCGGGATAAAAACTATCCCTTCGGAAAGCGTGAGAATCCTGGGAAGAGTTGGCTGAAGAAGCTCTTCAGCTGACGTCGGAATTCTTCTTCTGCTCTCCTGACTTTGATCGCGGACTTCCCTGCTGGTGCTCGAGAGAGGCCACCAGCCGGGGTCTGTCGATGATCCCGCGCCGCACCGCGTCGCCTCTGGTCATGCAAACCGCCGGCGATGTGAAGACCGGCTCGCCATATTTGCGAAGAACATAACGCCAGGGCGGTCCGACAGCATCGATCTTGTAGGCTGACATGTCGATCATGCGCCGCTCCCTCAGGATTTAACGAACAGGACTGCACGCGATCAAACTGCGTGCACACTCGTAAAGGTGGTCCGTCTGCCTGTCGAAAGGCGATGCCCGAAGCAAACCCCAATGACCATGATGTGTCAAATGATGCGTGCTGATATAAGGGTTGCGCCCAGCTGTTCCCTCCGCGAAATCACGCAACCGTTTGATGCACCTGACGCCGCTGAAATCCCTGGCTTTGGCGGCGCTGATGGCGGGCATCGGTCCGGTGCTGGTGCGCGAGAGCCCGGTCGGGCCGGCGGCAACCGCATTCTGGCGGCTGGCCATCGCCATGCCCTTCGCACTCTGGACTGGCCGGTTGGCTCTCGCCATGACGGCGCGCGACACCGTGCTGGCGATGGTCAGCGGCTTCCTTCTCGCCGCGGACCTTGTCTTCTGGAACAACGCGATATTGCGCACCTCGGTCATGGAGGCGACCGTCCTCGTGATGACATTTCCGCTGATCGTTGCCGTCGGCGAGATCTGGATCTTCGGCAGGCGTTTGAGTGCGAAGCTGATCCTCGGCGGTCTCGTCGCCCTCGCCGGCACGGTGGTGATTGCCAGCGGCAAGGCACCTGGCAACCATGACCTCCTCGGAGATGCCATGGCGCTCGCCGCTGCATGCTTCTATGCCGGCTCGCTTCTGATCTCTGCCCAGCTGTGCCGCCGCAACGAGGCGAGCGGCGTGACCTTCTGGGTCATTCTCGGCGCAGCGGTCGGAACCTTGCCATTCGCTCTCGCCGAGCCGTTTCTGCTGCCTCGCACCTTGGCCGATTTGGGATATCTTTCATTCTACGGCCTTCTCACCTATGGCGCCTATGCGCTGTACAACAGCGCGCTCTCGAAGCTGCCGACCACGCTGGTCGCCATCTCGGGCTACGGGCAGCCGGTCATCGCCACCAGTCTCGCGGCATTGCTCCTGAACGAGATACCGAGCGCGACGAGCTTTGTTGGTGCACTGATTATTGTTGCCGGGCTGGTGCTGGCGACGAAGTCCTGAAAGCACGAATGCAACCCGATACTCGAAACGGTGCGTGGACAAATCGGCTGACGCAACAATAGCCTCAAAAAGAGCGCAATGTGCCAAGGGAGGCGAGAGATGTGCCGGGAGTCCACACAGATCCTGTTCGGTGTGTGCCTCGTCGTGGCCTACGCCTTCGGCTATTCTCCCGAGGCGCGGGCTCAACCAGCGAACTGCCTGGGCTCGCCGGCCGACCCGCCCATCGCTGCGACCTATCTCGACAATTTTGCAGGCTGGCACTCGGTCGGAAAGAAGGCCTGGCTCCAGGCGACCGGCGGCTCGCAACTGATCTTTCATCTCTGCTCGGTGAATGACGGCAGACACTATCTCATCGCCAAGAACGATGACGGCAACGACTTCAATCCGGGGAAGTTCAGTCGCTTCGAATGGTATGGGAAGGGCGGCCTGCTGTTCTACTGCCAACAGGTATTCGACGCCGCCTCGGCAGCGGAGGCGGAGGATTTCGCACGAACGCCGGCTGCCGATCCTTCGGACGACAATGACAAGGGGTGCGGAGCCTCCGGGCAGTTTCCCTGGAGCGAGCTGATACTGCTTCGTCGTTGAGGCGAGTGGACTTCTCTCCTCGCGGCCCCGGTGATATTCCTTTGCATCGATCGTTGGTCAATCTGAACGGTGGATGAACGATCATGTCGACTGCCGTTCAGCTTCGACCTGCTACTTATGCGCGTGGCGCCGGACAGCCGGCCCAATAATCAAGGAAAAACAAGCATGACAAAGCAGCTCGCGACGTTGGCAGCCGCGTTGACTCTCGCCATGGCCATGGGAGTTCAGAAGGCCAGTGCTGATCCCCTTACGGGCTTCGGGTACGGGGTCGGGAACCCGGGGATCCATCTGGCGCAATATGACGATCCCTATGATGAAGAGATCGAACCGGATGGCGGTGGCGGTGGCGGTGGCGGCTATGGCGGCGGCGGTGGTGGCTATGGCGGCGGCGGCGGCGGTTATGGCGGCGGCGGTGGCGGTTACGGCGGTGGCGGTGGCGGCTATGGCGGACGCATACCCTGCTGGCGCGGCCGTCGCATCGTCGAGCGGTCCGGCTTCTATCGTGTCGTGCCTCGGGATTGCGGAGGTCGGAACTACACCTACTCGGCGTTCCGCAGGGGCCGGCCGTGGATCGTTCGCCTGAACTCCTTCAGCGGCAGGATCATCGCCACGCGACCCGTTGCCTACTGACGAGCGTACGGGGCGCCAATGCCGGCACTTGGCCGCCCCGACTCAGCGGAACTGGCAGCCATTCGCGGTGCGGCCCTCGAAGCGCTCGAGCATCCAGCCGATGGCGCGCGACGCGCTCTTGCGCGCCGCCATGCCGTGATCGATGCCTTGAAGTTCATGGTAATCGACGGTTTCACCGTTGCTGCACAGATGCCGGGCATAGGCTTTGGTCACCGGCGGATCCACGACATTGTCGCTGCTGCCCTGGGCAATGAAGATCGGCGCGCCGATCCGGCTGCTTCCCGGCGAGTTGCGCGCCATCGCCGAGCTCCACGGCTCGACCTTCGCCGGATCGCCGATCAGATAGGCATTGCCGAGCTCGCCGACCGTCTGCAGTGCGTTGAGGGCGCTCGCGGTGATGTCGATGCAGTCGCTGCCGGCCTTGTCGATGATCGGGATGTCGTCGCGCCGCACCACATTGGCTGGGCTGTAGCCGAAGAGCTGCGACCACGAACGCAGCGCGAGCGCGAGCAGGACCTTGCCGCCCGAGGTGTCCTCGTCGTCATCGAGGAGCTCGGCGAGCGCCGTCGCCGGCGCTGCGACGGCAACGCCGCGCAACTGGATTTCCGGCGCATAGGAATGCGCGAGCTGCCCCGCCCACAGCGCCGCATGGCCGCCCTGCGAGTGACCCCAGAGAGCCGCCTGGTCCGATGCGCTCGCCTCCGGAATTGCCTTCACGGCGCGGATCGAATCGAGCACCGCCCGGCCTTCGCTGACGCCAATCAGATAAGGATGCACGCCCGCTGTCCCGAGCCCGGGATAATCGGTGCCACCACCACGAGCCCGGCCGCCACCAGGTCGGTCAGCCCGGCAATCGAGTCGAACGGCGTCTGCGTCAGCGTTGGTGCGCAATGCCGCGCCACGCCGGTCGTCGGATGTGCCCAGGCGACGATGCGCCGGCCGCCCGGCGGGATCGCGAAGTCCGGGATGATCACCGATCCCGACACCGCGATCGGCCGCCCGCCCGGATCGAGCGAGCGATAGAGAATGCGCAGGATCCTGGCCCGGTAGATTCCCTGCACCGGCCATGGCTCGATGCGGATGATCGACCCCGGTGGACCGGCGAGCTCGGCGGGCGATGCGTTGTAGAAGCCTTCGACCATCGCTAGCGAAAGGCGCGGGACCATCAGGCCGCCGACCACCACCAGCGCCAGCAGCACCGCCCGCATCAGAGATTTCATTGATTTTGCCGCCCGTCCCTAACTTACCCAGCGTGACCTCAGCCAATGTTCATGGCGCTAACATGGCGAGCCGCTGGCTCGGAGGAACAACACGGCCGTTGAACCGTTTCGGGTCATCGCCGGCAGAGTAATGGGCGCCGGCGGCTGAGAGACCTGAGTTGCGCTCCCGCTCGGAATTGGAAACGGGAGTCCTCCGTGCAGCCAGGCTCAAGCGACGGCGTGTATCGTGCCGAAACCCTCGCAATGCTTTATCGCGTTTGGAACGAAAGCGTCGGCGCGTTCGCCGACGGGGGATGCCTCCCTGCCGACCGGCCGCGCGGTGATCTCCACCTGCGTCTGGCAAAGGTGCTCATCGACGCGCTGGAGAATGGCGTTTCCCATCCCGACCTGCTGAAGGAAATCGCGATCACGACAATTGTCGCGGACCTCCCGCCGGCGGTCGGTTCGTGCGGAGCGTCGTGACCGCTACTGCAGCAGGCGGTATCCGAAAGTGTGGCATTCCTCGAGGCCGCATTGCAGGACGACCGAGGCGAAATTGACGGCGCAGATCACGATCACATAGAGGCTCACGACATCGCCGAGCCTGCTGATGAATGGAAACCTGCTCGGCGGGATCTCCTCGAGATATTCATCGCCGCCAAGCACGGCGAGCTTCGCCGCATAGGCAGTCAGGAGGCAGAGTGCGATGATGATCGACCAGACCGGCATATGCAGGCCGAGGACCGCCGAGCCGATATAGTCGTGGCCGGGTCGGGGATAGATGTCGAGCAGCGTCTGGCGGACTGCGACGACAAGGAGAAGGATCGTGAACAGCAGGCTGAAGCCGGTGTTCTGGTAGGAAAAGCCGCGGCGAAAATTCTCGATGATCCCGAAGCACACGCCGAACATCGCGACGCGCTGCAACAGGCAGAGCGGGCAGGGGAGCTCGCCCTTGGCATATTGCAGCGTCATTGCGGCCGTGAGAATGCCGGCGATCACCAGCATGATCGCCAACAGGTAGAGATAGTTGAGGAGCGCGACAAACTGCTGGCTCCTCTGCGATGCGGGTCCGCTCATCGGTCAGCTCGCATCCGGAAGCGATCGCGGTGTCACGTCGTTTTCCGTCTGAATCCACGGCATGCGAAAGCCGGTTTTCGGGTCGTAGATCTCGAACAGGAACTGCCAGATGGCGAGGAAGAGGCAGATGAACAGGCACGTGACGGCCAGCCGGCGGCGGTTGAACCAGCCGGCGAGGAGCGCAAGGACCATGCCGCCGAAGACCGCCGCCATGGTCGGCTGGTAGGACATGATTGTCGACATCATGGTCCAGGACCTCGTTCGGCGCTGTGAGAGCTCGACCGCGCATCGGGCCGTGCCCAGATCGGATGATGCGTCTCGCTGTTCCTGGCGCCGCATCGCGAGCAGACGAGATGGTTCGCCACCTCCGGCACCGGCATGCGCCTGGGCAAGCCGAGGCACCCGGCATCGATATAGAGATGGCGCACCGGCCGGCAGGCATCGCAATGGACTTCCAGAAGCTTGTTCGCACGGATCAGATCGCCGATGGTGACCGGCTTCGACCGCAGCGGCTGCGGCTTGCGTCGGCTGCGGTTTCGATTTCTGTCCGTCTCCAGCTCGACGAGCTCGGGGAGGCGGGCGATCAGCCTGGCGATCCGCCTTGCCTCATCGGCTGTCAGCTTCTGCTCCGACACGCTGATCCGCTCGGCATCCCGGCCATAGACATAGGCGAGCGGCAGTCCGCTGCCGTCCCTGACGACATAGCCGCCGGGAATGCGCACGGCGGTCCAGGGCTTGGGGAAACGGCGGGATTCGGGCATGCAGGGAAGCTAGCGGAGTTGACGACCCGCGGGAACGACCGATTCGGCGATGCCGACAACCTCCGTCGCCCGATCACAACCTTAAGGCAGCGAAGGCCGGTGCGGGGCCTCTATGCGCGGGCACGACGCCGGGGCTCATCCCCCTTGGGTCAAGGGGGGTTCTCTTCAGGGAAAACCTGGTGCAAAAATCGCAACGAAAAAATTGCAACAGGTTGTACGAGGAGGTTCACTTGCCAGCGACGCCTCGTCCGCGCGTCTGGCGAAGCAGCGCCAAACCACCGCGCCACTTGCATTATTTTGAATCGAGCGATTTGGAGCTCACCGCTGCGCGGTACGGCCATGTCATGGGATTTGCCGAGAGCAGCTTCGTTGCGCCAAGACCTTTCTGGGTCAGCTTTGCCAGCGTGACGCTAGGCGCCGTGCATCTCTCCCGGACGGTGGCAACCGCCGCTCGGATAAGGCAGGTCCCTTCCGATAGCGTGATGATGATCATTTCCCAGCGGGGATGCACCTCGATCGAGTCCCGGGACACCGAGATCGCGAGCCAAAGGGGCGACGTCGCCCTGGTCCCGCCTTTTGATGCCCATCTCTACCAATCGATGGATCTTGCCGAGGATTTGATGGTCAGCACCGATCTCGGTTCGATTGCCAAGCATGTCGTCATGCACGGCGATGACCGACAGATCCGCACGGCATTGTCGAGGCCGCTCGGCTTCGATCTCACCTCGACGGTCGGCGCGCAATGCTATCGCGCCATCCAGTTCGCCTGGAGCCAGCTGGCCGATCCGGTCATGCCGGAGCCTCCTAAGGTGCTCGAGGCTGCCTATGAGGAGCTGTTGCTCAGCGCGCTGAGCACGCTGCTGTTGCCGGCCCTCAAGGAGGATGCGGCTCCCGATCGTCAGGATCTCGGCTCCGACCTCGTGCGGCGCGCTTGCGAGCTCATCCGCGCCCGCGCCGGCGACCCGATCAGGATCGCCGACATTGCCGCGGCCCTCGGGGTGAGCATCCGCCATCTTCAGGCCGGTTTCCGCCGCCATCTCGGGACAACCCCGCAGCGGTTCCTGAGCGACTGCCGACTGGAGCGTGCTCGCAGCATGCTGCAAGCGGCACTTCCCGGCGAAACAGTGACTGGCATTGCTCTCGAATGCGGTTTCGGCAATCTCGGAGAATTCGCTGTTCGATATCGTCGACGATTCGGCGAGAAGCCGTCCGAGACGTTTCGCAAGGCGGCGGGGTAAGATCAGGCGATTGCCTGCATCCTGTTGCTCGCCATTCGCGAAATTTGCCTTGCCCGGGTCGCCGGCCGGTGCTACATCGCCGGCATTCGACAGGGGTGCTCCGTATTGCCGGGGCTGAGATGCGAGGCGGCATGCCTCCGGACCCTCGAGCTGATCTGGATAATGCCAGCGAAGCGAGGCAGCGATGTATTCCGGCGCACAACTCTCTCTCTATCCGATGTCCGACGACTATGTCGGCATCATCCTCGAGGCGCTTCACGCTCTCGATCCTTATCGCCCGTATTGCCGTATCGAGACCGATGATCTCTCGACCTTGGTCGTGGGGCCTCCCGACCGGCTGTTCCCAGCCATGCGCGATCTCTTCCTGAGCGCCGCCGCAACGGAGCGGCATTGCGTTCTCTCCGCCACCGTCTCGCGCGGTTGCCCGGGCGAGCCCGACGACCCGATCTGCACGCCGCTGACCGGCATTCGTTCCGAGCCGCTGGAGGCCAGGACCGCGACGGCGCTCCAAGCTGTTGCAAAGGCAAGGCGCACCGGCCGCACGGTTGCGGCGCAGTTCTCCTTCTATCCGCTCGGTCCCGAGGATTACATGGCCGAGATCTATGGCTGCATCGAGTTCCTGAAGGACTCGGGCGTCTTCGGCATTGCCAAGAATTTCTGCACGAAGCTCAGAGGTGACGCCGGTCCGGTCTTTGCTGCCCTGAGCGAAGCGTTTCTCAGCTTCGGTCCGCCCGATGGCCATGTCGCCCTGGACCTGACCGTCTCGGCCAACAGCCCCATCGGCTGATCATCCCTGAACAATCGAGGTTTCCCATGTCCACGCAGAACAACTGGACGCTTCGCGAGATTCTCATCGTCGCCGCCCTCGGCGCCGCCTTCGGCGTGCTCTATCTCGCCTGGGTGCAGGTCTGGCTGATCGCCCAGGCCATTTTCGGTCCCGTTACGATGGATGTGGTGATGGGCTTCTGGTTCATCGTCTCGATCATCGCCGCCGCCATCATTCGCAAGCCCGGCGCCGCCTTGCTGTCGGAGGTTCTCGCCGCCGCGGTCGAGGTGCTTCTCGGCAGCCCGGCGGGGCTGATGCTGATCGTTGCCGGGACGGTTCAGGGAGCCGGCGCCGAGCTGGTCTTCGCCGCCACCCGATGGAAGGATTACCGCTTGCCCGTGCTCATGGCTGCCGGTGTCGGCTCGGCGGTGTTCTCCTTCGCCTATACGTGGGTTCTTTTCGACTATGGAGCATTGGCGCCGGGCCTGCTCATCGCCATGTTCATCCTGCGTTGCCTGAGCGGCGCCTTTCTCGGCGGCTTTGCCGGTCATCTGGTGACGCAGGCGCTCTATCGCACCGGGGTCTTGTCGGGCCTTCGGATCGACCAGGATCGACGCGAAGCGAGAGCGTGATACCCGTCGCATCCTGGCAAAATGTCGCCGTCCGCTATCCCTATCATCAGGAGACGGCGGTCGGGCCGGTGTCGATGGCCGTCCGGCCGGGCGAGCGCGTCTTGCTGCTCGGGCCGTCCGGGTCCGGCAAGTCGACGCTCCTGCAGACGCTGACCGGGCTGATCCCGCAGAGCATCCTTGCCGATGTCGCGGGCGGCGTCCGGCTGTTCGGGCAGGAGCCAGGCGCGCGCCCGCCGGCGCAATGGGCATCGCAAGTCGCCCAGCTCTTTCAAAATCCGGAGCACATGCTGTGCGGCATGACCGTTGCGGATGAGGTCGCGTTCGCACTGGAGAATCAAGGACTGGCGGCAACCGAGATCGAGTGCCGTGTGGCCGTGGCGCTCGACCGGGTGGGCGTTCCCCATGACCAGCGTGACCGCCGGACGATGACGTTGTCGGGCGGCGAGAAGCAGCTCGTCGCGCTGGCCGCCATGCTGGCGCAGGATGCGCCCTTGCTGGTGGTCGACGAGCCGACCGCACATCTGGCACCCGCCGCGGCGTCGCGGCTGCGCAGCCTGCTGCTGGCGAGCCGACAGGCGTCGCGCGGCGCTCTGATCGTCGACCATCGGCTCGATGGAATGCTCGGCATGATCGACCGGGTCGTCGCGATCGGTGCCGACGGGACGGTGATTGATGCCGGTGAGCCGCGGCAATTCTTCCGGCGCTGCCGCGCCAAGCTCGTTGCGAACGGGATCTGGGTGCCGCTGGCCGTCGAGCTCGACGCCGCGCTGATCGCCGCCGGCATCCGGCTTGCCGGACTGCCCCCGCTCACCATGAGCGAAGTGGTCGCTGCCCTTGCCGCGCTCGACCACGGGCGGCGCACCCTCGCACAGGAGGTCGCTCGATCCTTCGCTGCCCGTGAGCTCGCGGCCGCACGGGCCCGTCAGGCCGAGACCGATATCGTTGCCGCCTTGTCGAGCGTCCATTGCGCGCCGCTCTTCGGACCGGTTGCGCTGCGCGATGTCTCGCTCGCACTGCACCGCGCAGAGACGGTCGCGATCATCGGGCGGAACGGTTCCGGCAAGACGACGCTCGGAGCCACCCTGGCAGGACTGCTGCGGCCGCGCCACGGCCGGCGGTCGGGTCCGATGGGCAGCATCTGCTTCCAGAACCCGGAGAGCCAATTCCTCTCCGGCAGCGTCCGCGAGGAATTGACGACGGCCCCCGCCGATCGCCATCTCGCCGAGTGGGGTCTCGCAGGCCTGGGCGAGAGGCACCCGCTCGAGCTGTCGCAAGGCCAGAAGCGGCGCCTGGCGCTCGCAATGATGACCGCCGGCAGAAAGCCGCCCCTGCTGGTGCTCAACGAGCCGACGGCCGGTCTCGACGCCGCCGGCAAATCGCTGCTGAGACAGCGCATCGACAGCCTGGCGGGGCAGGGCTCCGCCATCGCCATCATCACTCACGATCTCGATTTTGCGCTCGCTGTCTGCCGTCGCGCCGTCCTCATCGGGGAGGGGAGGGTGCTTGCCGACGGCCCGATCGTTCCGCTGATGCATGATCGGGCACTGCTCGCCCGCGCCGATCTCGAGGAGCCGGCCGTCATGACGTTGCTGCGTTCGCTGGAATGCTGAGCAGGCTTCATCCGCTGCCCAAGCTTCTCCTGTGCTGCCTGTGGCTTGCGGCGGCAATGCTGATCTTCGACGCCGG
>JBIOYR010000075.1:0-11042 GCA_044870245.1 Aestuariivirgaceae bacterium | reverse complement strand
TAGCCATTGCCAAAGCTTGGGCGGCTCATCCGAGAATTATGACGGCAGCGAAATATTCGATTCTCGAGAACAATCTGGAGCGGGCGATGGGATTCGAACCCACGACCCCAACCTTGGCAAGGTTGTGCTCTACCCCTGAGCTACGCCCGCGTCCGATGGTCGGCTTTATTGCGCATGGTCCTGGCAAATGCAATAGCAGGGTCCATGACCGCCACCCCCGAGGATCTGTTTGACCGCCTGAGCGCGCTTGGGATCGCCACCACCACCGCCGAGCATCCGCCCGTGTTCACGGTCGAGGAGGCAAAGGCGCTGCGCGGGCAGATTGCCGGCTGTCACATCAAGAACCTCTTTCTCAAGGACAAGCGCGATCAACTCTGGCTTGTCGTCTGCTCGGAGGACCGGGCCATCGAGCTCAAGACCCTGCCGACCCTGATCGGCTCGGCCCGCCTGTCATTTGCCCGCCCCGATCTCCTGCGCGAGGTCCTGGGCGTCGAGCCGGGATCGGTCACCCCCTTCGCGCTCATCAACGACACAGCCCGGCGCGTCACGGTCGTCCTCGATGCCGAGATGATGCAGGCCGACCGCCTCAACTGTCACCCGCTCCACAACAGCGCCACCACCACCATCAGCTCCGCCGGGCTTCTCCGCTTCATCGAGGCCTGCGGTCACAGCCCGCGGCTGGTGGCGCTCGGCTGACCTTGACACCGGGGCGTTGTAATTCTCCGCCCCATCGGCCATCTATGGCGCGAATACGCATCCGAAAGAGGTAGCAAGCGATGGACAAGCCTTTCATGAGCATGTCCGGCAACGTGGCCCAAGCCCCCGCGGCCAAGGCCGCCGATTCCCTGATTCGCGACAGCGACACCCGCAACTTCATGGCCGACGTCATCGACGCCTCGCGCCAGGTACCCGTGCTGGTTGATTTCTGGGCCCCGTGGTGCGGTCCCTGCAAGCAGCTCACCCCAGCGCTCGAGAAGATCGTCCGCGAGGCCAAGGGCGCTGTGAAGCTGGTCAAGATCAATGTCGACGAGAACCAGCAGCTTGCCGCCCAGATGCGCATCCAGTCGATTCCGGCGGTCTTCGCCTTCGTCAACGGCCAGCCGGTCGATGGCTTCATGGGCGCCCTGCCGGAGGCTGACCTGAAGAAGTTCGTCTCCCGCCTGACCGGCAGCGAGGTCGGCGCGGAGATCGACGCCATCCTCGACGAGGCCGACACCGCGCTCGCCGCCAAGAACTACAAGGTCGCCGGCCAGATCTACGCCGACATTCTCGGCACCGACCGCGAGAACGTGCGCGCCATTGCCGGCCTCGCCCGCGCCCAGATCGGCAATGGCGATCTCGACGGTGCCCGCGCCACCCTTGGCCTGGTGCCCCCGGCCAAGGCAGCCGATCCCGCCATCACCAGCGCCCGCGCTGCCCTCGACCTTGCCTTGACCCCGGTCGACACCGGCGAGATTGCCCGCCTGTCCCAGGCCGTCGAGCAGAACCCGGCCGACCATCAGGCCCGCCACGACCTTGCCGTGTCGCTGAATGCCGCCGGCCGCCGCGAGGAGGCCCTCGATCACCTCCTGAGCATCGTCCGCAAGCAGCGCGGCTGGAACGATGAGGCCGCCCGCAAGCAGCTGGTCAAGTTCTTCGAGGCCTGGGGTCCCAAGGACGAGCTCACCATTGCCGGTCGCAAGCGCCTCTCTTCGATCCTGTTCTCGTGAGACGAGATCATGAGCTTTCCAGCGCGGTATCCGACGGCCGACAGCCTGCCAAGCCGCATTCCGGTCTTCCCCTTGAGCGGCGCCCTGCTCCTGCCCCGCGCCCAGCTTCCGCTCAATATTTTCGAGTCGCGCTATCTCGCCATGGTCGATAACGCCCTGTCCGGCAACCGCATCATCGGCATCATCCAGCCCGAGGAGCCGCCGAACAAATCACGCCGGTCGAATGCCGCGCCATCGCTGTTCCGCACCGGCTGTGCCGGTCGCCTCACCGCCTATACCGAGACATCCGATGACCGAATGCTGATCACCTTGACCGGCATCGCCCGCTTTCGCATCGCCAGGGAGTATGCCACGACCAAGCCCTACCGCTCGGTCGAGCCCGACTTTTCGCCCTTCGCCGATGATTTCGTGTCGAATCTCGGCGAGGACCAGGTGGACCGCCCGGCGCTGCTCAAGGCCTTTCGCGATTTCCTCGAAGCCCACAATATGGGGGCCGACTGGGACGAGGTGGCCCAGGCCACCTCCGAGTCGCTGGTCAATGCCTTTTCGATCTTGAGCCCGTTCTCGCCGATCGAGAAGCAGGCCCTGCTCGAGGCCACCGATCTGAAGTCCCGTGCCGATATGCTGATAGCCTTGACCGAGATCTCGCTTGGCGCCCAGGCCGGTGGCATGGGCAGTCAGTTACAATAGGCGAAGGTGCCATGACGGACGACAATCCCAAGACCGAGGAAGAGGATGGCGAGGACCGGCCGGCGATGGCGCGCCGCATCGACCCCAAGCTTCTCGAGATCCTCGTCTGTCCCTTGACCAAGGAGCCGTTGATCTATGACGCCGACCGCCAGGAGCTGATCTCCCGTGCCGCGCGTCTCGCCTATCCGATCCGCGACGGCATCCCCATCATGCTGGTCGAGGAAGCCCGGCAGCTGGATGACGACTGACCCCACCGCCCCCTGGCCAGAGGAGATCCGCCTCAAGCCGGGCGGCCGCATCCTCGAGATCGCTTTCGACGATGGCACCCGCTATCGCCTCTCGGCCGAGTATCTGCGGGTCGAGAGCCCGAGCGCCGAGGTGAAAGGCCACGGTCCCGGCCAGGAGATCACCGTCACCGGCAAGGAGAATGTCGCGATCACCCGCCTCGAGCCGGTCGGCAATTACGCCATCCGCATCATCTTCGACGACGGCCATTCGACCGGGCTCTATAGCTGGGTCTATCTCCATCAGCTCGGCCACGACCACGACCGGCTCTGGCGTGACTATCTGACCCGCGCCGGTCGCGCCTAGTCTAAAGCGCCTGGCCGCGCAGCAGCCGCGGCAGGCTGCCGGTAAGCCCGGCCGCCTCGCGCATGAACGCCGCCCGCGCCGGACCGAGACGATTCACCGCTCGCAGTCCGGCCGACCGGATCAGCCGCAGCACCTGATTGTCGTTCGAGAACAGCCGATTGAGCCCGTCGGTGGCGGCCGCGACCATCATCGTGTCGAACCGCCGCCAGGCCTGATAGCGCTCGAGCGTCGGTGCTGCACCATGATCGAGTCCGAGCCTTGCATCCTCGACCACGACCTCGGCCAAGGCGGCGGCATCGCGCAGTCCGAGATTGAAACCGAGCCCGGCGATCGGATGGATCACATGCGCCGCATCGCCGATCCGCGCCAGCCGCTTGCCGATGAAGCTCTCGGCGATATAGAGGTCGAGTGGAAAGCTCTGCAGCCCGCCGATGATCGACAGATCGCCCAGCCGGTCGCCGACCCGCGCTCTGAGCGCGCGCTCCTGCTCGCCGGCATCGGCCATCAGGATCTCGGCTGCGCTTGACGCGGACTCCGTCCACACGATCGCGCTGCGATTGCCGGTGAGCGGCAGGATCGCGAACGGGCCGGCCGGTAGAAAATGCTCGACCGCCACCCCGTCATGCGGCCGGCCATGGGCAATCGTCGTGACGATGGCGCTTTGCCCGTAGGACCAGCCGTTGCCGGAGATCTGCGCGGCCTGGCGGGCCCGCGAGTTGCGCCCATCGGCGGCGACGACGAGCTGAGTCCGAACGGTTTCACCATCATCGAGCACGACCACGCCGGCCTGATCGCCATAGTCGCATGACGCGACTCCCCGGCCGGTCATGAAGCGGATGTTCGGCGACGCCCGTGCCGCCTCATGGAGCGCCCCGTGGAGACGATGATTCTCGACCATGAAGGCGGCAGGCTCGCCAGGCTGGTCGGCCTCCTCGAAATGCAGGAGCACCGGTCGTCCATGGTGCGGTGCCAGCGGTGTATCGGTGACCTCGATCCCTCGCATCGGCTCCGCTTGCGACTGCAGCCCCTCCCACGCCCCGAGCGCCGCCAGCATGTGCCGCGACGATGCCGTGATCGCCGAGGCGCGGCGGTCACGCGCGGGATCGGCATAGCTCTGCGGATCGGCGCGGTCGATGACCAGCGTCGGCACCGGCGTGCGCGCCGTCGTCCCGGCCAGCGCCAGCGCCGTCGCCAGCCCGTTGAGAGCGCCCCCGATGACCGCCACTTCGATCATGCTGAGCAAACCTCTATCGCACGGCGCGTCTCTCGTCTAATCGGAAGTCGATCCCGCCAACTATGGAGCAGGCCATGGCCTCCGAGCTGAGTTCCGTCCTGAAGATCCTCGACCTCGAACCGCTCGAGACCAACTTGTTCCGCGGGGTCAGCCCCAAGGTCGGCTGGCAGCGCGTCTTTGGCGGCCAGGTCATCGGCCAGGCTCTGGTTGCCGCCACCCGCACCGTGCCCGAGCAGCGCCGCGCCCACTCGCTCCACGGCTATTTCATCCGCCCTGGCGATCCCGAGACTCCCATCATCTACGAGGTCGACCGCTATCGTGACGGCCGCAGCTTCACCACCCGCCAGGTGGTGGCGATCCAGCATGGCGTGCCGATCTTCACCATGGCCGCCTCCTTCCACATCGCCGAGCACGGCTTCGAGCACCAGATCGCCATGCCCGATGTGCCGATGCCCGAGGAGCTGCCGGCCGAGCGCGAGATCCTCGAGCGCCATTCCGACAAGATGCCCGACAACATGCGTCGCTACTTCTCGCGCCAGCGTCCGATCGAGCTGCGTCCGGTCGAGCCGCTCTATTATCTCGAGCCGCGGGCCGGCGGGCCGCCGCTGCAGAATGTCTGGATCCGGGCGACCGGTCATCTTCCGGACGATCCTTCGATCCATCAATGCGTCCTCGCCTATGCCTCCGACATGACGCTGCTCGACACCGCGCTCGTGCCGCATGGCCGCAATTTCTTCGACCCCGAGATGAAGATGGCGAGCCTCGATCACGCATTGTGGTTTCACCGCGACTTCCGGGCCGACCACTGGCTCCTCTATGCCCAGGATGCCCCGAGCGCCCATGGCGCCCGCGGCTTCACCCGTGGCAGCGTCTTCGACCGTGCCGGCAAGCTCGTCGCCTCGGTTGCCCAGGAAGGTCTGATCCGGCTTGCCGCGACCCCGGATGCGCCCATCTGACTAAAAACTGATCAGGTTGCAAATCCTGCCTGAAAATTAATCATCGAGCCAGGGGTCGGGGGCCGTCTCCCGCAGCAATTCCGGGATTCCTGCCGTTCCTCGGGGTGGCACGGTTCTTGGTTAATCGTCCCGAGCGGGGCTTTGCCCATCGGCAAAGTCGACGATTTGGCGTGACACCGGAGAGCCTTGACCATGAAGCAGATCGACTTGCCGACCGGAATGGGATGGCGGCGCCGTCTCCTCAGCCTTGGGCTTGGGGCGGCTCTCGCCTTGTGTACCGCGGTTCCGCCCGCTCTTGCCGCCCCGACGGTGAACAAGGGCGACACCAGCTGGATGCTTGCCGCCACCGTGCTCGTCGTCCTCATGACGATCCCCGGTCTTGCGCTGTTCTATGGCGGGCTGGTGCGCGCCAAGAACGTGCTGTCGGTCCTCATGCAAGTGTTCATGTGCTTCAGCATCATCTCGATCCTGTGGGTCGTCTATGGCTACTCGCTCGCCTTCACCGGCAATGGCTCGGCTTCCCTGACCCCCTTCATCGGCGGCTTTTCCAAGGCGATGCTGGCCGGTGTCGACCCGAACACCATGGCGGCGACCTTCTCCAAGGAGACCTTCATTCCCGAGCTCGTCTATGTCGTGTTCCAGATGACCTTCGCCTGCATCACGCCGGCGCTCATTGTCGGCTCGCTGGCCGAGCGCATGAAGTTTTCCGCCGTGCTGCTGTTCATCGTCCTGTGGTTCACCTTCGCTTATCTGCCCATCGCCCATATGGTGTGGTTCTGGGCCGGGCCCGACGCCTACACGCTGAGTGAGGCCAATCTCCCCTTTCTCAACGGCGTGCTGGGCGAGGGCACCGCCGCGAAATTCCTCGCCGACTATGCCGCGGCCACCACCGACCAGGCGAAGGCTGACGTCCTCGCCGCATTGGGATCGGCGGTCGCCGCGACCAATGGCTATCTTTTCAACCTCGGTGCGCTCGACTTTGCCGGCGGCACCGTCGTGCATGTCAATGCCGGGGTCGCCGGCCTCGTCTGCGCCCTCGTGCTCGGACCGCGCATCGGCTATGGCCGCGAACCGATGGCGCCCCACAATCTCGCCCTCACCTTCATCGGCGCCTGTCTTCTCTGGGTCGGCTGGTACGGCTTCAACGCCGGCTCCAATCTCGAGGCCAACGGCCTGACCGCCCTGGTCGTGCTCAACACCACCATCGCCACCGCCGCCGCCGCCATCGCCTGGTCGCTCGGCGAATATCTGGCCCGCGGCCATGCCAGTCTCCTCGGCGCCGCCTCGGGCGCCGTTGCCGGCCTCGTCGGCATCACCCCGGCCTGCGGCTGGGTCGGGCCGGCCGGCGCCATCGCCGTCGGTATCGCCGCCGGCTTCCTCTGCCTGTGGGCGGTGGTCTGGCTGAAGCGTCGGCTCGGCTATGACGATGCGCTCGATGTGTTCGGCGTCCACGGCATCGGCGGCATGGTCGGGGCGCTGCTCACCGGCATCTTCGTCAACCCGGCGCTTGGCGGCGTCGGCGTCACCGACTACCTCGCGTCCGACACGACGACCAAGCTCGTCGCTTATGATTTCGCGACGCAGTTCATGGCCCAGCTCTGGGCCGTCGCGATCGCCGCCATCTGGACGGCCCTGGTCAGTCTCGTTGCGTTGATGATCTGTCGCGCCGTCTTCGGTCTCCGCGTAAAGGAGCAGGAGGAACGCGAAGGTCTCGACATCGTGAGTCACGGCGAGCAGGCGTACAACTGATCGCCTCCGATCTCGCCTTGCGGCTGAACGGCCACCCCCGTTCAGCCGCAACCATTTTTCCAACGGCCATCTGTGCCGAACGGCACAGCCCAGCCTCTCCCGGTCGACTAATATCGATCCAAGATGATCGGGGGAAGACTGCATGGCCGACCAAATCGGATCGTTCAAATTCATCAACCAAACACCGCTCGGCACTTTGAAAGACCTCGGCTTCAAGCGCGCCGTGGCCGTGCTCTGGAAGGCTGCCCGCGGCGACAAACCGGGCGTCGAAGGCATGTTCCAAAGAAACTTCGACCGAATGGACGCGCGTGCCGCCATTGTCTGGGCGACGGCCGACCGTGAATTCACCGCAGACTGGCAGGGCCTTCGTCAGCTCCTGGACAGAGCAAGCCAGCGGGATGCGCATGATCAGCGAAATGCTGCAACCGATACCGTCTACAGGGCGACACTGTTCGACACTGCCTGGGACAGCACGATCGGCAAGAACAGGCAGGCTCTTCGCGACTGGAAGATCCAGAACAAGACCACGAAGCTCGACCGCGTCAAATCGGCGCTACGAGAGGGCTTTGCCTCGAGCGAGATACAGAACACGGAAAAATTCATCAAGGGCATTGCCGATAACGGCTATCTCCCGCGGTTCGAATTGGGTCCGAACCCACAGCGGGAGCGAAAATCCCAAGACGCCGCGGATGATCTCAGATCGCTTCCCCGGCTGCCAAAGGGCATCTACGCCGCCCGTGGCAGCAATTTTCGCCAATATGACGAGCAAACCAGCCAATTTCTGGCACCATCGACCGCGGATGTCCGGGAATGCTTTTCCATTGAGCCCGGCAATGGTGCCATCGCGTTGAGCTTCTCCGGCAAGGGGCTCGATCATTGCAGGAAGCTGAACGAGGACCTGCTTTCGCATGACCGGACGTTCGAGCCTGCCGGGGACGAATACGGATTCATCGTCCGGCAGGACCGTCATGTCTGGGCGGCTGCCCCGGCGGATGATCGATTGCGCATCATGGTGCTTCTCCCCCCGACCGACACCGCAGATGGCGTTCTGGACGATCTGGCAAGCCACCCCACGGGTATCCGTCTCCGGGAGAAGGCACTGGTCGTAGCGGTTTCGGCGGAGGCCGCGGCGGCATTGGAAGATTTCGGACCAATCCCCGACGAGGCCTTGCAAGCGGTGTTCAAGGCGACGAACCCTGCGGAAATGCTGCAATCCGCATTCACGCAAATGGTTGCCCGTTCGACGGCGGCGACCATGAAGAAGAGGCTGGAGGCGCTGAAGGAACTCAAGGACTTCGGCCATCTCTTCAAGCAGGTTCCACCTGGTGATGTCCCGCTTCGATCCCACTACGTTGACTGTGTCAATACCATTCTCGCCGGCGTCGACGATCCACAGCGAATTCCGAAGGATTTCGGTGAGAAGGATTTTGGAGAGCTGATGACGTTCATTCACACCCGGTCGGAAGCCATAAGAGAACGCCTGACGCGTCCGATTGGCGGCGACCTGCTCATTCTCGTGATGTCTCCCGACCAAGCCTTGCCTTCGACCGCTCCAGCGCCTTCAGCTTCCGTGACGCGTCCGGCGCCCCCTCCCTACGAGCGAACGGATAAGACTGCATTTCTTTTTCAAGACATAGGTTCGGAGGGTGAGCCGCTCTTGAAACTCAAGAACCGAGAAGCAGCACCACCGGTAGCTCGCTCTTCGCCCGAGGAGATCGAGAAAGTGTCGGAAGACAGCTCTTCGACCGCGGATAGCTGGGGTTTCGATATCGACGACTACGTCTAGGGAATTGATCAATCGGCAACAGGCGGTCACTGCCGGCCGCCGGCTGCCGATGCGTCCACGTTAACCAATCCTTAACCGCGCCCTCGCAACAGTGCCTTTGAGGCCTGTTGCGAAACCGCTTTGCGATGTCACTCCATCCGTCACTCGAAACCAGCGACAGTGCTGTTCCGGAAGGCTTGCGGCGCTTCCTCCGCAACCGCTTCCTCGAGCTGAGCGGCCTTTCCCTGATCGGCGCCACCGGCCTCGCCGCGGTGAGCCTCGCCAGCTGGCGTGCCGATGATCCCTCCTTCAATCACGCCACCGATGCGGTGCCGCAGAATGTGCTCGGCTGGCCCGGCGCCGCCTTCGCCGACGAGCTGATGCAGGGCCTCGGCCTCGGCACCATTCCCTTGACCGTCATTCCGCTCGCCTGGGCCTTCACCCTGCTCGGCCACGCGCCGCTCGATCGCCCGCTGCGCCGCCTCCTATCATGGCCGCTCGCCAGCGCGGCCGCCGCCTCCCTTCTCGCCAGCTTTCCGGTTCCCGACGGCTGGGTGCTCGGCACCGGGCTTGGCGGCGGCATTGGCGATGTCATCTACAGCCTTACCGTCAGCCTCATGGGCCTTGCCATGCATGACGGCGTCGCCCGCGGTGCCGCCTGCGCCGTCAGCGCCGGCGCCTTCATCGTGCTGAGCTGCAACGCGCTCGGCATTCGCAGCGATGACGTCGTCGCCTGGACCGGCGTGTTCGGCGAGCGCGTCGAGGCGATGGTCGCCGCGATCTTCGGCTTTTGCGCCGGCACCGTGCACCGCTTCGGCGGCTTCCTGCGCCGCCTGTTCCACCGCAAGCGCCGCCGCAAGCCGGCCAAGGTCGCCGCTGCTGCCGCCAAGGCCGCCACCGCCAAGGCCGAGGCCGCGGCGCAGCGTGAGGCCAAGGTGGTGCGGGTCGAGCCGCGGCTGATCGGTTCCGGCCGGCGCTCCAAGGTCGCGATCGACGAGGACGACGAGGAGGCGGAAGAAGACTCCGAGGACGACGAAGCCGCCGAGGACGAGGAGGAAGAGGAAGGGGACGAGGAAGAGGACGCGCTCGAGGAGGACGAGGAGCCGCCGGCCCCCAGGAAGCGCGTCACCAAGGCGGCCGGTCCGGTGAAGCCGGGTGCGCGCGGCCGCCCCGCTCCTCGCGGCAAGTTCGAGATTCCGCCCTTGTCCTTTCTCGCCGAGCCGAAGCATCTCGGCCGCGCTGTCGACCTCTCCGACGAGGTGCTGCAGCACAATGCCCGCATGCTCGAGGGCGTGCTCGAGGATTTCGGCGTCCGCGGCGAGATCATCCATGTGCGTCCGGGTCCGGTCGTCACCCTTTACGAGCTCGAGCCGGCCCCCGGCATCAAATCCTCGCGCGTCATCGGCCTTGCCGACGACATCGCCCGCTCGATGAGCGCGGTCTCGGTTCGCGTCGCCGTCGTGCCCGGCCGCAATGTCATCGGCATCGAGCTGCCCAATGCCAAGCGCGAGACCGTTTTCCTGCGCGAGCTGCTTGGCTCCGAGGCCTATGAGAAGACCGGCCAGGCGCTTTGCCTGGCGCTTGGCAAGAACATCGGCGGCGAGCCGATTTTCGCCGATCTCTCACGCATGCCGCATCTGCTGATCGCCGGCACCACCGGCTCCGGCAAGTCGGTCGGCATCAACACCATGATCCTGTCGCTGCTCTATCGCCTGACCCCCGAGCGCTGCCGCCTGATCATGATCGATCCGAAGATGCTCGAGCTGTCGGTCTATGAGGGCATCCCCCATCTCCTCGCCCCGGTGGTGACCGATCCGCGCAAGGCCGTGGTCGCTCTCAAATGGGCGGTGCGCGAGATGGAGGACCGCTATCGCAAGATGTCGAAGCTCGGGGTCCGCAACATCGACGGCTTCAATCAGCGTGTCGCCCAGGCGCTGGCCAAGGGCGAGACCGTGTCGCGCACCGTTCAGACCGGCTATGACGAGCTGACCGGCGAGCCGATCTTCGAGAAGGAGCTGATGGACCTCAGGCCCATCCCCTTCATCGTCGTCATCATCGACGAGATGGCCGACCTGATGATGGTCGCCGGCAAGGACATCGAAGGCGCCGTCCAGCGCCTCGCCCAGATGGCGCGCGCCGCCGGCATCCACGTCATCATGGCGACTCAACGGCCCTCGGTCGACGTCATCACCGGCACCATCAAGGCGAACTTCCCCACCCGCATCAGCTTCCAGGTCACCTCCAAGATCGACAGCCGCACCATTCTGGGCGAGCAGGGCGCCGAGCAGCTCCTGGGCCAGGGCGACATGCTCTATATGGCGGGCGGCGGGCGCATCTCGCGCCTGCAT
>JBIOYR010000074.1:0-4321 GCA_044870245.1 Aestuariivirgaceae bacterium | reverse complement strand
CGCTTTCCCTTCGTTCCCTCCGATCCTGCCAAGCTGCGCGAGCACTGTTACGAAGCCTACAACATTCAAATTCAAGGACTGGCGACCCGGCTGCAGGCGTCCAAGATCGAGCGGGCCGTCATCGGCGTATCCGGCGGTCTCGATTCGACGCAGGCGCTGATCGTTGCGGCGCGCGCGATGGATCGGCTGGATCTCCCGCGCAGCAACGTGCTCGCCTACACGTTGCCGGGCTTTGCGACATCCGATCAGACCAAGCGCAACGCCTGGGCGCTGATGCGCGCCTTGGGTGTGACAGGTGGCGAAATTGATATCAGACCTGCAGCGCGGCAGATGCTGGCCGACCTTAGGCATCCCTTTGCAAGTGGCGAGCCGGTCTACGACGTCACCTTCGAGAACGTCCAGGCCGGACTTCGCACTGACTATCTGTTTCGGCTGGCGAACCAGAACCAGGGCCTGGTGGTCGGCACCGGAGATCTCTCCGAACTGGCGCTGGGTTGGTGCACCTATGGGGTCGGCGACCAGATGTCGCACTACAATGTCAACGCCTCGGTAGCGAAGACGCTCATTCAGCACCTCATTCGCTTCGTGGCGGGCTCAGGCGAGGTCAGCGATGAGACGGCGGGCATTCTGCGCGCCGTGCTCGACACTGAAATCTCTCCCGAGCTGGTTCCAGCCGGTGCGAGTGGGAGGATTCAGTCGAGCGAACAGATGATCGGTCCCTATGCACTGCAGGACTTCAATCTATTCTACCTCACTCGATATGGCTTCAGACCGTCGAAAATTGTCTTCCTGGCGCATCACGCGTGGGGCGATGCCGAGCGGGGGACCTGGCCTGTCGACATCCCGTCTGTGTACCGGCGCGCCTATGGCCTCCGGGAAATTCGCCATTGGTTGGCGCTGTTTCTGCAGCGATTCTTCGCCAATCAGTTCAAGCGCTCGGCTTTGCCGAATGGTCCGAAAATGTCCTCCGGTGGCTCGCTCTCCCCGCGGGGCGATTGGCGAGCCCCGGCGGATGCGGGCGCGGCTGTGTGGCTTGCAGAGCTGGCCGAGAACGTGCCCGAGACGTGACGGCTGGTGTTCATAGTGCCGGCCGGGTTGCCGGGAAGGGAGCTATCGATGACAGCGTACGCAATCCGGACGAGAGGTGACGCTCCCCCGAATGCTGGCGCGGGCCCTCGCTTTCGACTGTTCGTGCTGCAAGCAACGGCCGCCTTCGGCACGGCAGTCGCGCAAGCGCTCGGCTGCAAGGTGGCCGCGCATGAAGAACGGGAATTCGAAGACGGCGAGCATAAGGCGCGCCCGCTCGAGCCGGTCACTGGCGCGAGTGTGTACGTCGTCCAGAGCCTGCACGGCGGCCCGTCGGAGACGGAAAATGACAAGCTCTGCCGGCTCCTGTTTTTCATCGGAGCGTTGAAGGACGCCGGTGCCGCCCGTGTCACGGCGGTTGTGCCATACCTCTGTTATGCCCGCAAAGATCGTCGGACCAAGCCGAGCGATCCGGTCACCACTCGTTACATCGCGAGCATGTTCGAGGCGGTCGGGACCGATTGTGTCGTCACGCTCGAGGTCCATAACCCGGTCGCATTCGAGAACGCGTTCCGCTGCCGCGCTATCTCACTGACCGCCACACCGCTGTTCGTCGATTATGTGCGGGCCCTGAAGGACGAGAAATACACCGTCGTGTCTCCGGATCCGGGTGGCGCCAAGCGGGCGGAGCTGTTCCGCGAGGCGCTCGAGGAGGTACTCGGCAGTCCGGTGGGCAAAGCATTTGCCGACAAGCACCGCAGCGCCGGCGTGGTCTCGGGCGACCTCTTCGTCGGCGATGTGGCTGGAACGACCGCGTTGGTTATCGACGACCTGATCAGCACCGGAGGCACGCTGCTGCGGGCCGCACGGGCAGCTCGAGCTGCGGGAGCGCGACGGGTGATTGCTCTCGTGACCCACGGTCTGTTCATGTCAGGGGCCGCCGAGGTTCTGGCAGATCCCGCCATCGAGCGGCTCGTTATCACGGACGCCGTGCCGGCGTTCCGGCTTGCCACTCGGGCCGCGCTCGACAAGGTCGACGTGCTTCCCGCGGCGCCGCTTGTTGCCGAAGTGATCCGGAGGCTCGAGGAGGGGACTGCGCTGGCCGATTTGCTTGTCTTTTGACCGACCGTTCGAGCCGGATCGCATCTGCGGCCGCAATCCGCAGATAGGCGCGGGCAAGGCGCGGCCATTTCTCAGGCGTGCGGGGATTCGGCTCCAACAGGTGGGCAATGGCCAGACGCGCACGCAGCATCGCGCGGTGACAGCGGTAGAACAGAAACAGCTCCTCGGACAGCCCATCCCGCAAGCCGCGCATGACACGGCGCGCGATGTATTTACCCGCCCAGCCGGCGCCGAGCCGATCGCATTCAAGGCTCAGGAACGCGATTTCGTCGAATGGATCGACGGCTCGCAAGCGCGGATTGAACTCGAGGCAATCGATGATCCTCACCGGATCACCCAGCCAAATATGCTCAGGGCGCAGGTCGCCGTGCCCATCGATGATGCCACGCTCGCAAACGCGCTTGGCCAGCGCCCGCGGCTGCTCGGAAAGGAATTTGGCCTGAGAACTGGCAATGCGGCGGACGAGCCCCGAAGGCAGCCCGAGGCGCGGGTCGAGCAGCACGCGCCGATTGTCCGACAAGCTTTTGCGCCAGTCGCGCAGATGGACCGCGGGCGACAGAAAAACCGGCTCTGCCCGGCGATAGAACTGTACAAGCGTGGCGATGAGCCTATCGAGCTGCCACGGTGCGAGGCGATCCTCCAGGATGGCATGTTCGAGCGTCTGAGCCTCGTCGAGACGTCGCATGACCACGAGCCAGTCGACGACTTTTGCATCGCCACCGATCGCGAGTCCGTGCGGCGTTGCGGTGAGGGGTACCACGTCGAGATAGACGTCCGACGCCAGCCGACGATTGAGTCTGAGCTCAGCCCGGCAGGCGGCCTCCCGCCGCCGCAAGGTCGAGAAATCGAGATAGGGAAAGCGGACCGGTTTCTTGAGCTTGTAGACCCGGTCGCCGGCGAGAAATACCCAGGACATATGGGTCTCTCGGCTGAGCGCTCCCGTTACCGAAGGGCCATAGGCGCTGGAGCGGCTCAGGAAGTCGACCTTCTGGTCAAGCGTCGGCTCCTCAATGCCGCCTGTGATCACGTCATCGCGCACCGTATCCCCCCGCCGCGGCTATACGCCGCCCAAAGCGCTCAGAGGCTGCCCGCCTTGCCGTATCTTGTGCGCTTGGGGCTGACCAGAGCAATGTCACGTCGCTTGGGCGGTGACCCGGCGAAACCGCAGAAGAGCAAGGCCCAAGAACAGCCCACCGATCAAGGCGACCGCGAGAAACTGCGGCCAGACCGTGTCGAACCCCGCGCCCCGGTAGAGGATTGCCTGGGCAAACGAGACGAAGTGCGTGGACGGCGATGCCTGCATGACGGTGCGCAGAAAGGGCGGCATGCTCTCGAGCGGCGTGTTGCTACCGGACAGCATGTTCATGGGAATCGCGACCAGCATGTAAAGCAGTCCGAGCTGCGGCATCGAACGCGCGACGGTGCCGAGAAAGATTCCGATCGCCGTTGCAAAGAACAGATAGATCACGACGCCGGCCAGGAACAGAAGGATGGACCCGGCAATGGGAACGCCGAGCAGGCCGCGCACCACGACGGTCAACGAGAGGCCAACCGCAACCGTGATCACCAACGCATTCGACCAGATCTTGGACATGGCGATTTCAAACGGCGTTAACGGCATCACCAGCAGATGATCCATGGTGCCGTGTTCGCGCTCGCGGACGATAGCCGCGCCAGCAAGAATGACCGCGAGCATGGTCACGTCATTGATGATCGCCATCACGCTGGTGAACCAGGCGGTCGTAACATTTGGATTGAAGGCGATGCGGACGTCGAGATTGACCGGCGGGCGCGGCACGACCTCGGATCGTGACAGAAAGTTGTTGAGTTCCGTAGAGATGATCTGCTGGATATAACCGGCGCCGATGCCTGCCTGCATCATTGCGGTCGCATCAACATAGACCTGTAGCCGGGGCTGGCGGCCGCCCGCCAGGTCGCGCTGGAAGTTGGGTGGGATGTCGATCACGAACGTGAGCGCCCCGGTGTTCATCAGGCGCTCGATGTCGTGCGTGGCAATCGGCCGAGGAGTCTTGAAATAGGGCGGCAGGAACACCTGAGAAATTCGTCGCGATAGAGCAGATTGATCCTCGTCGGCGATGCCGATAGAGGCATCGTGCAATTCCTGCAGGCTGCTCCTGGCTATGCTGCCGATCGAGAACGAAAACGCCCAGAC